>VSNH01000013.1 GCA_009774215.1 Lachnospiraceae bacterium
CTCGGGCGAAAAAAACCTCAATGCCACGATCATAGCAACAAAAAACTCTTTCGGAGCCTGGAATGTTACAATCTGCCCATACTGCTTATTGGTATCAAACAATCGATTAGTTCGTGAAAATGCCTGAATAATATTTTGCGGAGCCATAGGCTGTCTATCCATAAACAAAATAGAAAGGCACGGCGCATCAAACCCTGTTAAAAGTCTGTCAACGACAATAACCAAATCAAGCTGCTGGCTCCGGTTCATATATTTCTTCTCTTTTCTGGCCAGCCGCTCATTAAGATTACTGTTGTAAGCATTAATAGCATCAATCTTGTAACTGCTTCCAAACATCTCATTATAATCTATTAACGATTTCTTCATTTTATCTTGATTGACAATGGAGGCTTCATCGTTTTCCGACAATGAATAGGTTATGGCAAATTTCGGAAAATCAGGTAACGCCTTATGTATATCATCACTAATCTTCAGCTCGTCATTACCTTCTTTCACTTTTTTGAGTAAATCATAATACTTCTGTGCCATTGCGATGGAACTGGTTGTCAATATCGCCTCATAGGTTTTGCCCCTGCCATTTTTCATGCCAAATTTGTCATAGGACTGATTCAGAATGACATGCAAGACTTTCCGCATATGCTCCTCGGTCTCATACACTTTTTCGGTATCCTCGGCACTTAAATCCTTAGCCCCAAGATTCTCAACCATGAATCCTAAGACCGCTTCATCATGGATAGCCTCTTTAATGGTATAGCTATGCAGACACTCTCCATATAACTGCTCCGTGGTCTGTGCCAGGTCGCCTTTCTGTTCATAACTGTTCTCTTCAAAAATGGGTGTCCCCGTAAAACCATACCATAATGAATTGGTGAAAAATTTTTCAAGGTCTCTTTTGGTTTGTGGCGTTACAGCCCTGTGGCATTCATCAACAACAAAAGCGACCTTTAATGCCTTAATTTTATCATACCGCTTAGTCCCTTCCTTTAGACGCCGATTTACCATAATCTGCATTTTCTGACGAGTGGTTACTATCATCTGACGGTTGTCATCCGACATCTTTTTGATAAGGGAATCGACATAGTCCGTATCATCCACGTCAATCGTATCATTATCCGCATATGACTGAAACGCCATTTTAGTCTGCATATCAAGCTCTTTCCTGTCAATGAGAAATACCGTTTTCTCAATTGCCGGAATGTCCATCAGCAGATTTCTTGTAGCTTTGTAGGAAGTCATTGTTTTCCCGGAACCTGTCGTATGCCAGATAAATCCAGATTTTCCCCGCTTCGATGCTGCCCGCATTGCTTCAATCGCATGGATCTGATATGGACGCAGTATCAAAAGTTTCCTTCTATCGTTATCAAGAACTGTATATCTGGTAATCATCTCATGCGCTTCAGGTATTTTAAGAACAGCTCTGGCAAACTCAATATAATCACAGACAGGATGATTTTCTTTATCAAGCCATCCTGTGATAAATTTTTTGTTCAGTTCCGTATCTCTCGCAGCAGAAAAATACTTTGTATCTACAGCATTACTTACAACAAACATCTGCACATTTGAAAAAATGCCGTGAAACTTACCCTCTGCAATATATTTCTTAATCTGGCGATAGGCATCCATATAGGAATGTTCTTTGTTCTTAAGTTCAATATGGATGAAAGGAATTCCATTAATAAGGAGCGTTACGTCAAAACGCCTGTCTCTATCACCCTCTGTATCCTCTGTCTTAAACGCCTGGTATTGATTGATAACCTCGTACACACTTGATCCGCCAGCCACATGTTCATTATTCATCACCATAAGATGCAATGTTTCATTCCCACGCGGGACATGGACATATACCTTGCCATTTTCTCCTACCATCCATTTTCCGGCATCATAGAATGAAGCGTGAGATAAATCATTCTTTATCTTTGCAAACTCGGAATCGCTGAGAGGAACATCATTAAGTTTCGCTTTATTATTCTGTTCCAAGATATATTTAAAATTATTCCAAATCACCATCCATGGAAGGTGAAGCACCGTAATCATCGGTATCACTGGCAGCCGCTTTTTCGCATATTCCTCCGTGCATTCCGACATGGACACGATCACTTTCACCTTTGCCGGGCTGTTGATAAACCTAGGGAAACGCTGATTAAAGCGTTTCCCGCACCGGATTTGCGCCGCGAAGCGGCACATTCCTTTGCAAATCCGTGTGCATCCGCCGGAGGCTCTAAGGAAGTGCTGATTTAATCAGCGCTTCCCTAGATCTCTCCGAATACAGCCTCAATTGTGGCTCTCCCGGAAGGACCCATCCCCGCTTTGCCTCTATAATAATATAAAACTTTTGGTTATGTCATTTTCCCTATCGCCCATAAGATCAAAAATCGTTTCATTTTATCTTCTCCATTTTATCCTTTTGTGGTAGTTTCTCCGATTTTTGCCCTGCCATCTGCACTTCCCGTAATTTCTCCTTTGGTTCGATAGTCACCCGAAAAGATTGTATTGCATTCAAGTTTCGGAATAATTATTTGCACATCACTTTCATCCCCATAATCCCATTCTGAAAAGGATGTAATTTCACCCCCCTCCGGCTTATAGTTCCTCGGCTTTAGTTATTTTTCCAGCATCATCAAGTAGCTGTCCAGCCTCGCATTCACATAACCCGCAAACAATCTTTGCATTGCACCAAGATCATGTTTTACATGGTATTCATCAAACGCATTATAATAAGAAATCCGGTCTGCAAATTTAATGTCAATTGGCGGATATCCAGCTTTCATCAATTCCAGATTTACAAGCAGCCTTCCGGTTCTGCCATTTCCGTCAATAAAAGGATGAATCCCCTCGAATTCAATATGGAACCGTGCAAGCCGGGAAATAATATGATCTGTATCATTCCTATAATCCTCCAACAACTGTTCCATTTTAGGCTGGATTAAATATGGCTGTACTGGTTCATGTTTTGCACCCATGATCTTGACCGGAACTCTTCTGTAAACACCGCGGTCTTCCCGTTTATCTGCCAATACAAGATAATGTATCTGCTTGATGATGCTTTCCGATAAAGGCACCTGTTCTTTTACCAAATCCCGCACAAAATCAAATGCCTCTTTATGCCCGACTGCCTCCATATGGTCTTTTAACGGTTTCCTGTCAATCGTCAGGCCGCGCAAAACCATATCCGTCTCACGCAGGGTCAGTGTATTCCCTTCAATTGCATTTGAATTATAGGTATACTCAATAATGAATTCCTCTGTCAGACGTTCCACTTCCCCCTTCGTCAGCGGGCGTCTGGTATCCAGTTCACTTTTCTTCCTGTCTATAGCTGCCAGTAAACTTTCTGTTGCCTTAAACCGTCCATCCGCCGGTTTTCTTGTATCTACCGGAATCATCCAGCGGCGTCCTTCACGAATAGCACCTGAAACTTTCCCTTCTGTGCACAATATGCGCACACGTCTATCTGAAATTCCCCATTTCTCTGCGGCCTGTTTTACTGTCATATACATAAAGAGTACACCTCGCTTTCCAAAACATTATACTCCATTTTCGGAATAATATCATTCTTAAAGGAATAATATTTTCCCGATTACGGAATAAAAAAAAGACTCGAAAGTACATTTCTGTTTCCGAATCTTATTGCGAACAGGAACATAGCGATCCTGCTGGTCGTCACGAAGAAAGGTGCATCCTCCGGAAGCGGATCGACAACGCCTCCGCCCAGCGCATAGCCGCCATTTTTGTAATCAACGAGCCTCTGGGCGTTCATGGATTCTTTCTTTGCATACCTCGCATCAGCAGAGTTATCTGCATCAAAATATCCGTTGGCATTGACGCGGGACATATCATACATGGTGGAGGCAACCGTCGCCCTAATACGGGTATCCAGCGCCATCACATTGAGGGCCAAACCGCCCCGGCCGCAGATACCGATAATGCCAATGCGCTCAGGGTCAACATTTTCCTGTACGGAAAGGAAATCCACCGCCGCCTGAAAATCCTCCGTGTTGATATCCGGCGAAGCCATGTATCGGGGTGTGCCGCCGCTTTCGTCGGTAAAGGAAGGGTCAAAAGCAATGGTGAGGAAGCCACGCTCCGCCATTGCCTACGCATACAGTCCTGCTGCCTGCTCCTTCACCGCACCAAACGGCCCGCATACCGCAATCGCAGCCAGTTTCTTTTCAGCCCCCTCCGGCTCATAAAGGTCTGCCGCCAGCGTGACCCCGTAACGGTTAGGGAATGTCACCTTGCGGTGGCTCACCTTTTCACTTTTTCGGAAAAGTCTTATCCCATTCCTTTGTTAATTCCAATTTTAAAGTATTGTCCATTTTGTAATGCCTCTTTTCCTTTTCCATCCGCCATACTAAAAAATCAAGACAGTCAACTCTCCCCTGACTTTCATGCAGGCTGTCCATCAAGCTACAGCGGTGCTTTCGCAGTGTTTTAATCGCATCCTGAACCTGCCTGTTACCATACAGCCTGCAGACCTGCTCAATGGTCTGAGCGCCACAGCCTGCATCCTTTAGATTCTGAATAAGATCATCCGTATGACCGCCTCCCTTCCTGCTATGTCTGAATTACAGGAACCGCTTCGCGAACCCTGTAATCTAAGGTCTACTATATCCCCTTGACTTCCATTTCGCTAATGGCTATAATTTATGTCGTGATATAGATTTTGGGAATATCACAGGAGGACAAAATGGAACTGCGAACCATGAGATATTTTCTTGCCGTGGCAAGAGAAGAAAACATGACCCGTGCGGCAGAGCTGCTTCACGTTACCCAGCCCACACTCTCCAAGCAGTTAAAAGCACTTGAAGATGAGCTTGGGAAAAAACTGTTCACGCGCCACAGTTTCAGCATACAGCTGACTGAGGAAGGTGTTTTGCTTCGAAAACGGGCAGAAGACTTGATAAAAATGGCTGACAAAATCACTACTGAATTTCTTGCTTTGGATGATGTCCTGGGCGGGGATGTTTACTTCGGTTTGGCGGAATCCTACCAGATCAGGCATCTTGCCTCTGCCATCAAACAATTTAAAAATACTTTTTTCGATCTGCGTTACCACATTACAAGCGGCGATACAGAGCAGGTCACGGAAAAACTGGATAAAGGCGTAATTGATTTTGCTGTTCTGGCCGAAGAACCAAATACCGCAAAATATCATTTTCTTACTTTTCCTGAAGCCGATCTGTGGGGTGTTGTCATGAAGGCAGACTGTCCCCTCGCAGACAAGCAGGCTATCTGTGCCGATGACCTGGCCGGACTCCCGCTCTTTTGCTCGGAGCAAGGCTGGAACCACGATATATCCAAATGGTGCGGCAGTAAAATAGACAAGCTGCATCTTGAAGGGTCTTTCCGACTGTCCTATAATGGCTCCTTATTTGTGAAGGAAGGGCTCGGATATCTTCTGACTTTTCAGCACCTCATTGATACAAGCCCAGGCAGCGGACTTGTTTTTCGCCCGTTGGCACCTACCCTTGAAACAAAAATTTATCTGATATGGAAAAAATATCAGATATTTACCCCTATCGCACAACGGCTTTTAGAATACTTAAAGGATACGTTTTCTGTTTCCACGGAGACTGCCCGAACTGCACTATGGTAATGCCAGCACCTTTTTCCTGCTGCCTGTTTGCGTTATACCGTTCCCGAAGAATCCGCGTCATAGCAGCATTGTCCTTGTGGCGGTTTGCAAGCTCCTGATAGTCTGCATGGCTAAGATTGATTCCGCTGTTCAATAGTGCCATTGTGCCGCTGTCAACCATATTTCCGTCCGGTCTGCCAAGTTCTGCCATCTCTGAATCGTATTCATCAACCACGGTCAGAATCCCGGACAGGCTATGTTGTATGTTGCTGTCTTTGCTCATAAATCTACTCCTTTACAATAAAATAGAGCGCATAGACTTTTTCTATACGCTCTGACGCTGTGTGACTATTCTGTTGTGATTTTGTTTCTGTGACATTTTCATGTTATCCTATAAGGGAAAGGAAGTGAAGTCATGAGGCTTTTGGTCGTTGAAGATGACCGTCTTTTGAACAATACGCTTTGCTACAATCTTTCGGCGGCGGGCTACACCGTGGACGCTGCCATGTCAAAATCAGCGGCGGTCAATTTCTGTGAAGCGCAGGACTATGATCTAATCGTGCTGGATGTCAATCTGCCTGATGGAAGCGGATTTGACTTCTGCATGGAAATCAAGGAGCGCCGTCCAGATACCGCCGTGATTTTCCTGACCGCAAACGATCTGGAAAGCGATATGCTGAAGGGTTTTGAGCTGGGAGCAGACGATTATGTGACGAAGCCGTTTCCAATCAGCGTATTCCGAAAAAAGGTTTCGGCCTTGCTGGGCCGTATCGAGAAGCAGACAGGCGGCGATTGCTACACAGACGGCACACTATCCGTCAATTTCTCGGAGTTGACCGCCACCCTCGCAGGGGAGCCGGTTATATTCACACCGTTGGAATACCGTTTACTAAAGGTGCTGGTAAGAAATCCGCAAATCGTTCTGACCCGGCAGGTACTTCTTGAAAAGCTGTGGGACACAGACGAAAACTTTGTGGATGAACACGCATTGACCGTAGCGATCAGCCGCATCCGGGGAAAAATTGAAGCAGACGGCCTGCAATATATCAAGACCGTCTACGGCATGGGCTATATGTGGATTGGGGGGATAAAGAAGTGAATGGGGGCAAACTTTCCATCAACCGGGCCTGTGCGGTAGGGGCTGCTTTTTTAGGTTTGCTCTCTGTTATAACCGTTACTGCGGCTTTTCTCTTTACCGGAAATTCGGCAATCGTATGGCTGTGCCTGCTGTTTATTCTGCTGGTGTTCGCTTGTGCAGCCCTTTTCGTGGCCCTTCTGCGCCGGAAGCTGGTGTTATTTTCGGACAAGCTGTGCGAAACAATAGACAATATGCTGGACGGGACATCCGCCCCGCCGCAGGTCTACGAGGAAGAAAACCTGTTTTATAAAATCAACCACCGGCTTGTCCGTCTATATGAAGTTATGCGAGAGAACCGGGAAAGCGTAGCAAAGGAGCGGGCTGATTTGCAGGAATTGATTTCCGATATTTCCCATCAAGTAAAAACACCCATTGCAAATCTCCAGATGGTAAACGCCACTTTGCTGGAACAGTCTGTGACAGAAGAAAAGCGTCAGGAATTTTTGCAGGCATCCAGCGGCCAGCTTGAAAAACTGGACTTTCTTATGCAGGCCATGATAAAGACCTCCCGGCTGGAAACCGGCGTGATTTCGCTGGACAGAAAGGTGCAGCCGATCTACGACACCTTGGCTGCGGCGCTGGGCGGTATTTTGCTGAACGCCGAAAAGAAAGCAATTCATGTCAACGTAGAATGCTCATCCGATGTACTGCTGGCCCATGATAAAAAATGGACAGGCGAAGCCTTGTTTAATATTTTGGACAATGCGGTGAAGTACACGCCAGCGGACGGCACTATTCGGGTGTCCGTCCAAAGTTGGGAGCTATATGTGAAAATTGACATTACAGACAGCGGCAAGGGCATAGCGGAGAGCAGACAGGGGATGATCTTCAAACGCTTCTACCGAGAGGAAGAAGTACACGACGTTGAGGGCATCGGTATAGGGCTGTATCTTGCCCGTGAGATTATTTCCATGCAGGGCGGATATATCAAGGTGACTTCGGCATTGGGCAGCGGTTCCACATTTTCTGTATTTCTTCCTCGTGGATAATAATTTGTAATTCAATCAAGATTGGGGGAATTTGAGTATGATCGAAACAGAGAGTCTTATTTTGGATAAAGCAAAGTTTTCGGACTGGATAGAAATGTACCGCAATGTCTGGTCACAGCCGGAAAGCGCAAGGTATATGGAATGGACGATTACCACAAGCGAAGAAGCCGCCAAAATAAGAATCACGAAAACCATCGCGTTTCAGAAGGAGCATGACACTTATTTGGTTTATGAAAAAACAAGCGGTGAGGCGATTGGATTTGCAGGTGTAGAGGAAATCGAACCTTTCATATATCAGGAAGCCGGAATATGTCTGGGGCCGAACTATGTGGGGAAAGGGTTTGGTAAACAAATTCTTCAAGGCCTGATTCAATATTGCAGGGAACAATTTGGCGCAAAAGAGTTTATCTATTCAGCGAGGGATGAAAACACAGCTTCTAACCGATTGGCGGAATCATTCGGTTTTTCACCAATTTCTTCGACAGCAAAAATAGATAGTACGGATGGTCACCAATACAATCTTTTGCGGTATAGCTTGAAACTATAAATGTGTGTGGACATTTCAGAAGTAAAAAAATTGTGGCTTGTGACATTTCTGTGACAATTAACTGTTATGATAGCGGCATCACAGAAAGGATGGTGCATACCATGAGCATTTTGCAAACAAATGACCTCAAAAAATACTATGGAACGGAGCCGAACATCACAAAGGCGCTGGACGGTGTGACCCTCTCCATTGAGCAGGGGGAATTTGTCGCCATTGTCGGAACCTCCGGCAGCGGCAAGTCCACTCTGCTGAACATGATGGGCGGTCTGGACGTGCCCACCTCCGGCAGCGTTCAGATCAAGGGCAAAGAGCTGGCCGAGCTGAACGACGAGCATCTTACCATCTTCCGTCGGCGCAACATCGGTTTTATCTTCCAGAATTACAATCTTGTCCCTGTTCTGAATGTCTATGAAAACATCGTCCTACCCGTAGAGCTGGACGGCGATACGGTGGACAAAAAATTCATGGACGAAGTAATGCGCCTGCTGGCCCTGGAGGACAAGCTGAACAATATGCCCAACAACTTGTCCGGGGGCCAGCAGCAGCGTGTCGCTATCGCCCGCGCTCTCATTTCCAAACCCGCCATCGTCTTGGCTGACGAACCTACCGGCAATCTGGACAGCCGGACGAGCAGCGATGTGCTGGGCCTTTTGAAAACGACCAGCAGCAAATTTCATCAGACGCTGGTGATGATAACCCATAACAACGAGATCGCCCAACTTGCCGACCGCATTATCCGCATTGAGGACGGCAGGATCTTTGAGTAAGGGGGGCTGACGATGAATGACATTTTATTTGGCAACAACAACGGCGCAGTTATCAAGAAGCTGTCAGGCCGCTACTTCAAGGCCAGCAAAAGCAGGAATAGCATTGCGATTATCGCAATCGTTCTGACAACCATACTCTTTACCACCATCTTCACCCTTGGGTCTGGCCTGAAGGACACCGTTCACGATCAGAACATCCGCAAGGCTGGTGGTGACGGGCAGGCGGTCTTAAGTTATATCAGCGATGAAGTTTACAACGATTTGGCGGGAAGTCCCCTGATTGACCGTATCGCCTATACCAAAGCGGTGTCCTACCGGCTGAAAAATCCGGGTTTGGAGCGTTGGCGGTCTGACCTGTGGTATATGGATGACACCGCTCTGGAATTTGCCCGCTACACCCCCACAACAGGTCACCGGCCCGAAGCGGAAAATGAGATCATCGCAGACACAAAGACACTGGATGCCCTGGGCGTACCGGCGCAGATCGGGGAAACCGTTTCTCTGACCTATGAAGTAAAAGGGAAGTTATATACCACCGATTTCACCCTCTGCGGATTTTGGGAAACGGACAGCTTGAGCAACATAGGACGGCTGATCGTGTCAAAAGCCTTTGTGGATGCCCATTCGGATATTTTAACCTATACCTATCCTGTGGACAATGATTATTCCGGCGTTGTCTCCGCCTATGTGATGTTCAGCGGAACAGGCAATATAGAAGCCCGGCTCCATCAGCTGCTTTCCGAAACCGGCTATACCTGCGACACGATGGGCGGCAGCAAGGAGGACAGCAATTATGTGATCGCCCGTGTCAGTCCGGCCTATCAGAGCGGCACATTAACGGACACCCCCGCCATGCTGATTTCCGGTATTGTTGGCGTTGCGCTGATTATCGTAACAGGGTATTTGATTATCTACAACATTTTCCAGATTTCCGTCATTCAGGATATTCAGTCCTACGGACAGCTAAAAACGCTGGGGACAACAAAGCGGCAGATCAAGCAGCTTATCAACCGGCAGGCGCTCCGGCTGTCCCTGATTGGTATTCCTATCGGCCTGCTGGTAGGCTTCTTCATTGGCCGGGCTTTGGTGCCTTTCCTGATGAACGGAACGAGTTATACCGCGGACGCCGGGATTAAAGTAACGGTAAATCCTCTGATCTTCATTGGCTCCGCCGCTTTCGCTCTTTTCACTGTCTTTGTCAGCGTCCGCAAACCCGCGAAGATTGCCGGTACGGTTTCCGCAATCGAGGCCATCCGCTACACGGAAAATGATACGGCAGCGTTTGGAAAGCGCAGGGCCAAAGACAAAAAATCGACCCACGGCGCGAAGCTCCACTTTATGGCGCTGGCAAACCTGGGCCGCAACCGCAAGCGTACTGTGCTGGTGATCGTGTCCATGACATTGAGTTTGGTGCTGTTCAACACGGTATTCACCCTGTCCAGCGGCTTTGATATTGACAAGTATATTGCAAAATTTATGGATACGGACTTTGTGATTTCCAACGCAGAGTTTTTCCAGTACCAGGTTGAAAAAGGCGAACATGATCTGTCCGATACCTTCATTGAGGCCGTCAGACAAAACAGCAGTTTTGAGGACGGCGGCAGGCTCTATTCCTCCTGGATGCTGGAAGAACCGTTTTCCACGGAACACAACGCCTTTTTCAGCTATAACAAAGACCAGAATGGAAATCCCTTTGTACGCCTGTATGGCGCGGACGATTTTCTGATAAACGGTATGGAAATCATAGAGGGAACCATCGACCTGGAAAAGCTGAAATCAGGAAAGTATATCCTGCTGAGCGTGGAGTGTAACGATGATGGAACGGTCATAGAGAACCCCAATATCGGCGTGGGTGATACAGTACGGATCAACCATCTGAAAGCAGAGGAACTTTCCACCACCATTACTGATAGCTATGACTTTATCATCATGGCAAAAGTCCGGGCCAACGAGAACACGGCCACCACCCGCAACACAGGCGAAGCTCGGTTCTATCTCCCGACAGAAATCTTCCTGCCGCTGTGTGATAACCCCCATCTGGTCAGTTTCCCCTTTGATGTGAAAGAGGGAACGGATGCAGAAATGGCAGAGTTTTTGAACAGCTATATTGACAGTGTGGAGCCAAGCATGGATTTTGAATCCAAGGCGACCTATACCAGCTCCTTTGACGACCTCACTTCCCTTATCATCACCATCGGCGGAGCGTTGAGTATCATCATCGGAGTTATCGGCATCGCAAACTTTGTGAACTCCGTCCTGACAAGCGTTATCACCCGCAAAAAAGAATTTGCCATGCTGCAAAGCATTGGCATGACAGGACAGCAGTTAAAGCGTATGCTCTCCTTTGAGGGGCTGTATTATGCGGTGGGAACGATTCTCACATCAGCCGTTCTTGGCGTTCTGTTTTCTGTGGTAGTTGTAAAAGGGATTTCCAGCGGGATTTGGTTCTTCACCTATCGCTTTGTCATGTGGCCCATGCTGGTGATTGATCCGTTCCTTATCCTCCTTACTGTGGCGATACCGGCGCTGCTGTACCGCCAAATTGCCAAGGTCAGCATTATTGAGCGGCTGCGGCAGTGATGAAAAATATGTTTCCCCGGAAATTGAACCATTTAACAAATAAGGAGTGGATGTAACATCGAAGAAGATACTGGAATGGACGGCGCTTTTGGTTGCGCTTTTGGCACTTGCAGGCTGCGCCGAGCAGGAGAGTTTGAAAGCATTGCGCCCTTTGCGGAATAAGTAAGGTAAAACAGTAAAAAGGAATCTGCCCTCCCCCTGCATAGCAGGGGATTTCTTTTTGTCTGTGACACAAAAATAAAACACCGCATCTCTGCGGTGTTTTTGAATAGCGAGAGGGGGACTTGAACCCTCGACACTACGGGTATGAACCGTATGCTCTAGCCAGCTGAGCTATCTCGCCATATATAAAATTAGTGGAACTACAGGGAAGCCGTCTCCGGCTTCCCAATGGGGCCTATAGGGCTCGAACCTATGACCCTCTGCTTGTAAGGCAGATGCTCTCCCAGCTGAGCTAAGACCCCGTTATATGCGGGCTACTCAAGCAACCCGCTCTGCTAGTATACAATTTATTCCTATAGCCTGTCAAGTATTTTTTTGAAATCCATGACAAGAAATTGCAACAGCGTAAACCAATAAAGGAAAATGCGGCGCATTCTCTGAAACGTCGCTGCCGGGCGACGATTTTCACATCCTCTCCGGCGCAGAAAACCCGAGCAGGTCAATGCAGGTTTCCAGCACATCCTTGGTCAGCGCCAGCAGCGCAATCCATCCCGCCTTCTTCTGCCCGTCCTCCTCCGTGAGAATCTTCGTCTCATGGTAGAAGTGGTTGAACGCATTTGCCAGATCGTAGATATAAGCACAGATCTTGTGGGGTGCAATCTCCTCGCAGACCGTCTCCATCATCGCATTGTATTTCGTAAGCTCCAGCATCAGGCTCTTTTCCGACACATTTGTCGCCTCGCCGACGACTGTGTCAGTCAATTTTCCTCCCTGCTCTTTAAACTTGGCAAGAATTGACTTGATCCGTACAATCGTATAGAGAATGTACGGTCCGGTATCTCCCTCGAAGGACGTAAACCTATCCATGTCAAAGATATAGTCCTTGGATGCCTGATTCGACAGATCGCCGTACTTGATCGCCGCCAGTCCGACGATTCCGGCTGTCTCCACGGCGTGATCCATGTCGATCTCGTACCCCTTCGTCTCCGCGTTATCCCGGATCTTGCGGATCATCTCCTCGTTGATTTCCCGGATCAGGTTTTCCAGCC
Organism: Lachnospiraceae bacterium; assembly: GCA_009774215.1. Classification (GTDB taxonomy): domain Bacteria; phylum Bacillota; class Clostridia; order Lachnospirales; family Lachnospiraceae; genus UBA3282. The sequence goes on from VSNH01000013.1 coordinate 12,805, forward strand.
GCATAACGCCGCCCTCCCTTGTCTTGAAAGGCTTGCCGTCCTTGCCGTTCATGGTGCCAAAACCGATGTGTATCAACTCCGTATCGTTATTGACCAGCTTGGTCTTTCTCGCGCAGCGGAATACCTGCTCAAAATATAAGTCCTGCCGTTTGTCGGTCAAATAAATCAGCCTGTCCGGATGATAGTTTTCCATGCGGTCCATGATGGTCGCCAGATCCGTCGTGTTGTAGAGGGACGCGCCGTCGGATTTTAAGATCATGCAAGGCGGCACCTCTTTGGTGTCGGTCTCCTCCTTCACATCCACCACCAGCGCGCCGTCGCTCTCATAAGCGTAGCCTCCTTTTTTCATCTCCTCCACCATGCCGGGAATCATGTCATGCACGTCGGACTCGCCTTTCCAGAGGTCAAATTCCACGTTCAGATTGGCATAGTTTTTCTTCAAATCCGCCACCGACACGGCGATGATATGATCCCAAAGCGCGCGATACCCGCGCACACCGCTCTGCAGCTTATAGGTTGCCTCCATGGCATCCGCCTTGTACGCCTCGTCCTCCTTGGACTTTGCGCTTGCCGTCGGATAGATTTCCTCCAGCTCGGATATGGTAAAGGGCGCCTCCTGCGGATATTCCCCCTCATAGGAATCGTCAAAATAGACCAGATCGGGCTGTCTTTTCTGCAGTTCCGTAATAATCAGCCCCATCTGCAGCCCCCAGTCACCCAGATGAATATCCCCAATCACGTCATGTCCTGCATAACGGCAGATCCGCTTGATGCTCTCCCCGATAATGCCGGAGCGCAGATGCCCCACATGGAGCGGTTTCGCCACATTAGGACCGCCATAGTCAATGATAATCTTTTTTGACTCCGGGGTCTGGAAACCAAACTTTTCCGCACCGGACATGTCCCGCAGATAATCCCGCACAAAGGATTCTTTCACCTTCATATTTAAAAAGCCGGGCGCCACGGCGGAAACCTCCGACAGCACTTCGCTCTCCTGAAGCTTCTCCGCCACCTCCTGCGCAATCATAAGCGGCGCCTTGTGATATTTCTTTGCCCCCGCCATCGCGCCGTTGCACTGGAACTCGCAAAGATCCGGTCTGTTGGAGAGGGTTACCCTGCCAAGATCCGGCTCGTAGCCTGCCGCTTCAAACGCCTTTTTCATTTCCTCCGAAATCAAATCCAATATTTTCTGCATGTTTTCCTCCATTACAAAAAAGCATTTCATGTATTGACTATTTTAGTCATTTCACTCCATGCGATATTTATGCCTGCTCTTTCTTCCGCTTCGGGAATACGGACGGCAGAATACCAATCTTCGCACCAATCATATGGGAGCCAAAAGTGCCCACCCAGAACAAAACCACCGCTGCGATATCAAACTTGAACTTGATATCGTCTTCATTAGCGAAATCCAGCGCTTCTCCGAACATGTCCACATAGAAGGTAGTATCCGAAAACACCATACCGCTTCTCTCATCCGCCATCTCCACATACTTCTGCCCCGCAAAGAGTGTCGCGCCTAAAAGAAGCCCTCCAATCAGCAGACAGGGTACAAAATCCATTCTTATTTTTGTCATAATCCTCTCTGCCCCAAACGTCCTATGCCGACAGACGCTGTTTTCCCTATTGTAAATTTTCCTATGTAATATGTAACCAGGCACTTACGCCGCCTATCATAGCACCCCGCCTTGCCAAATGTCAAGCCCTATTCCTTTTGTCTCTGCTTCTCCCGTTCCATGCGGGAATACACACATCCACAGTAATCCTGCCGATACAGATCATATTCCTTCGACAGCTCGATCGACCGTTTATAGCCTTCTCTCTTCTTAAAATCTGAGGGCAGCCACGCCACACCGTACTCCGCCGCCAATCTCTCCCCGATCTCATTTAATTTCGCGGCGTTTTTTAAGGGGCTGATGGAAAGCGTCGTCGTGAAATAGTCATATCCGCCCGCCTGTGCCAGTCTCGCCGTCTCCCTGAGCCGCAGCTCGTAACAGGCAAAACACCTCTCGCCGCCCTCCGGGCACTGTTCCAGACCTTTCGCCATCTCGAAAAAGCGCGCGGGCTCGTAGTCGCCTTCCATAATCCGAATTTGAAAACCGCTTCCATCTGCATTCTGTATCGACGCTCCTGCTCCATATGCGCCAGTCAACCCATTGTCACCATGGTCCGTATTGACTTTCTTAGTCATTTCTTTGTTATACGCCGCGATCAGCCGTTTCTGCTCCGCCACCCGTTTGCGGTACTCTGCGTCCTCGGTGATATTCGGATTATAATAAAAGACCGTAATTCGGAAATACTGCCGCAGATACTCCAGCACATAGCTGCTGCACGGCGCACAGCAGCTGTGCAGAAAAAGAGTCGGCGCGCATCCGCCTGCCGCGCCGATCTTGTCTATTATATGATCCAATTCTTTCTGATAATTTCTGACCGCGTTCATATCGCTTACCTAACCCCGTCTCGCGATCGACGCGATATCAATCAGCGTCAATTCTCCCTGGCTCGCCGCATTTTCCAGACTGGTCACCAGCGCAGCCGCCGTGTCCATGGCCGTGATACAGTTCACACCCGTCTCAATGGAAGTCCGTCGGATCAGGAAACCGTCCCTGCTCTTATCCCGTCCCTGTGTGGGGGTGTCAATCACCAAATCAATCTTATGCCCCAGAATCAAATCCATGACCGTAGGCGATTCCTGTGAAATCTTGTTCACCTTTCTCGCCTTCACGCCCGCCTCATTCAGTGCCGCCGCCGTGCTTCTGGTGGCGTAGATGATATAGCCCAGCTTCTCAAAGCGGCGCGCCACCTCGATCGCCTCGCCCTTATCCGCATCTTTCACCGTGATAATCATCTGTTTATGCTTCGGCAGGTTGATACCCGCGCCGAGAAATGCCTTGTAGAGCGCCTCATTGAAAGTCTTCGCAATGCCGAGGCACTCGCCGGTGGACTTCATTTCCGGCCCCAGGCTGATCTCCGCACCGCGGATTTTCTCAAAGGAGAATACCGGCATCTTGACGGCAAAATAATCCGCCGCCGGCTGTAATCCCGGCTCATAGCCAAGGTCTCTAATCTTTTTCCCGATAATCACCTCGGTTGCCAGATCCACGATCGGTATGCCCGTCACCTTGCTGATATAGGGCACCGTGCGGGAAGAGCGGGGATTGACCTCGATCACGTACACCTCGTCGCCCATGGCGATAAACTGGATGTTGATCAGGCCGATCACATGGAGCGCCTTCGCCAGCCGCCTCGAATACTCGGCAATCGTCTCCTTCACCTTGTCGCTCACCGTGGGCGCAGGATAAACAGAAATGCTGTCGCCGGAGTGCACGCCCGTCCGCTCGATGTGCTCCATGATACCCGGGATCAGGATATCTGTGCCGTCGCAGACCGCGTCCACCTCCAGCTCCTTGCCCTGCAGGTATTTGTCCACCAAAATCGGGTGATCCTGCTCATAACGGTTGATCACCGCCATAAACTCTTCGATCTCCTGATCGGAGATGGCGATCTGCATCCCCTGTCCGCCAAGCACATAGGATGGACGCACCAACACAGGATAGCCCAGCCGGTTTGCCACCTCTTTCGCCTCCTCGGCAGTATAGACCGTGCCGCCCGCCGCCCGCGGGATCTCAGTCTCCTCCAGAATCCGGTCAAAAAGCTCCCTGTCCTCCGCGGCGTCCACATCCTCCGCCTTTGTCCCAAGAATCGGCACGCCCATCTTCATCAGGCTCTCCGTCAGCTTGATGGCCGTCTGGCCTCCAAACTGCACCACCGCGCCGTCGGGCTTCTCCACATTGACAATATTCTCTACATCCTCCGGGGTCAACGGCTCAAAGTAGAGCTTGTCCGCAATGTCAAAATCGGTACTCACCGTCTCCGGGTTGTTGTTGATGATAATGGTCTCATACCCTTCTCTGGCAAACGCCCAGGTAGCGTGCACGGAGCAGTAGTCGAACTCAATCCCCTGTCCGATACGGATGGGTCCGGAACCTAAGACAAGCACCTTCTTCTTGGGATGACTCTCCACCACCTCCGTCTCAGAACCAAACACGGAATAGTAATAGGGCGTGCTGGCCGCAAACTCCGCCGCGCAAGTGTCCACCATCTTGAAAGCGGCAACAATTCCGTTTTCATAACGCATGTTCTTTATTTCTTCTTCGGTTTTCCCGGTCAGTCTCGCGATCACATTGTCGGGAAACTCGAGCCGCTTCGCCTCTTTTAAGAGTTCCACCGTCAGCGGCCCTCTCTCCAGCCGCTCTTCCATCTCTGTGAGAATCGCAATCTTATCGATAAACCAGTGATCCACCATGGTAATCCTATGGATCGTGTCATAGTCCACGCCCTTACGGATGGCTTCCGCGATAATATAAATTCTCTGGTCGTCCACAATCTCCATGCGCTCCAACAATTCCTCCACCGTAAGCGCCGAGAAATCATAGCTGCGCAGACAGTCCACATGCTGTTCCAGAGAGCGGATCGCCTTCATCAAGGCGCCCTCGAAATTATTGCCAATACTCATCACCTCGCCCGTGGCCTTCATCTGGGTGGTTAGGGTACGCTTTGCCGTAATAAACTTGTCGAAAGGCAGCCTAGGTATTTTCACCACGCAATAGTCCAGCGTGGGCTCGAAGCTGGCGTAAGTCTTGCCAGTGATGGCATTTTTGATCTCATCCAGCGTATAACCCAGCGCGATCTTCGCCGCCACCTTCGCGATCGGATAACCCGTCGCCTTACTTGCCAGCGCGGAAGAACGGCTCACACGGGGATTGACCTCGATCACGCAGTATTCGAAACTGGTGGGATGCAGGGCAAACTGCACATTACAGCCGCCGGTGATCTCCAGCTCATTGATGATGTTGAGCGCGGCGCTTCGAAGCATCTGGTATTCTTTGTCGCCCAGCGTCTGGGAGGGCGCCACCACGATGCTGTCGCCCGTATGCACGCCAACCGGGTCAATGTTCTCCATATTGCAGACCGTGATACAGTTGCCCGCGCTGTCGCGCATCACCTCGTACTCGATCTCCTTCCAGCCCGCGATGCAGCGCTCCACCAACACCTGTCCCACGCGGGAAAGGCGCAGACCGTTCGCCAGTATTTCTTCCAGTTCTATCTGGTTGTGCGCGATACCGCCGCCTGAACCGCCAAGGGTATAGGCGGGACGAAGCACCACCGGATAGCCGATTTTTTTCGCGAAAGCCACGCCGTCCTCGATATTTTCCACCACAAGGGAGGGCGCGCAGGGCTCTCCGATCTTTTCCATGGTCTCCTTAAATTCCAGACGATCCTCCGCCTTGCGTATGGTTTTCGCCGTGGTGCCGAGAAGGGTTACGCCGTGGGCCGAGAGAAATCCCGACTCGTCCAACTCCATGCCCAAGTTCAGGCCCGCCTGTCCGCCCATATTCGGCAGAAGCGAGTCCGGCTTTTCCTTTATGATAATCTGCTCTAATACTTTCGTCGTCAGCGGTTCGATATAGACTTTGTCCGCGATATCGCCGTCCGTCATAATCGTGGCCGGGTTGGAGTTCACCAAAATGACCTCCATGCCCTCCTCCTTTAAGGAGCGGCACGCCTGTGTCCCCGCGTAGTCAAACTCCGCCGCCTGTCCGATCACGATCGGACCCGAACCGATCACAAGCACTCTTTTCACATTTGGATTCTTTGGCATTGTATAACCTCCGTTATTTATTCATAGCCAAGACGAATACTGCGCTGACAGCCTTCTTCTGAACATGGCATAGTAACCTTCAAACCGTATATTTTGCCGTCTTAGCATCATGTTATGTCCGCTTCATCATATCAATAAACCGATCAAACAGATACGAGGAATCCTGCGGCCCGGGGCACGCCTCCGGGTGGAACTGCACCGTAAAGATGTTCTTTCCCGTGTAGGAAAGCCCCTCGTTCGTGCCGTCGTTCACATTGACAAACGCCGGAACCGCCACCTGCGGGTCAAGCTTCTCCGTGTCCACCACATAGCCGTGGTTCTGGGAGGAGATGTAAACTCTGCCCGTGGCCAGATCCTTCACCGGATGGTTGCCGCCCCGGTGTCCGTATTTCATCTTAAAGGTATCCGCACCCGTGGCCAGCGCCATCAACTGGTGCCCGAGGCAGATCGCAAAAATCGGCGTATCGGACTCGTAAAGTTTTCGGATTTCTTCTATTATAATAGTGCACTCCTTCGGGTCGCCCGGGCCGTTGCTGAGCATAATGCCGTCCGGCTGATCCGCCAGAATCTCCGCCGCCGAGGTCTGCGCCGGATAAACCGTCACGTCGCACCCTCTGGCCGCCAGCGACCTTGCAATATTGTCTTTTGCCCCCAAATCAAGAAGCGCCACCTTAAGCCCTGCACCGTTTAAATCCCGCACAAGGCTCGGCTTCTTTTCCCGAATGCCCGCCTCAAAGTCTTCCTTTCTAAATGAAGCGCTGCCGGAAAGCGGCCCGTTCTGGGCAAGCTCCTTTGTTCCCTGCAAGGTATATTTCTCTGTACAGCTTACCCGCTCCACTACCTTTCCTGTCGTATATGCTTTTAACTTGGGAATGATTTCATTCAGATTATAATTGTCGTCGGTGGTAATCATACCGTTCATGGTACCCTTCTCTCGAAGGATTCTGGTAAGGGCTCTGGTGTCGATCCCGGCGATGCCCGGCACACCATTGTCCTCTAAGAATTGCTGAATTGTCATATCGCATCTGAAATTGCTGGGAATGCGGGATAGCTCCCGCACGATAAACCCGTCCGGCCAAGGTTTCTTTGACTCCATATCGTCCCTGCATATCCCATAATTGCCGATCAGCGGATAAGTCATACACACTGCCTGTCCCGCATAGGATGGATCGGTCAGCACCTCCAGATAACCCGCCATGGAGGTGTTAAAAACAATTTCGCTGATGATCTCTGTACATGCCCCTATGTGTGTTCCCTCAAACACGGTGCCGTCTTCTAAAATTAAGAATGCCCTCATTTTATGCCCTGTCCCTTTCCCAAATGGAATAGCGTAAGACGGAGTTGCTTGGCAACTCCGTCTTACGCAGAGGAATGCCCAAAATACAGGCATTCTCCGCATTGATTTGAGTCACAGCAGAGCTGTGACATGGAGGTTAACGTGTACCAGCTTCTTTGCCACCGCCTATTGTAACATATAATGATTCTTTTTGTATACCATCCTTTTACAAATATATTCTTTTTTCTGTCGGAAAGGTTACTTTTCACACCCGCACCATGCACTTGCTGCATGGTGTCGGAGCCAGCGCCAAAATGCAAAGTGAATGCCGAAGGAATTTACTTTTCTTTTAGGGCATTTTGTGTGCACCAATTGTTGCAATTCACACCAAATGATCGTAAATGGGTGTGAAATCTGGCGTGGGTGCGATCTGTAACTCGGAAACCGTTTTGGGAACCATAGCGACATATCTGCACGGCCCGGCGCAGAGACTTCTATGACAGCCCAGCCGCCATCTCCCGCACATATTCTCCCACATGGGGCGCTGCCTCCCTGCCGTATTTCTCAATGATCTTCACAATGGCCGACCCCACAATGGCCCCGTCCGAGATACCGGCCATTTTCCGCGCCTGCTCCGGCGTGGAAATGCCGAAGCCGATCGCACAGGGAATGTCTGTATTCTGCCTGATCACTTCCACAATGGACGCTAAATCCGTCTTAATCTCGCTCCTCGTCCCGGTGACGCCAAGGCTGGACACCACGTAGACAAACCCTTCCGCCTCCCTCGCAATCATAGCGATGCGGTTGGCCGAGGTTGGCGCAATCAGGGAAATCAGATCCACGCCGTAAGTGCGGCTAATGGGCAGAAACTCCTCCTTCTCCTCAAAGGGAAGATCGGGCAGGATCACACCGTCCATGCCGGTCTCTTTGCACGCCGCAAAAAACCGCTCCGCCCCGTAGGAAAAAATCACGTTGGCATAAGTCATAAACACCATCGGCACACCCACGTCCGTCCGCAGCTCCCTTACCATGTCGAAGATCTGATCCGTAGTGACCCTACCGGTCAACGCCCGCAGATTCGCCCCCTGTATCACAGGCCCCTCCGCCGTCGGGTCGGAAAAGGGAATCCCCAGTTCAATGAGATCCGCCCCGTTTTCCACCGCCGCACGAACACAGGACTTCGTCGTCTCCAAGTCCGGATCCCCACAGGTCACGAATGCGATAAACGCCTTCCCGTTTGCAAAAGCCTCTCCAATCTTACTCATGGATATCCTCCCCTCTGTAGCGCGCAATGGCCGCGCAGTCCTTATCCCCTCTGCCGGATATGGTAATCACAACAATCTGATCTTTTTCCATAACAGGTGCAATCTTTCTGGCATAAGCCACCGCATGGGCAGATTCAATGGCGGGAATAATCCCCTCCGTTTTAGACAGATACTCAAAGGCTTCCACCGCCTCGTCATCCGTAACCGGCACATATTCCGCCCGCCCGATATCGTGAAGATGCGCGTGCTCCGGCCCGATCCCCGGATAGTCAAGCCCGGCCGAGATAGAGTACACCGGTGCGATCTGCCCGTATTCGTCCTGACAAAAATAGGACTTCATGCCGTGGAAGATGCCAACCCGCCCCGTATTCACGGTAGCTGCCGTTTCGAAAGTATCAATGCCTCTGCCCGCCGCTTCGCAGCCAATGAGCCGCACGCCCTGCTCTTCTATAAAGTGGTAGAAACTCCCCATGGCATTGGACCCTCCACCCACACAGGCGATCACCGCGTCGGGAAGCCGCCCCTCCTTCTCCATAAGCTGCACCTTGATCTCTCTGGAAATCACCGCCTGGAAATCCCGCACAATTGTGGGGAAAGGGTGAGGGCCCATCACCGAGCCAAGGCAATAGTGGGTATCCGCAATCCGGGAAGTCCACTCCCGCATCGCCTCGGAAACCGCATCCTTCAGGGTGGCCGTCCCCGTCTTCACCGGAATCACCTCCGACCCCAGAAGCCGCATACGGTACACATTCAACGCCTGCCTGACAGTATCTTCCTCGCCCATAAACACCACGCACTCCATGCCCATCAGCGCCGCCGCCGTGGCCGTGGCTACCCCGTGCTGCCCCGCTCCCGTCTCCGCAATCAGTCTGGTTTTGCCCATCTTCTTTGCAAGAAGGGCCTGCCCCAGCACATTGTTGATTTTGTGGGATCCTGTGTGGTTTAAGTCCTCTCTTTTCAGATAAATCTTCGCCCCGCCCAGATCTTTTGTCATCTTCTCCGCAAAGTAGAGGCGGGACGGCCTTCCCGCATAGTCGTTAAACAGCGCAGTCAGCTCCCTGTTAAAATCTGTATCTTCCTTGTAATGATTGTAAGCCTCCTCCAGTTCAATCACCGCGTTCATCAAAGTCTCCGGGATATACTGCCCGCCGTGTATTCCAAAACGCCCGTTATTGTTTGCCATAGTCGCTGTCCTTTCCCATCTTACATTTCAAAACATCTGCCGTGATGGCATATGTCATAGCTCTCCATTTCTATCTGTTCACGGCGCGGCCTGCCCCGTCGTCTCTCATGCCGCTCCGAGAAATCTCAAATCCGTACAGGTAACGTCATGCTTCAACCTTTCTCACATGGTCAACAAACTCCCGCATTTTCTCCGCGTCCTTCACCCCGTCCGTCTCAATCCCCGAACTCACATCCACCCCATAGGGCCGCCATCGTCTCACGGCCTCCCCCACGGTGGAAGGGTCCAGCCCGCCGGCCAAAAAGTAGGGACGGTTCATCCCCGCAAGCAGTTCCCTGTCAAAAGCCGTTCCCGTACCGCCGTCTCCCGCATCCAGAAGCACATAGTCCGCAGAACTTTCATTTGCGTTTCGGATATCACCCTCACCCTTTACGGAAAAGGCTTTGATAATCGGTTTGTCCGTCAATCCCCGCAGCTTTTCCATGTAAGCTTCATCCTCTCCGCCGTGAAGCTGGGCCAGATCAATCACGCCCGCCGCCAGCCAGGCTGCCACCGCATCCGGCTTCTCGTCCACAAACACCCCCACCGCCAGAATATCGGGGTGTAAAAGCTCTTGCAACGTCTTTACCCGCTCCAGCGATACATAACGCCTGCTTTTTCTTGCAAAAACAAAGCCGACATAATCCGGATGTAACAAATTTGCCGCCTCAATGTCGCTGGGGCGCATCAATCCGCACAGTTTAATCTTGATTTTATTTTCTTCTGTCTGATTCATCTGTCTTCCACCTCATATATTCCTACCCTTGCAATTCAATAACCGCGAAGATTAGACAGCATCTGCTTTTTGTCGGCCGCCCGCATCAGCGCCTCCCCCACCAGCACCGCGTCCGCCCCAACCTCCGCAAGTCGTTTCACATCCTCCGGCCTGCTCACACCGCTCTCGGAGACAAATAACACCTGCTCTGGTATTCTCTCTCTAAGTCTGCGGCTGTTCTCCGTGTCTACCGTAAAATCTTTTAAATTGCGATTGTTCACGCCGATCACCCTCGCGCCTGCCGAAAGCGCCTGTTCCACCTCCGCCTCGTCATGGGTTTCTACCAGTGCAGACAGTCCCAGCTCATCACAGACTGTCAGATACTCCCTGACTTGGGCTTCACTCAGAATGGAACAGATCAGCAGCACCGCCGACGCGCCAAGCACTTTTGCCTCGTAAATCATGTATTCGTCCACCGTAAAATCTTTTCTCAGGCAGGGAACCGAGACAGCCGCCGCAATCTCCTTAAGATACGCGTCGCTCCCCAGAAACCACTTCGGCTCCGTCAGCACCGATATCGCATCCGCCCCTGCATCCTCATACTCCCTTGCGATCTGAAGATAAGGAAAGTCGGGCGCGATCAGTCCCTTGGATGGGGACGCCTTCTTACACTCGCAGATAAAAGAAATCCCCGGCTTTCGCAGCGCTTTTTCAAAGGCATAATCCCCTTTTTTCATAGATAACGCCCGTCTTTTTATTTCTGCAGCAGACAATTGTTTCTTCGCCTGCTCTGTGCGGTACGCCGCATGTTCCGCCAACTGCTCTAAAATGTTTGCCATCGTCTTTTTCCAGCCTTTTCCATAGTAAATCTTGATTTAATGTTTTCTTCTACCTGCTTTATCGCCGTTATCTTACGCCTAAACCACATATTTTTAGGATTTTATTCCTATCACGCATGTTATTCATTGCTTAATGCAATAAACTTCTCAAGCGTCTCCGACGCCTTCCCGGAGTCGATGATCTCCGACGCCAGCTTCACGCCGTCCGCCATGCTCTCCGCTTTGCCGCCGATATAGAGAGCCGCCCCCGCATTCATCAGCACGGCGTTCCTCTTGTGCCCCTTTTCACCGCTTAATATATCGCATGTTATTTTTGCATTTTCCTCCGGCGTGCCGCCCTCCAGATCAACCTTTGTGCACCGCGCGAACCCGAAGTCCTCCGGGCAGACGGTGTAGGTCTTAAACCAGCCGTCCTTAAACTCGCATATGGTCGTAGGCGCGCTCATGGAAATCTCATCCAGCTTATCCTTTCCATACACCACCATGCCGCGCTCCACGCCGAGACTGATCAGCACCTGCGCCAGCGGCTCCGCCAGGTACTCGTCGTACACGCCGAGCAGCTGCCGCTTCGGGCTGCCCGGATTCGTCAGCGGCCCAAGTATATTGAACACCGTGCGGAAACCGAGCTCCTTGCGGATCGCGCCCACATACTTCATGGAAGTGTGATACTTCTGCGCAAAGAAGAAGCACATGCCGACTTCCTGCAAAAGCTTCACACACAGCGCCGGACTCTGCTCAATGTTGACGCCCAGCGCCTCCAGGCAGTCTGCCGTGCCGCACTTGGAGGACGCCGCGCGGTTGCCGTGTTTGGCCACCTTCATACCGCCCGCCGCGCACACAAGCGCTGAGGTGGTGGAGATATTGAAGCTGTGGGCATTGTCCCCGCCGGTACCCACGATCTCAAAAAGTTCCATATCAGTCTCCACCTTGGTCGCGTGATCCCGCATGGCCGCCGCGCACCCGGCAATCTCATCCGTTGTCTCCGCTTTCGCGCTCTTGGTGGAGAGCGCCGCCAGAAAGGCCGCGTTCTGGGTGGGGGTGGTCTCCCCGCTCATAATCTCGTTCATCACGGCGTAAGCCTCGTCGTAGGTGAGATCCCCTTTGTTTACGATTTTTACGATCGCTTCCTTAATCATAGTCTTTCCTCCATTCCGAGGCATTTCAAACCGCTTTGGCTTGCAATGTCTTCATATTATGTAAACCCTTTTCCTCCTCTATCCTTGTATGCACCGAAAAACATATCCTGCTTATCTCATTGTCGGTACTCCTCTGCATGCAATAACAGTGTGTCCATCTATGACGCCAAAAAATTCTTAAGCACCTGCTTCCCTTCCGGCGTCATAATGGACTCCGGGTGAAACTGTACGCCGTAAATCGGATAGTGCCTGTGCTGCACCGCCATCACTTCCCCGTCCGCCGTACGCGCCGTGACACACAGACAGTCCGGCATCGTGCGCTCATCCGCCGCCAGCGAATGGTATCTGGCCACTGCCATCCCCTCCGGGCATCCGCGAAACAGGGGACATTCCCTGGCAAACGTAATTCTTGACTGCTTGCCGTGCATCAGCTCCTTCGCATAGGTCACAACCGCGCCAAAGGCTGCGCAAATGGCCTGATGCCCCAGGCAGACGCCCAATGTGGGGATTTCCTTTCCAAGAATCTTCGCCGCTTCCACTATGATTCCCGCATCTTCCGGCCTCCCCGGTCCGGGCGAGAGAATGATCCGCTCCGGCGCAAGCGCCTTGATCTCCTCCACCGTCATCTCATCGTTGCGGATCACCCGGATATCGGGGTTGATCTCACCCACAAGCTGATAGAGGTTGTAGGAAAAACTGTCATAGTTATCGATCAACAATATCATGTCTGCCTCCTTTCCAAAGTGCCGCTCATCCATTGTCCTGCCGATATAATCTCATGCACCGCTCACTCCTCTTCCTGCCCCAGCTCTAAAGCACGGATCACCGCCTTCGCCTTATTGATACACTCGTTATACTCCTTTTGGGGGTCGGAGTCGGCCACAATCCCCGCTCCGCTTCTGACAAACACATGCCCATTCTTCTTGTAAGCAATGCGGATGGCAATGCAGGTGTCCATGTTTCCGGTAAAATCTATATATCCGATGGCTCCACCGTAAATGCCCCGCTTGTTGTTTTCCAATTCCCCGATCAGCTGGCAGGCCCTGATCTTCGGCGCACCGGACAAGGTTCCCGCGGGCAGTACCGCTTCGATGGCGTCCAGCGCGTCAAACTCTTCCCGGATCTCTCCCCTCACCGTGGAGCCGATGTGCATCACATGAGAATATCGCTCTACGGAATGCAGCTTTTCCACCGCTACCGTACCGAATTTACTGATCTTCCCCAGATCATTGCGACCAAGATCCACCAACATGTTGTGCTCCGCCAGCTCCTTCTCATCCGCAAGCAGCTCCCGCTCAAGTCTCTCGTCCTCCTCCTGCGTCTTTCCCCGCGGCTTTGTCCCCGCCAGCGGAAAGGTGTGGAGCACGCCGTCCTCCAGCTTTACCAGCGTCTCCGGGGAAGCCCCCGCCACCTCCACGTCCGTGCCCGAAAAATAAAACATGTAAGGCGACGGATTCATGGTGCGCAGCACCCGGTATGTATTTAACAGACTTCCCTCAAAAGGCGCCTCCAGCCTGTTGGAAAGGACAATCTGAAAAATATCCCCCTCCCGTATATGGCACTTCGCCTGCTCTACAATACCGCAGTACGCCGCCTCGTCAAACAGGGGTGTCACCCTGCCGAGAAGCCGCCCCGCCTCCTCCTCTTTCTTCTCCCCTGTCCGAAGCAGGCTGACAAGCTGCCGCAATTCGTAAATTGCCTTATTGTAACCTGCCTCCCCTTCCGCAAGTGACATATTTACTATCAAAATAATCTTCTGCCTGAAATTGTCAAAAGCAATCACCTTGTCAAAAAGCATCAGATCCACATTCTTGAACGCCTCCGTATCCTGCACACCCACACGGATTGACGGTTCGCTGTAACCCAGATAATCATAGGAAAAATATCCCACCAGGCCGCCGGTAAAAGAGGGCAGATAATCAAAGCGCGGACTTTTATATTCGGAGAGAATCTGTCTGAGCTGCGCGGACGGGTCTTCCGTATGCAGGGTCACATCCCCCGCCTTCATTTCCCCGTCCAGACAGGTAATTTCCAATTTCGGGTCATACCCCAGAAATGTATAACGTCCCCACTTTTCCTTCTCCGCCACCGATTCCAGCAGATAGCAGTGGGTAGATACATTTTTCAGAGTCCTGAGCGCCTCGATGGGCGTACAGATATCCGAGAGCATCTCACAGCTCACGGGAACTACTTTGTATTCCCCGGCGGCCGCAATCTTTTTCACTTCTTCCATGGACGGTAAAAATTTCATGGGCGCTCCTTTCTTACTCCGTAACAGTTCAGCCTTTGGCTTCGCCGTTACCTTACTCTTAAACGCAAAAAGTCCTTGACAAAACCTAAGTCTTGTCAAGGACGAATCGTTTCAATCCGCGGTGCCACCTTGATTCACGGGAAACTCCCGTGCCCTTAGCAGGATACCAGCATATCCCCGGCAACTGACGTATGCCACACGTTGCAGAATACTCTGCGCCTCCGCGCATTTGACTGCACCCTCAGCGGTCCATTTGATGACTTGTTTCTTACCTGATCTCAGCAGCACAGGCTCTCTGTAAAGGCATCATCACCGTTATCTCCGCTTCAACGGTTTAACTCGTTAAATTTTCTATAGAATACCATCTGAAAATAGAACTGTCAAGGGGTCGCGAAAAATTTATACCATCATGATTTGAAATACGCAACGCCGCTCTCAAAGATCTTCATATCCTGATTGCCAAAAATATTCACCGCCACACAGTCGCCTATTCTCTCCGCATGCGCCATCTTACCCAAGATACGCCCATCCGGGGAAGTAATACCCTCGATGGACGCGTAGGAACCGTTGATGTTCCACTCCTCGTCCATGGACACATTGCCGTCGGCATCCGCATACTGGGTCGCTACCTGTCCGTTTGCAAACAGTCGGTCAATCCACTCTTTCGGCGCCACAAACCGTCCCTCGCCGTGAGATGCTGGGTTTACATAAGTCTGGCCCAATTCCGCCCCCGCAAGCCACGGCGACTTGTCGGATACCACCTTCAAATAAGCCATCTTGGAAATAAGACGGTTTACCGTATTGAAGGTCAGGGTCGGCGAATCCGCCTCCTGCCCCCGGATCTCCCCGTAAGGCACAAGCCCCAGCTTGATCAGCGCCTGAAAACCGTTACAGATTCCCAGCGCAAGGCCGTCTCTCTCGTTTAAAAGCTTCATCACCGCTTCCCTCATTTTCTCATTCTGGAAAGCGGTCGCAAAGAACTTGGCGGAACCGTCCGGCTCGTCGCCCGCGGAAAAACCGCCGGGAAACATAATGATCTGCGCCTGCCCGATTGCCTCCTCAAAGGCCTCCACGCTCTCTCTGATATCCGCCACGTTCCGGTTCTTGAACACCTTTACGACGGTCTCCGCTCCGGCTCTTTCAAAAGCCTGCGCACTGTCGTACTCACAGTTCGTACCCGGGAATACCGGTATAAATACCGTGGGCTTCGCCACTTTATTTTTGCACACATAGATATTGTCCGCCCGGTACAGCTCTGACGCCACCAGGCTCTTATCCCTGCCCGCCGTATAGGGAAATACCTTGTCAAGCTTATCGCGCCATACCTGCACCGCCTCGTCCCCGTCAATTTTCATGGAGCCGTAAGTAAACGCGCCGTCCGCCGTCACTGTTCCGATCTCCTCATAGGAAATCCCCAATGCCTTCAAGTGGTGTACCTCTTTTGCGGGCATCTCCGCCACGATATCACCGAGACCGTTATCGAACAGGTACTCCGTCTTATAAGAGGAATCCACCGCCACGCCGAGACCGTTTCCGAAGGCCATCTTGCTCACAGCCGCCGCCACGCCCTTTGCGTCAAGCGCATAGGCCGCAACGATCTTTCTCTTTTTAAACTTAACCGGCATTCCATTTATGACTTCTATGTCAGTATACTCTGACATTAATGTCATGATCTTGTCATAAAGTGTCATAACCTCTTCATAGACCGGCAGATCATAGGCGTCTCTCGGTATACGGAACCGCACGAGACGATCACCCGGATATTTCAATTCGGGGGTAACGATATTACCGCCCTTATTTATATTGACCGCAAAGGACACCAGCGTAGGAGGCACGTCGATGTCGTTGAAGGTGCCGGACATGGAATCCTTGCCGCCGATGGAAGGCAGTCCGTACTTCATCTGGGCATCATAAGCGCCGAGCAGCGCCGCAAACGGCTGGCTCCAGCGGGACGGCTCCTCGCTCATGCGCCGGAAATACTCCTGAAAAGTAAACCGGATCGTCCTGTAATCTCCGCCGTTTGCCACAATCTTCGCCATGGACTCCGTCACCGCGTAAACCGCGCCGTGGTACGGGCTCCAGCTCGACAGGTAAGGGTCGAAACCGTAACTCATCATGGTTACGGTGTCCGTCTTTCCCGAAAGAACAGGGAGCTTCGCCACCATAGCCTGCGTCTCCGTCAGCTGATACTTGCCGCCGTAAGGCATAAACACGCTGCCCGCACCGATGGACGCGTCAAACATTTCCACAAGCCCCTTCTGGGAGCAAACATTCAGATCATCCAGCAGAGAAAGCCACGCCGCCTTCACATCCTTACGTGCCACAGCCTCCGCCACCGCGGGCGTCGCAATCTTTTTCAGATAATCTTCCTTTTCATCGGGAATCTCCACAAAAACATCCGTCTCCTGATGTGCGCCGTTGGTATTCAGAAACGCCCTCGACAGATCCACGATTTTCTTCCCGCGCCATTTGAGCACCAGACGGGGTTCCTTGGTGACTACCGCCACAGGCACCGCTTCCAGATTCTCCTGCGCCGCATAGCCAAGGAACCTGTCTACGTCTTCCGGCGCTACCACCACAGCCATACGCTCCTGAGACTCGGAGATCGCAAGCTCCGTCCCGTCCAGACCCGCATACTTTTTCGGCACCTTGTCCAGATCCACAACAAGCCCGTCCGCCAGTTCACCGATGGCCACAGACACACCGCCCGCGCCGAAGTCATTACATTTCTTGATCAGACGGCTCACTTCCTCACGCCTGAACAGCCTCTGTATTTTTCTCTCCGTGGGCGCGTTGCCTTTCTGTACCTCCGCACCGCACGTATCAATGGATTTCTCCGTATGCACCTTGGAGGATCCTGTCGCGCCGCCACAGCCGTCGCGCCCGGTTCTGCCGCCCAGAAGGATAATGATATCGTCCGGGTCGGAATTTTCTCTGATTACGTTCTTTCTCGGCGCCGCCCCCATCACCGCGCCGATCTCCATACGCTTCGCCACATAGTTCGGATGATAAATCTCTTTGACCAACCCGGTCGCCAGACCGATCTGGTTACCGTAGGAAGAATAGCCGTCCGCCGCGCCGCGCACCAGCTTTTTCTGGGGCAGTTTTCCTTTCAGTGTATCCGCCACCGGCACCGTGGGATCCGCCGCGCCGGTCACGCGCATCGCTTGATAGACATATCCTCTGCCGGAGAGAGGATCGCGGATCGCGCCGCCAAGGCACGTTGCCGCGCCGCCGAAAGGCTCGATCTCCGTCGGATGGTTGTGGGTTTCGTTCTTGAAAAAGACAAGCCACTCCTCCGTCACGGGGCCTTCGCCGTAGTCCATCTCCACCGGCACCACCACGGAGCAGGCGTTAATCTCATCGGACTCTTCCATATCATCGAGCTTCCCGTCCTTTTTTAACTTCCGCATCGCCATCAGCGCCAGATCCATCAGGCAGACAAACTTATCATCCCTGCCTGCGAAAATCTCTTCCCTCGTCTTAAGGTAATCCTGATACGCATTCTCAATCGGCTCCCGGTAACGTCCCTCCCCGAAGCTCACATTCTTAAGCTCCGTGGAAAAAGTCGTATGACGGCAGTGATCGGACCAGTACGTATCCAGCACGCGGATCTCCGTCATCGTGGGATCCCTGTGTTCCTCCCCTTTATAATAGTTCTGAATATGCAGAAAATCCTTGAACGTCATCGCCAGTCCAAGGGAATCGTAGAGCTTCTTCAAATCGCTCTCCGGCATCGCGGCAAACCCGTCAAACACCGCCACATCCGCAGGCTCCTCGTAGGCCATTTCCAGCGTCTCCGGTTTCACCATGCCCGTCTCTCTCGAATCCACCGGATTGATACAGTAAGCCTTGATCCGCGCCAGTTCCTCTTCTGTGACATTTCCGTTGACCAGATAAGTCACAGCCGTTCTGATAATCGGTTCCTCGTCCTCTTTTAAAAACTGCACGCACTGTACCGCGGAATCCGCCCTCTGGTCAAACTGCCCCGGCAGAAACTCCACGGAAAAGACATATCCGTTTTCCGGAATCTCTATATTTTCCCGATATAAAATATCCACAGGCGGTTCCGAAAACACTGTGAGACAGGCTTTCTCAAACACTTCGTCCGAGATATTCTCCACATCATAACGGATGAAAACCCGCACCTGCTCCACGCTCCCTATGCCAAGAAAACTCTCGATCTCCTCCTTAAGCTCCCTGGCCTTAACCGCATAAGGTTCCTTTTTTTCCACGTAAATTCGCCTGACATTTCCCATAGTCATTTTTCCTCCCTCTGCTTCACACAGACTCGAAAGCCCGTACTTACGCACTCTCTGTTTAACTTCGTCAAACGCTTTCTCGTTAAGGCTCGCAGAAAAACTAATGCCGCTGTCGTCGCAGAGCCTTTTCTGCGACTGTGCTTTGTTTTTCTCTTACGAGCCCTATATCTCCGTAATCAGCCCCTGCATAATATAGAGCAGCTGCTCATCCACCATCTTCTCCGTGATACCGAAAGTCTGCGCATTGATTTTAAGCCCCTCCAGCACATACATGATATTTGCCGCCGCCCCCTTTGGATTCTCACAATAAAACTCGCCGCTGGCAATGCCCGCCTCAATCAGCTTTTCAATCACTTTGACGCCCGCGTCAAACTGCCTGCGCAGCATATTGTTCTTATCGGTCGATTTATGAGCGAAGAAATACTCATAGACTGCTACGGTCAAATTATCTTTATTCTGCAAAAGTTCTTTTTTCTGTTCCTTCAAAAAAAGCGTCAGAATGTCCGCAGCCGTATCCTCCTGTGCAATCCGCTCCGTGAAAACATCGTCCGTCTCGTCCGCCTCCATCTGCAGCACTTCCATCAGAATCTGATCTGTGCTCTCAAAATACAGATACAGACCGCCGCGGCTGATCTCGCAGGCCTCCACAATATCTTTCATTGTCACACTCTTAAATCCTTTTTCCACAAACACCTTCCTGGCCGTGTCCAGTATGTACTTCCTTTTCTGTGCCGATTTTTCTCCCATCGTTTCTTTAATCTCCCTACAAATATGTACCCTTCAATCCGCCTGCCCCTGCGCCTTATTCCTGTTTTTCCTCTTTCTTGACATTGACTACTCTGGTCTGCACAGGGTGATCCCAGAAATCCAGATTTTCTTTCATCTTCTTAATCACTTTCAGGAAAATACCGTTCTCCACCGCCTCAGACCATCTTCTGCCTTTTCTCATGCCCTCCATCACATATCTGGAAAGGATGCCTTTTAGCACGTCCATCTCCCGGATATCCGACCTCTTAATGGCCTGAAGCTCATCTTCCAAGACGCAGATCCTGTTTCGCGAATAGATATATCTGTAGTTCCGGTCCATCAGCTTCGTCCGCTGCGCTTCCTTGACGAAGTTCATCAGCGTGCCGTCATATACCGGAAAGGCAATCGAGTGCTGCTCAATCCCGGAGCCGGAATAGCTCTGTTGTACCTTCATGCCGTTCTTGCTCTCCAGCCAAGGCAGATAACGGGCCAGCTTCTCCACATCCGCCCTGTATTCATTCACCACCTGCTGCCTGTAGGCTATTTCTTCTTTTTCTAACTGTGTCCTATCCATGATACCTTATCACTCGCTTCCGTTTTCCAATCAACCAGTCCGCCGCAAGCAACGGACATCCCTCTTACCTCTTCACAGGCCGCGGCATCCCGACAAGCCTGTCATTTTCAATTTTATCACAAATTATCGAAAAGTACAGTACAAAAAAAGAGAGTCTTCTTGTGCAACATAACAAAGTGCAGCTTCACAGCTCTTCGTTTTCTACCCGAACTTTGTACCTGATCTTCACGCCGCTTCCGTCCGTGGCTTTCAGCGTAATCGTCGCCGCTCCGGGTTTTCGCGGGGTTACCCACAGTTTCAGCTCGACTGCACCTGTGCTTTTGTTTTTTTCCTTAAAAGTCGTCACCTCCACCACCTTCTTATTCGAGGAAGACGCCTGCACATACCCGCCCTGCACATCCGTGTTTATCACATATTTGTACCCTTTCTGCGTACCGCCCGCCGTATCCGCAAAATAGCCGTCATACACATTGATTTTGCGCCCTTCATACAATTCCGATGCCGTGACATAGGTTGCCTTCGGCACTGCCATCACCTTATAGGTATCCTTTACGTTACTGCCGTCCTTCGCCACAGCCGTCACTGTCCAGATATTGGAAGTCCCTGTCCATGCCTTCTTTGACGCCGTCACCTTGCCGGAAGAGCTGATCTTCACGCCGCTGCTCTCGGGGGCATTGATGCTCCACGCCACCTTTTTGCTGGAAACCCTGCCGTACTCACTTTCCAGCGCCGCCTTCAGCTGTATGCTTTTACCCTGAACGACACACATGTCAACACTGTTTCCCACACGCGCCGTAATGGTTTTGGAAGAAATATGTAGTCTGGAAACCGGATTCACTACAGTGACCACACAAGTCAATTTCTTGTTGGCGCCGTCTGTGGAGGCCACCGTAATAGTTGTTTTTCCGGCCGCCTTGCCCGTCGCTTCCACCGTCAGGGTAATCGTATTCCCGCTTCTGGTCTGTTCTACCGTGGCGATTCCCGGCCTGCTGTTGGTCACCTTGTAGGCATCCAAATCCGCGTTTCCTTTCTCTTTTATTACAAGATCAACAGTTTTCTTTGTCAGCGTATCGCTGACCGACTTTTTCCTGTAAAGAGTAACTTTGGCATCCTTTCTGTCTGAAAACTCGAACTTTTCGATACTGCCGTCCCGCACTTGAAACTCCGCCGTCTCCTCTTTCCCGCTCCCGTCGGCTGTGACCGCCTTAACAAGATACTCACCCGGCACGGCTTTTGAGGTTGTGGAAACCTTCCCGTTATTGGCATTGAGGCTCACGCCAATCTCCTTGGCGCGGTTTTTATCCA
This sequence comes from Lachnospiraceae bacterium, assembly GCA_009774215.1. Classification (GTDB taxonomy): domain Bacteria; phylum Bacillota; class Clostridia; order Lachnospirales; family Lachnospiraceae; genus UBA3282. The sequence goes on from VSNH01000013.1 coordinate 34,059, forward strand.
CCGCTTTCCACTGGCTCCCGTTCTTCTCGGACAGACTCCAGATTACCTTTTTATTCGCCGTTTCCTTCGGTGTCACTTCCGCTTTAAAGACCACACTTTTTCCTACCGCCACAGAAACAGGCTTTTTCTCGTTCCCCTGCGCATCCGAACCGGACGGTCCCGACACTTTGAGACCCGTCGCAAGCTGTTTCACAGTCAACGTACAGGTCGCCTTTTTGCCGCTGGAATCATTGGCCAGCGCGGTGATCGTCGCCCTGCCCGCCTTCTTCAATGTTATGATACCCGGATTATCAGCGTCCGCCGCCGCGACCTGCTTATTGCTGCTGGTCCACTTAAAGTCAGCCGCCGTCAACGTTACGCCGCTGCTTACCGCCGCCGCATCCAGATGCTTTGTGAAGTCATAGGTCGTCTCCCCCTCTGACCGCGTCAGCGTAACGCTCTTTAGCGCCGTCCTGCCCGTTTTCTCCCGCAGGAATCTGACGCTCTTCACACGCAGGCCGGAAATCACTTCTATTTTGTATTCCGCCGACTTTTTCCCGTCATCCTGCGCCGTCACCTTTACGACATAGCTGCCGGGCTGCGCGCTCTTCGATGCCGTCACTTTGCCGTTGCTCGAAATACTCACGCCTGTTTTCAACGTCCGATCGGTATTTGGATCAATCTTCTTGTCAGCCTCTCCATCCGCGCCTGCCGTGTAGACTTCCCATAACACCTTCTTGTTCGCCGCATAGGCTGTCACTTGCGCCGACAGCTGAATACTTTTCCCCGCCGCCACCTGCTGCACGCCGGAAATCTCTATATCCGCCACATAAGACTTCAATGTACAGGCTGCCGATTTTACAGCGCTGGAAACACCGTTTTCGTTCACCGCGATGGCCTTGACCGTCGCCTTTGCGCACTTCTCCAAAACGAACGGCTCCGTGTACTGTATGGCATCCGCACCCGGCTCCCCGTTCTTAAACGCGGGCGTTTTTCCGTTATCCGTATAGTAAACGGTCATACCGCCCTGCGCTTTGATCGTAACCGTAACCTTCTGCGCTTTATCATCCGGAACCATCTCAATGACCGGAGCAGTCGGTTTTGCAACCGCCGTGCTCAATTTGAACGCCTTAGTCAAGCTGGGAATGCCTTTGCCCATTCCGGAACCCGCAGCCTTGACGCAGTTGTTCTTCAGGACACGTTCCAACTCGTCCACCTTTCCGCTGCCCTTTTCCATGCTTTTCAAGGGTTCATAGGAGCCGAGCAGTACCGCCGCCTCGCCGGAAATCACCGGACATGCCTGAGAAGTGCCGCTCATAAACACGTACGACGTGTCAGACGACTTATAGGTAGACAAGATGTAATCCCCCGGTGCGCTCAAATCCACCCATTCGCCGAAGGTGGAGAAATCCGCCCTGTTATTGTCCGTATCCGTAGCCGCCACACAGATCACATGATCGTAGCAGGCGGGATAGTTGATGCAGGACACGCCGTCATTGCCGGCCGATACAATCACGGCAATGCCCGCTTCGTATGCCTCGTTTATCTTCGCCTGGTAAATCCCGTTGTAACCTGGACTGCCCAGGCTCATATTGATAATGTCAACATCTTGTTCCACTGCCGCTGACAGTCCTGCTATAATGTCGGCATCCGTTCCCGATCCACCGCTATTCATCACCCTGATGTTATAGATCTCCGCCTCCGGTGCAATCCCCGCGCCGCCCTTCCCGTTGTTTACCCTTGCGCCGATAATGCCTGCCACATGCGTCCCATGGCCGTGCCCGTCCTCCGCCGAGTCGGCGCCTGTCACTTTATTAATATTTTCCTGAATCTGTAAGTCCGAGTGAGAAGCTTTGACGCCGGTATCCAAAACCGCCACTTTGACGCCCGCTCCCCGATAGCCTGCGCTCCATGCATAAGGCGACCCGACAGCCACATGCTGCCACTGATAATTACTGTTACTCGCTTTCAGGTAGGGATCGTCAAAAGAATCAAATGCCTGCGCATAGGCATCCAACGTAGGCGCATCGCTCTCCTCCAGTATCTCTTCCCCATGCACATAGCGGTAGTAGTTCGGCCATACTGCGGGAAGAAGGGTTCTGGCGGAGGCCGCCGCCTGAACGGCATCGCACACGGTCGTCTCCTCTCCCAGCTCCAGCACAAGCACATCATCCGCAAAGCTCTTGATCTCGGCATTGTACGCTTCGGCGATCAGCGCAGCCTCCTCTTCGGACTGTGCCAGCGTCATAACCTCCCCCTCCACATACTGAATGCCCTCCGCCGACTCGTCCACATCTTCCATATAATTCGCCAAAAGCCTTTTCTCTTTGATCTGCATGGAGGACAATCGGTAGTGATCCGGCATACCGGTAAACCCACCCAAATCCTCCTCTTTTTCAGCCACCTCCTCTGCAGTCGGCTCTTCCTCCGGCAGATTGTTCTCCGACACCCCTTCCCCTGCTTCTTCCTCCGGAAGCATTTCTTCCGGCCGTTCCTCTTCTGACACATCTTCACCCGCCGGCTCCTTCTCCGTCGGTTCGTCTTCCGATGTCCCGTCTTCTTCTCCTGGTTCTTCCTCCCGGATTTCCCCTTTCTCCGTCTCCTGACCTTCTCCCTTTTCTTCCTCCGAAGGGTTCGGCCCCTGATTCTCCCCGTCAGCAGGCATCTCCGAAGTTTCTGCATCATCCGATGCCCCGTCCTCATTATCGGTATCCTCTCCGGCATCGGCGGGCAGACCTTCCTCCCCTGTCTGCTCCGTTCCCTCAGACGACACCTCAGCCTCGTCAGCCGCGGGCTCTTCCGTTAAAAGTTCGGCCACAGGCTCCTCTTTGGCAGAAACCATCGCCGTTCCAGCCGATTCAAAGGCCATCACCGCTGAGAGCAGCAATGATAAAAATATTTTCCTGCATTTCCTGCTTCTTCTCATCTCATTCATCCTCTTTGTTATAAAGCTGCAACAAGCTGCAGACATCTTCTCAAAATCACATAATTTCTTTTTCAATTTTAGCATAGAACAACAAGGGGCACAATAGAAATCCATGCCAACGCCGCGTTATCCTCAGAAACATATTCGTATCAAATGTACCTAAGCATATTCGTAATATCGTATTTGGCACGACTGCACAATACCATACTGTTTTCCGACGAGGAAATCCTTATACGCTGCCTTGACCGCGAAGAATACTACGCGGATCTGCGCAGCTACGAAAGAGCCATCGCGGTAAAAGAGCAGGAACTGGAACAGAACCGTGAATATTACGAAGCGCAGATTCGTGAGCTCCACTCTGAGATAGAACAGTTGAAAAAGCAATCCCAATGCTGACAATGGATTGCTGACTTTAATGGTACACTTTGTACCTCTTAAGAGAAAGAAACGCGGCATGATATCCTCTCTCGGAATCATGCCACGTTTGCCTGACAAAATAAATTGATTAATATTATTGTCCCTATTTCAATACATAAACTTTATAGGATACCTTCTTACCACTTCCATCCGTAGCCTTAACTGTAACCGTAACCATCGTATCTTTCTTTACTTGATATGGTGTCAAAAGTAGCTGGTAAGCTCCTATTTTAGAGTTATAATAAGTAGTTGCCTCCAACGCTTTCGGATTCGAAGACTTGGCCTCAATATACCCTCCCACTACATCCGTTGTAATCAAGCCTGCCCAGAACAATCGATTACCATCTTCATCTAACGGCACTGCCCTCAATGCCAAGCCATTTATATATCCCGGTGCTGGTATTAGCTCTGGTACGGACAATTTAGTCGCCGGGTCAACAGCAACCACTACATATGTATCCTTTGCTCCACCACCGTCGGCCGCCTCCGCTGTCACTGTACATTGATAGTTCTGAATGCCTCTCTTTGCAGAAACCTTACCCGACGCATTCATGGTAATGCCGCTTGCCGGCGGTATATCAATACTCCATTTGACTTTTTTATTTGATACCGCGCCGTACTCGCTCTCAAGTGTCGCCTTTAGCTGAATACTCTTTCCTTTGACAACTACCATGTCTATCCCCTTACTAGACACAGACAATGTCTTTGTGCTAGAAGAAATATGAACCTTCGTAACCGGATTGCAAACGGTAACGGCACAAGTAACTTTCTTTCCGGAACCATCCGCCGCCGCAAGTGTAATATTGGTCTTACCTACTGCGCGCCCCTTCGCTGTAACAGTAAGAGAAATCAGGTTTCCGTTTCGGATTGCAGTAGCCTCAGCAATATTGGGATTGCTGCTCTTCACTTCAAATGCATCTAAATCTGCCTGCGCATTCGTTCCCTCAATCTTGACATCAACTGTCGCTGATGTCTTCGTTTGACTGGTGACTGCCCGTCGGAAAATGGTCATCTTCTTATCAGATGATTTACTAAAAGCAATCGTTTTTATCGCACCCTCGCGTATAACAATATCCTTACTGTCTTCTTCCCCACTGCCATCTGTCGCCACAGCTTTCACTGTGTAACTGCCCTTAGACGTTCCCTTTGTAGTCAACTTACCATTGTTCTTATTAATTTTTACACCCGTACTTGCAGCCGGTTCCTGATTGGTCGCTTTATCTATGACACTCCAAGACACTTTCTTAACAGTAACATTCGACGGAAGAACCGTTGCCTTAAACGTCACTCCTTTACCTGCCGCCACAGAAGAAGAGCCTGTTATCTTAATGTCCGTAGCAAGCTGTTTAACAGTAACCGTACATGTCGCCTTTTTACCACTAGAATCATTGGCAAGTGCAGTAATTGTAACTTTTCCGGCTTTAACAGGCGTTATGACACCATTTTCATTGACCGTAGCAATCGCTTTATTATTAGTGCTCCACTTAAAATCAGTAACCGCTGCAGGCTTTCCGTCAACGTATTCCGCCTTGAGCAGCTTCCCAAGATCACGATCCGGGTCGTCCGTCTTCGGAATCCCCAATGTCAAACTCTTCTTATCAAATTTCGCCGTCTTTAGCTTCGTACTCTCAATAACGGTTATGACGTACTCGCCGTACTTGCCGGAACCGTCTTTTGCCGTTGCCCGTGCCGTATACTTAGCCCCTACTGTCACACCTGTTTTCGCTGTAACCTTACCGGATGCGCTGATGCTGATTTTATCTTTTGCAGCCGTCGCCTCAGCTCCGTCTGCAGTATACAGCTTCCAAGTCACTTTTTTATTCGTCGCATATGCTGGCAGCACTTCTGCCGTAAGCTGCGCACTCTTGCCTGCCGCCACCTTATCTATACCTGAGACTGTGATGGAGCTTACATCAGGCTTTAAAGTAAATTTAACAGATTTCACCGGGCTGGCGACGCCACTTTCATTCACCGCAATTGCTTTAACTGTTCCCTTCGTAATCTCCGTTATAGGAAAAGACGTCGTATATAACTCCGTATTTTTATCAGCCTCGCCATTCTTATATACCGGATTCTTACCGTTAACTGTATAATAAATATTCATTCCGTTCTGCGCAGTAATAGTAACCGTAACTTTCTGCGCTTTCGACGCATCATCAGGCACAATACTGATTGTCGGTGCCTGTGGCTTCACGGAAGCGGTAGAAAGTTTAAATACTTTTGTCAGGCTTGTGACTCCGGCGCCCATCCCGCTGCCCGCTGCTTTAACAGCATTGCTCTTCATCTTTTTTTCCAATGCATCTACTCGGTCGCCATTCTTTGTCATGCTCTTCAAAGAAGCGTCACCACTCAAAATAACCGCCGCTTCCCCCGTCGCTACGGGACATGCCATAGATGTACCATCCATACTTACATACCCGCCATCATTGTATGTAGACCAGATAGCCACGCCCGGAGCGCTTACATCCACCCATGAGCCATATGTAGAAAAATCTGCTCTGCTGTTATTTTGGTCTGTGGCAGCCACACAAATAATATGCTCATAGCACGCCGGATAGTTAATGCAGTTTGCTCCGTCATTGCCGGCTGATACAAATATTGCAATTCCCTTATTATACGCCTCTGTTACTTTTTTCTGGCATATATCATTATATCTCGGACCGCCAAGGCTCATATTGATAACATCCACATCCCATGTTATCGCTTGTCCGATACCTTGTATAATCGCCCAGTCTGTACCTGCATTTTCGCCACCATTTAATACATTGACAGCATAAAGCGTTGCATCTGGCGCAATACCCGCTCCGCCCTTTCCGTTATTTGCCTTTGCACCGATAATACCAGCCACATGCGTCCCATGTCCACCTGCATCGGCTGCAGTACCACTCCCGACTGTAAGCGAATTTCCGGTTGCATTAGCCTCACCGGCAAGTGTCAATTCTTCATGATCCCCTTTTACGCCTGTATCGAGAACGGCAACCTTAACACCGGAACCGGTATAACCTTCCGCCCAAGCATAGGGAGAACCTACTGCCACATGCTGCCACTGATACTTTTCGTTTTCCGGCATAAGTTCTGGATCATTATAGGAAGCCGCTGCCTGCCCATATGCTTCTAGGTCTGGAATATCTTCCCTCTCTGCATATGCTTCAATGCCTATGTCTTCCGTTTCATACTCCGTCTCTTCAACTTCAATCATACCGCCGCTACTACTTTCCATAGCAGCATTCTCCACATGTGGATAACGGTAATAGTTCGGCCATACAGCCGGCAGCCTGTTTCTTGTAGATGCCGCCGCCTTTACCGCACTGACAACCGTATCTTCCTTTCTCAATTCCAGCAAAAGCACTCCATTATCAAAACCTTTGATGTCTGCATTATAAGCCTCCGCAATCATCTCAGCTTCTTCCTGCGAATCCGCCTCTACCATGATTTGTCTTTTAGCATACAGAACACCTTCATCGGCCTCATTAATGTTCTTTATCTGACCTGCCAATGCTTCCTTATCTGCCTGCTGTGCCGCGCATAGACGATAATCATCTGGCATATCGGAAAACCGGCCCACATCATTGTCTTCCTCTTCTTCCAAATCATTTTCGGACACGGACTCTTCTTCTAATCCGTTTTCGGACACACTGCCATCTTCTCCGGAAGAATCCTTTTCATCCGTATTTTGGTCGGTCTCGTTCGGTTCTTCTTCCTCTTTATCTGCCGTATCCTGTCCTTCGTTATCCTCATCTTCATCGTTCTGGTCTTCGTTGTTCTCGTCTTCATTGTCCTGATCTTCGTTGTTCTCGCCATCGCTGTCTGAAGGTGTTTCGGAAGGCTCGTCCTGCTGGTCTTTATTTTCAGTACCGGAAGCATCATCACTCCCATCCTGCCCTTCGGAATCCTTTTCGTTTTCCTGTACATCATCCGATACAGTGCCATCCTCTGTTCCGTTGCCCGTATCCCCCTTTATCTCTTCCCCGCTATCAGGAAGAGTTTCTTCCTCTCCTAAATCTTCTTTCTGCTCCATCCCTTCCGTCGCATCCAGCTCTTCCGCATAAACAGTAGCGGTTGTTGCAAGCGGCTCAGCAATCAATATTGCCGAGAGCAGCAATGGCAAAATTGTTCTCCCTTTTTTCCACTTCTTCCTTCTCATCATTTTCCTCCAATCGCTTTGTTTTATTGCACTTCATCTGTATCATATCCACTTCTGACAAAATTCACCGATATCTGAGGATATCCATTCTCCTGCCCTCTGGTGATTACTTCAAACGGATCCTCCTCTGTATGATATAGGGCAAGTCCATTTTCAAAAGATACAAACTCAATCCCATACTGTGCCGCAATCTCCTTTGCCTGCTCTTCCGTATCAGCAAGCGCCATAAGCTGGTTCTCCGCCACTTCGAGCATCTCTACCTGCGACTCGTCCAACTTCTTTACTGCCAAAAACGGAAACGCCGGCCCTACACCGAATCTGGTAAACGCTATGTACCATCCCCCAAATACAAACACAATGATTACTACAACCACTATGCCGATCATCAACATTTTCTTCCTCATCCAAGCCCCCTTCTTTACAAAACTATAAAATCCCTACATTTTATTACATTTATATAT
>VSNH01000130.1 GCA_009774215.1 Lachnospiraceae bacterium
GGGCAGTGTGACCAATCAGGAGTTTTTCGGCGGCGATCTGCAGGGCATTATCAATAAGCTGGATTATGTGAAGGATTTGGGCGTGTCCGGGCTGTATCTGACCCCGGTCAACGAGTCTCCCACTTCGCATAAGTATGATACCACGGATTACACAAAAATCGATCCCCATTTCGGGTCGGAGGAGACCATGAAAACGCTCGTCAGTGAGGCGCATAACAGAGGGATCCGCGTCATGCTGGACGGCGTGTTCAACCATTCCGGTCAGAATTTTGCGCCCTGGCTTGACGTGAAGGAGAAAGGGCCGCAGTCGCAGTATTTCGATTGGTTTATGGTGAATGAGTGGCCGTTTGCAGAGGAGGGAGGTAACGCCTGGGCGAAACGGTATTATACGTTTGCTTTTTTTGACAATATGCCGAAATTAAACACCAACAACCCGGCGGTGCGGGATTATCTGATCGGGGTCTGTGAAAACTGGGTCAGAAACTATGATGTGGACGGCATCAGGCTGGACGTGGCAAACGAGATTTCCCACACCTTCTGTAAGGAGCTGAGAAGCCGCCTGAAAGCCATCAAGCCGGACATTTATATTCTGGGAGAGATCTGGCACGACGCGATGCCGTGGCTTCGGGGGGATGAGTTTGACTCGGTTATGAACTATCCTTTAGGGGAGAGCATCAAGGATTTCTGGATTGACAAGAGCCTCACTAACGAGGATTTCGAGTATACGATCAACCGCTGTTACACGCGCTATATGCAGCAGACTAACGATGTACTGTTCAACCTGCTGGATTCCCACGACACGAAGCGGCTTAGAAGCGACGTTAAGAATCTGGACGAGTACTTCCAGCAGCTCGCGGTGCTCTTTACCATGCCGGGATCGCCCTGCATTTATTACGGCACGGAGATTGCCATGGAGGGAGGGCACGACCCGGACTGCCGCCGCTGTATGCCGTGGGAGGAGATTGACGGCGGCATCTACAGCGAGCGGATGGACATTATCAGAAGCCTTCTGCATTTGAGACAGGAAGAGCCGCTTCTTCGGAACCGGGATTTTCATTTCCCGAACAGGATCAATCGTCCCAGAGTGATCGAGTTCAATAAGATGGGCTGGGTGGACAACTACGTGGAGGTTATCATCAACTGCGAGGAGGAGGACATTGAGATTCCCAGAGAGGGGGAAATTCTTTTTTCCAGACACTATATTGACAACACACTGCTGAGGAATGGTATACTGATACGCAGGCAGAGAAGTCAGGCATGACATATGCGTTAGACAGGAAGAACAGGAAACAGAGAAGAGATAAAGCCAGATAAGCCGAGATATGGCGAGAAAGATAAGAGGGAGAAATGGCGATGAACCAGTTTAATTTACCGGGTTGTCTGATCATTGAGGAGGGCGCCTGCGAGCGCTTAAATGAGATTTTGGCGGACTGTATTCCGGGGATCGAAAAAAAGAAAATTGTCATCGCCACGGAGGAATCTTTGATTCCCATTATGAAATCTTATCTGGATGAAATGAAGCGCGACCTGCCGGCGAGCGAGCTTTATCTCATTGAGGAGAACAGTTTTTCGGAGGCGATGGAACTGGCAAAACACATCTGCATGAAGGATGTGGAGGTCATCATCGGCGTGGGCGGCGGCAGGGTACTGGACGTGGCGAAGTACGCGGGATTTGTCGGAAAAATCCCCTATATCTGTGTTCCCACAACTTTAAGCAACGACAGTCTCTCCTCGCCCGTAGCGGTGCTTGGGACAGAGGGAGACGCGAGAAAGACGTTAAAATGTGCCATTCCGGCGGGCATCGTGGTGGATGTGAATGTGGTGATGGGTGCGCCCGTTTCGCATCTGCAGTCCGGAATCGGAGATACCATCAGCAAGTACACGGCGCTCTACGATTGGAGGCTGGACGCTGCTCACAGGAAGGAGCGGGTGGACGACTTTTCCTATCTGCTGTCCGATATGGCGTTGTCCTCTCTGTGTTACAACGAAGAGAAATCGTTAAAGAGCAAAGAATTTATTAAAATATTGACGCAGTCGCTGGTGCTAGGCGGCCTGGCTATGGAGATTGCGGGCAATTCCAGACCGTGCAGCGGATCGGAACATCTGTTCTGCCATTCTCTGGAAGAAAATCATAAGGAAATACAGATTTCCCATGGTATGGCGGTGGCGCTTGGAAGTCTGGTGAGCTGTCGTCTGCAGGGGCGGGATGTGGGGACGCTGGAGGCGGTCTTGAAGGCGTACCATATGGACATGGATCCGATGAATTGGGGAATTACGAAGGAAATCTTTACGGACGCGTGGATGCGGGCTGCAGACACCAGAAAAGACAGGTATACGGTACTCAATGAGGCGGCGCTGTCGGAGGAGTTTTTGGGACGGATTTATGACAAGCTGAGGGCCGGGAAATAAAAACCTCTGTACAAATTCTTCAAAATGGCATAAAATCTATTAAGAAGGGGAGTGGCTGCCTGCCAAAGCGGGCGGACGTGAATTCATGCCGGCAGACTTTTAATCAGGCAGTCATACGGAAGAGGAGGTGTGAATATGAAGACGTACATGCTGGATTTAAACTCCATCGACAGAGTGAAGGGATTTGTGAGCGCGATTGAGAAATTCGACGGTTACTTTGACATAGCCACCGGTAGATACGTGGTTGATGCGAAGTCGATCATGGGCATTTTTTCCATGGATCTGTCCAGAAAGATAGAGTTTCGGATTCTGGAGACAGACGCGCAGATCTCCGAGGTGGAAGCGGCGATCGCACCCTATCTGGCCTCATAAGGAAATGGCAATAGTGTAAACTGTTGCGGAACATGAAACGGCTGCCGATGTGTGACACATTGGCAGCCGTCGCCTTTTATGCGCACGCCCGCACAGGGAATATTGTTGCTGACGCAACGTGCGGGCGGCGCGGCGAGTAGGGGAAGAAGAATCTTCCCTACTCGATTGCGCAGGCTCGCATATGGAGGTTTGCTGTTTCACGGTATGCAGAGGAAATCAGATTGTCCGGTTTGCCTTTTGGCTATACTTATGTTAAGATATTCTATTAAGGAACTTCCGGAAAGGGGGTTCGCCGCATATGCGGTAATTTTGGAGGTTTAAGATGCTGGAGCTTAAAAATGTATCTTTTCAGGCCGAGGACGGCGGAAAAGAGATCGAAATACTGAGGAACATCAACCTGAAGCTGGAGAATCGCTTCGTGGCAGTCACGGGGCCGAACGGCAGCGGGAAATCCACGCTGGCAAAGATTGTGGCGGGTATCCTTACGCCCACGGAGGGACAAATTTTCCTGGACGGCGTCGATATCACGGATAAATCCATCACGGAGCGGGCGCAGATGGGGATCGGCTTTGCCTTTCAGCAGCCCGTCCGCTTTAAGGGACTTACGGTGAAGGATATGCTATCCATTGCGGCGGGCAGGGAGACGGCGGTGGCGGAGGTCTGCTCTATGTTGTCCGAGGTGGGACTCTGCGCCAGAGATTATGTAAACCGAGAGATCAATGCCAGCCTCTCGGGCGGGGAATTGAAGCGCATTGAGATTGCGATGATTATGGCGAGAAAGACGAAGGTTTCCATCTTTGATGAGCCGGAGGCGGGTATCGACCTGTGGAGCTTTCAGAATCTGATCCGGGTTTTCGAGAAGATGCATGAGGAGATTCAGGGGACGATCCTGATTATCTCGCATCAGGAGAGGATTCTGAACATCGCGGATCAGATCGTGCTATTGTCGGATGGCAGGATTGAGAAGGTGGGGAACAGGGAAGAAGTCATGCCTGATCTTCTGGGAGCCGGGCAGCCCTGCAAAACATTAACAGACAAATTATGAATTAAGAAACGGAGAAATCATGGACGCAATACAACAGGAGTTACTTGAGCAGGTGGCGGGTCTGCATGAAGTGCCGGAGGGCGCGTACAATATTCGTGCCAATGGTGAGATGGCGGGGAGAAATACCACCGCCAACATAGATATCATAACGAAGGAGGACTGCCCGGGCATTGATATCCGCATTAAGCCGGGCACAAGGTCGGAGAGCGTACACATTCCGGTGGTATTAAGTCAGAGCGGCTTGCAGGAAAGCGTATATAACGACTTTTTTGTGGGGGAGGACTGTGACATTACGATCATAGCGGGCTGCGGCATTCACAACGGCGGTTCGGCGGCGTCGGCGCATTCCGGTATCCACAGGTTTTTTGTAGAGAAAAACGCGAAGGTCAGATATGTGGAAAAGCATTACGGATCGGGGGACGGCAGCGGGGAGCGGATTATGAACCCGACCACCGAGATCCATCTGGCAGAGGGCGCGTCTCTGGAGATGGAGACGGTGCAGATCAAGGGCATTGACTCTACAGCGCGCACCACGACTGCCGATGTGGCTGAGGGCGCGAGTCTGGTAATCAGAGAAAAGATTATGACGCACGGGAAACAGTACGCCGAGACGGATTTTACTGTGCACATGGACGGGAAGGATTCCAGCGTAAACTTGATTTCCCGGTCGGTGGCGAAGGAACGGTCCAGACAGATTTTCCGCAGTCGGATTGTGGGCAATGCGAGCTGCCACGGGCACAGTGAATGTGACGCTATCATAATGGATGAAGCCAGTGTCAGCGCGATTCCGGAGCTGACGGCAAACCACATTGACGCGAATCTGATCCATGAGGCGGCGATCGGCAAGATCGCGGGAGAACAGTTAATTAAACTTATGACGCTCGGACTCACGGAGAAAGAGGCGGAAGAACAGATCGTGAAGGGATTTTTGAAATGAGGAAGTTTTTACAGTACGCGTTAAACCGGGTGGTGATTACGGCGCTTCTGGTGCTTTTGCAGATTGCCTTTTTCCTGATTGTGCTTTGGCAATGGGGGGATTATTATGTCTGGTTCTCTTTGGTGCTGCGCTTTATCACTTTCTGGGCCGTGATTTATATTATATGGAAACCGAACAATCCCGCCGTAAAGCTGGCGTGGGTGGTGCCGATACTGACGTTTCCGCTTTTCGGCGGTGTGCTTTATCTGTGCTACGGTCATGTGATCGTGCCCAAAAAGCTGCGGGACAGCATGGAACGGACGGACAAGCTGGTAAGGAAAAGTCTGGTGCAGGATAAAAAGACGATGAAAGACCTGAAAAGGGAAGACCGGACGGAAGCGAATCTGAGCAGTTATATTTATTCCTATGCGGCTACGCCCGTGTGGGATCAGACTGCTACGGAATTTTTTGCGGACGGGCGTCCGTGGTGGGAGAACCTGCTTGACGATCTGGAAAAGGCCAAGCATTTTATCTTTCTGGAATTTTTTATCATCAAAGAGGGAAAGATGTGGGATGCCATTCTGAATATTCTGGAACGCAAGGCAAAGGAGGGCGTGGAGGTCCGGCTGATGTATGACGATATCGGCTGCGCGTTTCTTCTGCCGAAATACTATGACAGGGTCATTGAGAAAAAGGGAATCAAGTGCGTGGCTTTCAACAGGCTGGTGCCTTTTATATCGCTTGTGCTGAATAACAGGGATCACAGAAAGATCGTGGTGGTTGACGGCAAGGTGGCGTATACGGGTGGAATTAACCTGTCGGACGAGTATATCAACTATGAACATCCTTACGGGGATCACTGGAAGGACACGGGAATCCGCATTGAGGGAAAGGCTGTCTGGAACTTTACGGTCATGTTTTTACAGATGTGGAATATGTCCCGCTATACGGAGGAAGACTACAGCAGGTACTATTATCCCTTTGAGAAGGTGCCGGGGGCGGAAGGATTTGTACAGCCGTACATGGATACGCCTTTTGACGACGAGACGCTGGGGGAGAATGTGTATCTGAACATGATCGGCGCCGCCAAGCGCTATGTCTGGATCTATACGCCCTATCTTGTTACGGACAATGAAATGATTACCGCCCTCAAGCTGGCGGCGAAGCGGGGGGTGGATGTGCGGATTGTGACGCCCGGCGTGCCGGATAAGAAGTTCGTATACTGGCTGACCCAATCCAACTACCAGAATTTGATCGGGGCCGGTGTCAGGATATTTCAATATGCCCCGGGCTTTATTCATGCGAAATGCGTGCTTGTGGATGACGAGGCGGCTACGGTTGGCACAATCAATTTTGATTATCGGAGTTTTTATCATCACTTTGAATGCGGCGTGTACCTTTACCGGGCGCAGGCTGTGGAGGAGTTGAAAAAGGATATGGAAAAGACCTTCAGGATCTGCGAGGAAATTACGTTGTCATGGTGCCGGGATAAGTTTGTGAAGACCAATGTGATCGGTCCGCTGTTAAAATTATTGTCACCGTTGATGTGAAAAGATTGAAAATAGTATTTTTAGTCGCGAGAATTGTGTCTGCGCGCTGCTTGACACAAACTTGTTAGGCGCAAAAAATGCGCGAAAAGAAGATGGAGAGGGGTTTATGTTACGGTTTCTCAAAGTGATCGTGTGGAATCTGCCAAGAATTTACATGATACCCAAAATGGCGTACAAGGCCAGACATCAGGAGCGTTACGGTGAGGAAGCCTGTTACGCTTATGCAAGGCTGGCTATTCGGCGCATGATGCGGGCAGGGCGCATTTACACAAAGCGTTTCGGCGCGGAGAACCTTCCGAAAGAAGGAGGATATCTCCTGTGCCCGAATCATCAGGGAAAATACGACGCGCTGGGAATTATGATATCCCATGACAAGCCTTGTTCAGTAGTCATCGACGACGCAAAGTCCCACGGTCTCCTGGTCAAGCAGTTTATCGATCTGGTGCAGGGCAAGCGCCTGAAAAAGAATGATACCAGACAGTCTATAGGAATCATAAAAGAACTGGCTGAGGATACAAAAAAAGGGCGGCGGTTTATCATCTTTCCGGAGGGCGGTTATTTTCATAATCACAATACGGTAGGAGAATTTAAGCCCGGGTGTTTTAAGAGCGCGGTGAAGGCCGGAGTGCCGATCGTGCCGGTTGCGCTGATTGATTCTTACCGGGTATTTGAGGAGTGGACGCTTAAAAAGGTGGAGACGCAGGTACACTTTTTAAAGGCGATCCCGTACGAAGAATATAAGGGGATGACCACGACGCAGATTGCGGAGATGGTGCGGGACAGGATTATGAGCAGAATCAGCGAGGTGGTCAGTCCTGCATAGGAAAGCTAAGGAAGCGCTGATTAAATCAGCACTTCCTTAGAGCCTCCGGCGGATGCACACGGATTTGCAAAGGAATGTGCCGCTTCGCGGCGCAAATCCGGTGCGGGAAACGCTTTAATCAGCGTTTCCCTAAATCTTTATGATAGGCCGTTTATATTCACTGATTTCCGACAGTGGATTTTCGACAGGAAATTTATTTCGCACAACGCTCTGGTAAATATGGCTTGCATAGACGTCTTTTTCCAGCATGGAAAGGCCTGTCGGTGCAAGCTGTTTTTCTGCGTCCGCAAGTTTGGAAAGGAGAGGAATTTCCGTGTTTTTCTTGATGGCGGAGAGAAGAGGGGAGGCACTCTCCCGAAAGCCGAGCATACGTGCATAAAAAATCCAGCCTTCTTCGCCGTACTGCTGTACATTCTCCTTGCGGATGTCAAGCAGGATATGCAGAAGACTTCTGGAAATTCTCACATAGGTGCGGTTTTTGGACTTCAAGAGATCGCAGAAGGAGCGAAAATCCCGGTATTTTGGCAAAAATTTGCGAATGCGGTCCGAGAGCTCTCTGTCGATGTCGGGATAATCCGTATAGCCGGAAACTTCTCCGGAGAGCAGACAGTACTGGATTAACAGGGAAAAATCGTCCGCAAAAACAGGGAAGGATTTCTGGTACGCATCCTCCAGCAGTTTTAAGGAAACGGGGGGAATCTGCTTTGCAAGTCCTTCCGAAGCGCCCGCCTGCCGGAGTGATTCCCGGATTGCCAAGGCAGAGCAGAAGCCGGTATCCAGACTGTTGTCGTGGTAGGAGGAGCCTGCGCGCTTCACGGTGTACGGTACAATCGCGCTCTTCCAGAAGAGAAGCGCTTTACAGTATTCTATGCCCAAAATGTTGTTGGGACTTGTCATGATGTTGATATGGGATGTCAAATGGGGGGCGGAAGCTTCCAGAGCCGTGTTTCTGGCCTGAGGATAAGTGTGCCCCAGACGAATTTCCTGATCCAGCGTTTTTTTAAAGACAGGGCCTTCCTCCAGAAGCGCCTTCGCAAAGTCAGTCAGCACGCGGATATCGCCGCACTCGCTGCCAAAACAGAGCGTGTCAATGACCCCCAGCTTATTGAGGAGCGCCACGCAGCTGCGGGCAAAATGTTCGGCGCTGCTGATGGAATAGCAGACGGGCAGTTCCAGTACCAGATCCGCGCCGTTTAGCAGTGCGCTTTCGGCGCGCAGATATTTGTCCATCATGGCGGGTGCGCCGCGCTGAACAAAATCACCGCTCATCACAACAACGCAGTAGTCTGCGCCCGTCATCTCTTTTGCTTTTTTGATGTGATAGGCGTGCCCGTTGTGGAGCGGATTGTATTCCGCAATAATTCCGACTGTCTTCATAGCTTTTCCATTTCTCCCGAAACAACTTATTTCTCCATGTTTTCAGTGTATCACAATGCGAAGGATTTGTATTGTTTTTTCTTGCAAACAGATCGGAAAATTACTTGTCTCCGCCGCAGATTCAGCAATCTGCGACCAAAGAATGGCTGCGCTGTTCTTTCTTCCATGGTTTTGGCTATGGCGTTTATATTTAGATTATTATATAATATTATGTGTAAACATCTAAAGGAGGGTATAGCTATGTCTTATATTGATCTGATGAAAGAGAAGGCCAGAAGCGACAAAAAGACGATTGTCCTGCCGGAGACCAACGACAAGAGGACTCTGATCGCAGCGGCCAATATCTTGAAGGAAGGGATCGCCGATATCATTATGGTGGGGAATGAGGAGAAGATCATGGACGGTGCGGGCTGGCTCGAAGTGGAGCTGGACGGCGTGCAAATCATTGATCCTGAGAAAACGGAAAAGCTGGATGAGTATGCGGAACTTTTGTATGAAGTCAGAAAGAATAAGGGGATGACACCGGAGAAGGCTAGGGAGACGCTGCTTGCCGATTATCTGACTTTTGGCGTGGTGATGGTGAAGGCCAACGACGCGGACGGTATGGTGGCAGGAGCCTGCCATGCCACGGCGGATACGCTGCGCCCCGCACTGCAGATTTTGAAAACCGCGCCCGGTGTGAAACTGGTTTCGGGCTTCTTTATTCTCGATGTGCCGGACTGCGAATACGGGGAGAACGGTACATTCATCTTTGCAGACTGCGGTCTGAATCAGGATCCGACGGCGG
>VSNH01000131.1 GCA_009774215.1 Lachnospiraceae bacterium
GCCGATCACGCGGGCCAGTCGGCTCACTTCGCGCAGAGAGCGGAAGGAGAAGAGGCGGCTCGCCGCCTTCTCATGGCTGGGAAGGGCGGGCTGCGCATTTCCCTTGGATGGAGTTTTCGGGGAGGGGGTGGATTCTTCCGTGCCGTTCATTCGGCGCAGGAGATTGAGAACCTCGTCCGCGCTGTCGGCAAAAGCTTCCATCAGCGCTTCGTTATCCTCGGTTTCTTCCATTTCATATTCATCATCATGAACGGAGGGAGCAAACTTAGCAAACCGGGTATCCAGCTCTTCGGGATCTTCCACCTTGGTGACAATCAGCACAATACACTCGGCGTTTAAGGGAATCGCTTCGATCATAAGAGGGATATCCTCCGCCTCAAAGCCGCATTCGTATGCTGCCTGCTGCATCAAATCGCGGAAGAGGCTTTTTGCCTTCTCTGTGCCGTAAGCCAGTTCGCTGATCTTTAATTCTCTGTTCAGCAGATCTTCTCTTGTGAGGGTGCAGCGGATTTGCTGTTCATTCACTTTTTCTATTCTCATGTTATTGTTCGCTTCCTTTATTTTAGAATAATAGCGTTTGTGCCGGGAACGTTTCCCGCATCTCTTAAGTTAAGTGTATCTTAATCCCAGAGGTCGGTTTTAGTCAATAGTGCGCGATAAGTGTTTAAAAAATTTTAATAATTTTAGAAAATGCTTGCAATTCCTGTCAGATTATGGCTATAATCTAACTACAAGGTGTCTCTGATAATCCGCAAGGGAAGGAGGCATGCGAAAATTAAATAAATAACATCTGTGTCTTTGCCGTATCTTTTGGCGGAGGCAGTCTTATGGGCTATGTGCCTTGTCGGAGACCATATCTTACTCCCAATCTAAGCACCGGATTAATTCATAAGAATTTCCTTTGGTACACAAAATATAATTCACAAGGAATGAGTAGGTTATACAGATATTTTTCAAATTCATTTGCATGTCAGAGTCATCTTCAGAACTGTTTCCACCCTCCTATATCATATGCTGTTAGTATATCACGGTTGAGTTATTTTATAGTTTTTTTGTTAATCCTTTTGGGAGACGGCATAAGAGGGTCTGTTATTATGTTGGTTTTGGGAGGCTTCCCGCTATGTGACGCTGTCATTACCTGAAAAAAACTAATGACTGAAAGGGAATAGTTTGATATAATCGTAGTAAACGCGGCGGGCAGGAAAGGGAAAACTTCCCTGCCCGGACGGCGTTTATCACGGTCAAAAAGGAGCTGGACAAATGAAAAAAGTAATTCCGGTGATCGTCGCGGTCGTTCTTATTATATTGATTGGCGCGGTGGGGGTTGGAGCGAAGCTGCTGGAAAAATACTCTTATTCTAAAGAGAGGGCGGATTTGACGGAATATTTTGGCATTTCCGGGGAGAATGACGTCCCCATTATTTTGCAGGACGAACAGATAGAAGAGCATGCAAAGCTGTTTGACGGCATGTGCTATTTCGATATAGCTACTGTGCATAAATATTTTAATGACAGATTTTATGAGGACAAGTCGGAAAACAGTCTCCTCTACACGACGCCGGACATGGTCTACGCGAACGTGATCGGTACGGGGACGGTTACCGGCTATGACGCGGATTTTGTCGAGAGCGATGAGAGCTGTGACTATACGCTCTCCCGCTATGAGGGGGAGACGCTTTATATCGCGGCGGACTATGTAAAAAAATACGCGAATTTTTCATACGAGCTTTTTGCGGAGCCGAACCATATGCAGGTGTATACCGAATGGGACAAGCGGGAGACTGCGCCCGTCAAAAAGGACACGCAGGTGCGTTATCAGGGCGGCATCAAGAGCGATATCCTGACGGACGTATCGGCGGGAGATACCGTCATTGTGCTGGAAGAAATGGAAACCTGGACGAAAGTAAAGACGCAGGATTCTTTTATCGGTTATGTGGAAAATAAAATGCTGGGGGAAAAGACGGAGGAGGAGCCGGTTCCCGTGACGGATTATGTAGAGCCGGAATATAAGGCGAACACCCGTGATCACAAGATTAATCTGGGCTGGCATGTGATCGGCGGGGTGGAAGGCAATGATACGCTGGAAGCGGCTGTCTCGCAGACGAAGGGGCTTAATGTGATTTCTCCGACATGGTTTACTCTGACGGGGAACGAGGGAGAGTTCAGCAGCTTTGCCACGACTTCCTATGTGGAAAGAGCGCATGAAATGGGGCTTGAGGTCTGGGCGCTGGTGGGCAATGTGGACAGCGTGGATGTGGACATGTACACGGTGCTTGGCAAGACGTCCAACAGGCGGCGTTTGATTTTGCAGCTATTAGCGGCGGCACGGGAGTATAATCTGGACGGTTTGAATATTGATTTTGAAAATATCAGTCTGGACGCGGGAGAACCTTTTGTCCAGTTTATCAGGGAACTTTCCATCCCCTGCAGAAAATACGGCATAGTGCTTTCCGTGGACAACTATGTGCCCATGGATCACACGGATCACTATGACCGGGCCGAGCAGGGCGCCGTGGCGGACTATGTGATTATCATGGGATATGACGAACATTACAACGGCAGCGACGAGGCGGGGAGCGTGGCTTCGATCGGCTTTGTGGAGAAGGGCATCGAAAATACAGTGGCGGATGTGCCAAAAGAGAAAGTGATCAACGCCCTTCCTTTTTATACCCGAATCTGGGAGACCGGAGCGGACGGCATAAGCAGTCAGGCGGTGGGCATGGAAATGGCGCAGACTTACGTGGCGGATCACCAGATTGCAACCCGCTGGGACGAGGAAACCTGTCAGAATTACGGGGAGTTTCAGGACGGCGACAGACTGTGTCAGGTGTGGCTGGAGGATGCGGAGTCCATCAAGGTAAAACTGAACATTATGGAAAAGTATGAGATCGCGGGCGTGGCGGCGTGGCGTCTCGGTTTTGAGACGGCGGACGTCTGGGATGTAATCGGGGAATATATGGACAGGTGATTACATCGACGCTGTTTTTGCCTGTTTTGCGGCAGAGGGTGAGATGAATAGTTATCTTCCGACGTCTTTCTTCATATATATGCACTAAGATGTGTATCGGCATAGCCAAATCTGTATCTTGCCGAACGGCAGGCGTGGTTTGGCCCGGGTGAAAAATGGAGAGAGAAAAATCGGGAAAATATAACAGACTTGTCAGGATAGGGCTGCTTCTGATGCTGCTTGCTGCCTTTGGATTTGCTCTGCGTGGCGGCGCGCGCATGGTGTCCTCTAACAGAGCCCTGACGGAGAAAACAGAGAAGGTAAAGCCCTGTGTAGTCATCGACGCCGGGCACGGCGGGGCTGATCCGGGCAAGGTGGGCGTGGATGGCAGTCTGGAAAAGGACATCAATTTAAAGATTGCGAAAAAGCTGGCTATGTTCCTTACGGCGGCGGATGTGGACGTGGTGCTCACAAGGGAAGACGATGCAGGGCTTTACGACGAAAACGTCTCAAACAAAAAGGTGCAAGACATGAAAAACCGCGTGGCGCTGATCGAGGAGAAAAAACCGGCGCTAACGGTGAGCATCCACCAAAACAGCTATCACGAGGAATATGTGCACGGCGCGCAGGTCTTTTACTATGAGGGCAGCGAGGAGAGCAAGGAGATCGCGGAGCGTATGCAGCGGGTGCTGGCGGAGCAGATTGATCCGGACAACGCCAGAAAGGCGAAGGCGAACGGCAGCTATTACCTTTTGAAAAAGACGTCGTCGCCCATTGTGATTGTGGAGTGCGGTTTTTTGTCCAACTATGAGGAGGCGCAGAAGCTTTCCTCGGAGGTATATCAGGAAAAGACGGCGTGGGCGATTCATCTGGCGATTATGAACTACCTGAACAAGACGGAGTAGATGAAGTGCGGAAACGGATACGGCGCGGGCGCTATCGGCTTGGACGCGGTACATGACAGAAATAAAAAGTAATAAAATGAGAAGGATACGACTGTGGATACAAAAGTAGTCCGGATAGACGAATCAAATAAGAGCGAGGCTCCGATTCGGGAGGCAGGAGAGATTATCAGGGCAGGCGGGCTGGTGGCCTTCCCTACGGAAACCGTTTACGGGCTGGGGGGAGATGCGCTGAATCCGATTTCTTCCGGAAAAATTTATGAGGCGAAGGGCAGACCTTCCGACAATCCGTTGATTGTGCATATCGCGGACTTGGAGGCTTTGGAGGCTATTGTGAAGTGTGTGCCGGAGACGGCGAAAAAGCTGGCGGCAGCTTTCTGGCCGGGGCCGCTCACCATGATTCTGGAGAAATCGGATCTGGTGCCGAAGGAGACGACGGGCGGGCTTGATACGGTGGCGGTGCGTATGCCGTCAGACGCTGTGGCCTTGTCGTTTATCAGGGCAGCAGGCGGTTATGTGGCCGCGCCCAGCGCCAACCGTTCCGGCAGGCCGAGTCCTACCCGCGCGTCCTATGTGGCGCAGGATCTGGACGGAAGGATAGAAATGATATTGGACGGCGGAGACGCCACGCTCGGATTGGAATCGACGATTGTGGATTTGACGGTGGAGCCGCCCGCAATTCTGAGGCCGGGGTTTATCACCGGTGAAATGCTCCGGCAGAAGCTGGGACGCGTGGATGAGGACGAAACGCTTTTTTCCGCCGACAGCGGACAAGCCCCGAAAGCGCCGGGCATGAAGTATCGGCATTATGCGCCGAAGGGTGAGCTTACGATTGTGAGAGGGCCGGCGGAGGAGGTAACGGATTTTATCGGCAAAGAACTTGCCGAAGGGCGAAGAAACGGGAAAAAGACGGGCGTTATTGCTACGGATGAGACGATAGATAAATATGAGGCGGATGTGCCGCGCAGCGTCGGAAAAAGAACGGACGCTGCTGCGGCAGCGAAAGGATTATACCGCGTTCTGCGGGAGTTCGATGATGAAGGCGTGGAGCTGATTTATTCGGAGAGTTTCGACGGGGAAGGCATTTCGCAGGCGGTGATGAACCGGCTGCTAAAAGCGGCGGGACACAGGGTGATAAATGTGTGAGAAGAAGTTCTGCTTCTCGCACAGAAAAATGCCAAATTGGCGGTGTCCACAAATAATATAGCAGGAAGCGTCGTTTTGCGCGCTTCGGAAAGGGAGGCAGACATGATTGCAATAGGAAGTGACCACGGCGGATATGATTTGAGACAGAAGGTAATGGCGCATTTGAAGGAGCGGGGACTGGAGTACAAGGACTTCGGCTGCCCGGATAAAAGCTCCTGCGATTATCCGATTTTCGGTGCGGCGGTGGCGAAGGCGGTGGCCTCGGGAGAGTGTGACAGGGGGATCGTAATCTGCACCACAGGCATCGGGATCTCCATGACGGCAAACAAGGTAAAGGGAATCCGCTGCGCGCTCTGCGGCGATCCGGTTTCCGCGAGATTGACAAGGGAGCATAACGACGCGAATGTGCTTGCCATGGGGGCGGCGATCATCGGGGAAATGGTGGCGCTTGATATCGTAGATATCTTTTTGGACACGCCCTTTTCCCACGGGGAGAGACATCAGAGAAGAGTGGATTTGATCGAAAACTGTTAAGGATGCTTAAGAGACGGCATTCTCTGATATGTCCTATGAGTTCATATAAGTGGGGAGAAAAGTATGGAAAGGAAACGAAGAGCGGCTGCCTGCCTGGCGCTTGTTCTGCTCTGCGGCTTAATGCCGCTCTCCGTGCAGGCTACGGAGGAGACAAGACGGCAGATCAGGGAGGCGGAGCAGCAGCACGAAGAGACGGAAGAAAAACTGGATGAGACGGAGGAGAACCTGAAGGGACTGAACGAGCAGCACAGCTCTTTGCAGGGAACTCTTTCCACGTTGAACTCGGAGCTTACCCAGGTGAGCAACAACCTGAACGAGCTGGAGGGACAGATTGCCGAAAAGGAGGAGGAGATCGACGATCTGGAAAAACAGATTGCCCAGGTGGAGGAAGAACTGGCGGAGGCCATCGCCCTGAAGGACGAGCAGTACGCCACCATGAAAAAGCAGATTCAGTTTACCTACGAACGCAGCAGCAATCTTTACATGGAGCTGTTTTTTTCCTCCGGGAGCCTGTCCGATTTCCTGAATAAAAACGAATATATTGAGCAGCTTTCCGCATACCAGAAAAAGGTGCTGGACGAGTATAAAGCGGCGCAGGCGGCGATGGAACAGAAGCAGGAAGAACTGGAGCTGGCGAAAGCGGAGCAGGAGAAAAACAGGGAAGAGCTGGGTGAATACAGGGTGCAGGTGGTGGCGGAGCAGGGACGGGTTTCCGGACTTGTGAGCCAGACTTCCAGCAGCTTAAACGCTACGGCGGATCAGATTTCCGAGGCGGAGGCTGCGGCTCTCGCTTACGAGCAGAAGCTCAAGGAGCAGGAGGAGGAATTGTCCGCCCTGCGTGCCAAGCTTGCCGAAGAACTCCGCATGGCGGAGTTGGCGGCACAGTCGAGCTGGCGCGATATTTCCGAGGTGAGTTTTGCAGAGGGGGATAGGTACCTTCTGGCGAATCTGATTTACTGCGAGGCGGGCGGCGAGTCCTACAGCGGACAGGTAGCCGTCGGCTCGGTGGTAATCAACCGCGTATTAAGTTCTGTATACCCTGATACGGTGACAGGAGTGATTTATCAGTCGGGACAGTTTTCGCCTGTGGCCAGCGGACGTCTTGCGCTCGCGCTCGCGGAGGGCAGAGCCACGGGAAGCTGTTATCAGGCTGCCGATGAAGTCATGGGCGGCACCACCAACGTAAGCAACTGCGTTTATTTCCGCACGCCCGTAGACGGAATCGAACCCCGTTACAGAATTGGAGGACATATCTTCTACTAAGCATTGAGCCGCGAATCGGCACGGCGGAATCGTACAGCGGATTAAAGGAGAGGACGTTTTGAAAAGGGTATTAACTTGTGTAGAAATTTGTGCAGGGGCGGGGGGGCAAGCGCTTGGTTTAGCAAGGGCTGGATTTGCGCATGTCGCGCTTGTTGAGTATGAGATGGAGTATTGTCAGATTTTAAAACAGAATTGTCCTAAATGGAATGTAATATGTGCAGATGTACGTGATTTTGATGGCAAACCTTATTATGGAGTAGATTTACTTGCGGGTGGGGTGCCTTGTCCGCCTTTTTCTGTTGCGGGAAAGCAGTTAGGGAAAGAGGATGACCGCGACCTATTTCCAGAAGCAGTTCGGCTAATAGGAGAAATTCGACCAAGAGCAGTTATGCTGGAAAATGTAAGAGGTTTTTTGGATGCAGGTTTTGAAGAGTATCGGAAACATATTATAGAGTCTATAGAGAAATTGGGATATAATGTGCAAATTAAATTATTAAATGCGTCTGATTTTGGGGTACCGCAACTTCGCCCCCGTGTAGTGATTGTTGCGATAAGAAAAGGAGAAAAGGGTTATTTCTCATATCCTGAAGAAAAGTCTGTGCGCACGCCTACGGTTGGAGAAGTGTTATATGATTTGATGGCGGAAAATGAGTGGGAAGGCGCAAGGATTTGGGCAGAAAAAGCAAATCGAATTGCGCCAACTCTGGTTGGCGGCTCAAAAAAGCATGGCGGACCAGATTTGGGACCTGTAAGAGCCAGAAATGCATGGGCTGAATTGGGAGTAGATGGACGCGGGGTGGCTAATGCAGCACCCGAGGCAGATTTTGTAGGTATGCCACGGTTGACAAGCAGAATGATGGCTAGAATACAAGGATTTCCTGATACATGGACTTTTGGGGAGAAGAAAACAATGGCGTGCCGTATGATTGGAAATGCATTTCCGCCTCCGGTAGCGCAGGCGATTGGAGAAAAAATAAGGGAGTGTTTGGAGTATGGAAGCGATAATAGCGAATGCAAGATTTCAATTTCACAGGCAGTTATTTGAAACAAATACTTTAACATTGACTGAAGCAGGGATTGCTTCAAATGCGGATAACAGTAGTAAGGGATCAATAGCTATATCAGGTAGGATAATAGAAATTTTGGTAGGTGAATACGGCTATCAAATTAATAGAATTAAAAAAATTTCGGGACAAACGCTTGGGAAACAGTTTGAGATACTAACGATGGAATTTTTACAGAGAACTTTTCCATATTTACAGAATCTTCGTCCCGGTCGATGGTCAATATTACAACTTGGCAATAATAATAGATTAAAAACAAGCGACTTTGAGCAATATGAACATTTGGCCTATTTAAATGCATTGACTGCGGAAAACGCACAACTAGCAGCAGTGTTGGGCAATGATTATCTTGTTGCGCCGGATGTGGTCGTCTATCGTGACCTTTGTGAAGACCAAGAAATAAATGCGGAACAATACATAGTTGATGATAATATAAGCAGGATGGCAAGTATTAGAAAGGCGAACGGTGGAAGACCTCTGCTACACGCAAGTGTATCGGCAAAGTTTACGATGCGTAGTGACCGGGCTCAGAATAGTCGTACAGAAGCATTAAATTTAATACGGAATAGAAAAGGGCATTTACCCCATATTGTTGTGGTGACTGCAGAGCCTATGCCAAATCGGCTGGCATCTCTAGCACTTGGAACGGGTGATATAGATTGTGTGTATCATTTTGCACTTTATGAACTGATTCGCGCAGTAAAAGAGGTTGGCTCCGAAGATGCAATTGAAATTCTGGAAACACTTGTACAGGGGAAAAGGTTAAAAGATATTTCAGATTTACCGCTGGATTTGGCAGTGTAGTCTAAGTAAAAGCTATATGGAGAATATTACTAATGAAGAGTGTGTTTGTCATATTGGGAAATGGTTTTACCATAGATTTCCTAAAAAAATATAATCAATTTTTGGAAAGCAAAAAGATACAGAACGTAAGCATAGATGTCCGAAATTTATTTCATTATGGAGAAGTAATTGGAACACCGTGGGATGACAGACCGGGATTTTTGTCATATAAAGTATGTCCGGCTTTGTGGACACTGGGAGCGCGACCAAGCAACAGTGCCGAGGAAAGTAATGCGTTGATTGAAGAAATTATTTCCTGTGCGAATATGTTTTTTGACTTTATTAACGATCCAGATCAAAAGATGAAACGATTAAGCATGATAAATTCAAATGACGATAGAATATATTTGAGAGCATATAGTGAATTGATTGTTTATTTGAGGCAATTGTTTTCGTGGTATGATTCGTTAATAAGTAATAAAATATTACTGGAATTTGTCCGAACGTGTACAAACT
>VSNH01000132.1 GCA_009774215.1 Lachnospiraceae bacterium
GGATTTACATAAAAAAGGGGTGTACAAATAAATTTTATGTGTTATGATATAAGACAGAATTTCCGACAGATAAGATTTGAGGATTGCATGAAAAAAACATTTCGACAAAAAATAATAACATACTTTACCGATGCGGCAAAAAAAAGCAGACTGTTGAAATATCCCTGTCTGGCAGGAATGTCGGTGGCGCTTGTCTTCTATTATATAGGGATGCATTTTCTTAATAACGGGAAGCGTTATGCCAGTATGTTGTTTGTTGCTGTCTTTTTTATGAGCAGCTGCAGCTTTTCCTTTGCCGTGTTTGCGGAGCGCACCGGGTTTAGCAGCGCGCAGGAAACTTACAGTGCGATTGTGGAAACTTCGGATGTTTCGCTGGCGGAAGTGGAGCCGGTGAATCCGGAGGTGGAGGAGATTTTGGAGGAGGGGAATGTCGTTTCCTCGGAGCATGACGTGGAAGCGGAAACCTACACGCTGGATGATCTGCTGGCGCAGCATCATGAGCACGATCCGAATGCGGAGCCGCATGAGGATTATGTACAGACGGCATCAAAGACAGGTGCAGGAACAGACGCGGAACGTACTTTTGACAGCTCTGACTGGAGTCTTGTACTGATTAATAAACAACATCCCATTCCCGATGATTATGATTTCAAGCTGGGAACCTTTAAATCCGGCATGAGGTGTGACGAGCGTGTGATAGAAGATCTGCTGCTAATGATGCAGGCGGCCAAGAATGACGGCTTGAATCTGGTAGTAAGATCCCCGTACAGAACGTCCGATCATCAGGAAGACAATTTCAACGACAGAATCAAATCCTATATGAGACAGGGTGCGTCTTATATGGAGGCTTATAAGGCGACTTCCACGGTAATTACGGTTCCCGGATGCAGTGAGCATGAGGTGGGGCTTGCGCTCGATATTACTTCTGACACTTATATTCCGCTGCAGCAAGGCTTCGCGGAAACCAAAGAGGGAAAATGGCTGGAGGAACACAGCCATGAGTACGGATTTATTCTGCGATACCCTTCCGGCAAAGAGTACATCACCGGCATCGAGTATGAGCCGTGGCATTTTCGATATGTGGGCCGTGAGGCGGCTGCCACGATGAAGAACGAGGGACTTTGTCTGGAGGAGTTCTGGGATAAATACCTATAGTACTATAGTAGGGTGAAAAGAAGTTCTAGCCGCTCACAGCAGAGGCTGTTTCGCGGAGAACCTCTAAGTTTCACCCAGGAGAATGCCTAAAATGCGGCATTCTCCGCACGAATTTGAGTCACGGCAGGGCGTGATATGGAGATTAGTATGTATCGAATTTTAAAGCGGGAAGGCAGGGCGAAGAGGGCCGAATTTACGACAGTACACGGCACGATTCAGACTCCTGTCTTTATGAATGTAGGGACGGTGGCGGCCATCAAGGGCGCGGTATCTACAGAGGATCTGGAGCAGATCGGTACGCAGGTGGAACTGTCCAACACTTACCATCTGCATGTGAGACCGGGAGATCAAATCATCAGGGAGCTGGGCGGACTGCATAAGTTCATGTCGTGGAACAGACCGATTCTCACGGATTCCGGCGGGTTTCAGGTGTTTTCTCTGGCGGGGCTTCGGCGGATTAAGGAGGAGGGAGTGTACT
This sequence comes from Lachnospiraceae bacterium, assembly GCA_009774215.1. Taxonomy (GTDB): domain Bacteria; phylum Bacillota; class Clostridia; order Lachnospirales; family Lachnospiraceae; genus UBA3282. The sequence goes on from VSNH01000132.1 coordinate 1,634, forward strand.
TTCATTCCCATATTGACGGCCGTAAGATTTTTATGGGACCGGAGGAGAGTATGCAGATTCAGAGTAACCTCGCCTCCACGATAGCCATGGCGTTCGATGAGTGTCCGCCGAGTATGGCAGAGAGAAAGTATGTGGAAGATTCCGTGGCGCGCACGACCAGATGGCTTGTCCGCTGTAAGCGTGAGATAGATCGGCTGAACGGGCTGGACGAAACCATAAATAAAGAACAACTGTTATTTGGAATCAATCAGGGCGCGGTGTTTGACGATATCCGTATAGAGCACGCAAAGCAGATTGCGGCGCTTGGCTGTGACGGGTATGCGCTGGGCGGCCTTGCGGTGGGGGAGAGCCATGAGCAGATGTATCATGTGATCGAGGAGACAGTGCCTTACCTGCCGGCAGACAAACCTACCTATCTAATGGGAGTCGGGACACCGGCAAACATTTTGGAGGCGGTGGAGCGGGGCGTGGATTTCTTTGACTGTGTGTATCCCACGAGAAACGGACGGCACGGCCATCTGTATACGAACCATGGGAAGCTAAACCTATTTAACGCGAAATATGAAACGGACGACAGACCCATTGAGGAGGGGTGTCCCTGCCCTGCCTGCAGACGGTACTCCAGGGCTTATATCAGACATCTTCTGAAGGCGAAGGAGATGCTTGGGATGCGGCTCTGCGTATTGCATAATCTTTTCTTCTACAATACGATGATGGCGGAAATACGGGACGCGATGGACGAGGGGCGCTTCGCGTCATATAAGAGAGAGAAACTTGCCGGAATGCAGAAGGCCGACGCGGAAGGCGGTGCAAACGATTAAAGGTTTGTGAAATTTTCAGGAAGGGACTTGTTTTTCTGTATCAGGTTGTGTATGATATGCTGTAGTGTCTTAGTGATTAAATAACGGAGGAAATGGTATGAGATTATTGTTATCGGCTGATACGGCTGCGGCGGCAGCTTCCGGCGGCGGCATGATTATGATTATCTATATTGTCATCATTGTTGCGTTCATGTATTTTATTATGATCCGTCCGCAGAAGAAGGAACAGAAAAGAATGGCGGCGATGCTTGCGGATATGACGGTAGGCGACTGTGTGCTGACCAGCAGCGGCTTTTACGGTATTGTGATTGACATTACCGACGACACGGTGATTGTTGAGTTCGGCAGCAATAAGAACTGCCGCATTCCCATGCAGAAGTCTGCGATTGCGCAGGTTGAGAAAGCGGAGACGGAGTAGAGGGAAAGACGGTTCGGAACCATGGCATAAAGTCATGGTTTCTTTTATGTAATTTATGGAAAAGGATTTCTTTTTTTAAAAGTTATTGACAACTGCGAATATTTGTTGTAAAATTTCAGCTTGTGTGACAGCACGAGATAGAATATTATCATTATGATGGAGGAGATTATTATGAAGAGAAGAACAGTAAAGACATTATTTTGTGCAGCGCTTATGGCACTGACCCTTTCCATGACTGCATGCGGCGGTTCTGACGACGCGGCAGCGAGTGCGGATGCGGCGACAGAGGAGGCAGCTCCCGAGGAGGCACCGGCTGCAGAGGAAGAGGCACCGGCAGAGGAGGCAGCTCCCGAAGGGGAAGAAGCGCCGGCAGAGGAGGCGGCTCCCGAAGAGGAAGCGGCGGCTGAGCAGGCAGACGGCGAGCAGAAGACTCTGGAAGATTTCCTGATGGAAGATCCCACTGCGGAAAAGCAGCTTGAGGAGCAGGCGGCGGCACAGGGCAATGACCAGATGGATATGGCTATCGAGATTAAAGGCAACGACGTTATGTGTATCGCTACCTTTAAAGAAGGCGTGGAACTGCCGGATGATGTCACTGATACGTTGAATGCGGGTATGGATCAGGTAGGGAGTATGCTTTCCGGGCTTGCAGGTACGCTTGACAACATGATCGGCGCTGAGAAAGGAACCGTGTCTTATGGCATCAGATACTGTGATTCCGACGGTAATGTTTTGGCAGAGGCAAGTTTCAGAGCAGAATAAAAGAAATATTCCGACAGCAGATGAAAACCGGGCGAGGAAACAGCCCGGTTTTTTCTTGTTGAAATTTATACGGGAATAGTCTAAAATATATAGGTGTTATTTTGCGTTAAACAGCTTTGCAGAAACGGAGGATCCTATGGAGTTAAAGATAACCTGTATACCCGGAGACGGGATTGGCCCGGAGATCGTGGCGGAGGCAAAAAAAATCCTGAATGCGGTGGCGGCTAAATTCGGACATGATATGCAGTACACGGATATTCTGATGGGCGGTGCGTCCATAGACGTACACGGTGTGCCGCTGACGGACGAGGCGGTGGAGACTGCGCGCAGCGCGGACGCAGTGCTGATGGGGTCCATCGGCGGTGATACGACCACTTCCCCCTGGTATAAACTGGCGCCTAATTTGCGTCCCGAGGCAGGGCTTTTGGCGATCCGCAAGGCGTTAAACCTGTTTGCAAATTTGCGTCCGGCGGTATTGTATGAGGAGTTGGCGGGAGCCTGTCCTTTAAAAACCGAAATTTCCGAAAAAGGCTTTGACATGCTGATTATGCGGGAGCTGACGGGCGGTCTCTATTTCGGAGAGAGAAGAACCACAGAGGAGAACGGTGTGAGAAAGGCGGTCGATACGCTGACTTATGACGAGAATGAGATCCGCAGGATTGCCATAAAGGGCTTTGATATCGCCAGAAAGCGCAAAAAGAAAGTGACCAGCGTGGATAAGGCGAATGTACTGGACTCCTCCAGACTGTGGAGGGCAGTCGTGGAAGAGGTGGCGAAGGACTATCCCGACGTGACGCTGGAACATATGCTGGTAGATAACTGCGCGATGCAGCTTGTGAAAGACCCGGCACAATTTGACGTGATTCTGACAGAGAATATGTTTGGCGATATCCTGTCTGACGAGGCGAGCATGGTGACCGGCTCGATCGGTATGCTGGCATCCGCCTCGCTGAATGATTCGAAATTCGGTCTGTATGAGCCAAGCCACGGATCCGCGCCCGATATCGCGGGCAAGGATCTGGCAAATCCCATTGCAACCATTCTCTCCGCGTCCATGATGCTGCGTTACAGTTTCGATCTGGACAAGGAGGCGGACGCGATCGACAACGCCGTGAAACAGACGCTTAAGGATGGCTACCGCACCGGCGATATCATGTCTGAGGGCTGCGAACAGGTGGGCTGTAAAAAAATGGGCGATCTGATTGTGGAAAGAATTAAATCATAACATGGGTTATTTTGTGAAGAGCTTTGGCGGAAAGGGAACGGCATATTTCGTGGCCGGGAAGAAGCGCGAACATAGCAGGGAAGATATGGTTTTTTTGCTGTTCTTTTTCGCGATGGCGGTTTATTATGGGAGAAGGATGTTTCTTCTGACACCCTGGTACGACGAGCTGTATACTTATTATTATTTTATCAGCAGGGGGCCGGTGTATGCGGCGATTCACTGGCCGCTTCCCAACAATCATGTGGGGTATTCCACGTTGTCCGCCTGTCTGGGGATATTTGGATGTGCGCCCGTTGCTCTGCGTGGTGTATCCTATCTTTGCAGCCTGGGCAGTCTGGTTCTTCTGTATCGGCTTTCCAAGAAATGTCTTGCGGATAGGATCGCACTGATTCCCGTGTTTCTCTTTGCGGGTATGTACATGGTCAACCAGCTGGCGGTGCAGGGTAGAGGTTATGCGCTTGTGACGTTCTGTTATCTCACGGCGCTAATGTCGCTCTACGGGATTGTGGCGGAAAAGAGAAATAGCAAGTGTAATTATATTGTGTTTGGCGCGTCTCTTGTGACAGCCCTGTGGGCGATCCCGAGCAGTCTGTATGTGGTGATGCCAATTTGTCTGATCGGGGGATTTGTGCTTCTTTTGGACAGGGATTACAGACGGCTTTTCAAACTGGTTATCGCCTCTCTGGTCAGCGCGGTGTGCACGGCGGGGCTTTATGGCATTCTGTGGCTTGCTATCGGCTCCAATCTGCTTTCCAAGACGCCGGATGGAGCTTTTTATACGGCGGGACATGTTGACATCATTCTCCGTGCGCCGTTTCGGGCGCTGCGGGAAGGAATAGATTACATGCTTGCCACGCCCTATATCCAGAGCATGACCAGACAGGAGTTTTGGAGACAGGCGGAATATTGGCTGAAATCCCTGTTTGGGATGCAGCTTTCGCCTTGGTCCGGATTATGGGGAAGCGCTATGTGTGCGCTGCTTTTGGTTGGACTTTTGACGGCGGCGGTTTGTCTGTTTCGAAGGCCGAAAAAAGTTTTCTGGGAATGGTATTTTGTGCTGACGGCGGTTTTACTGGCTGTGGCGCTTCTGATTCAGTGCAAGCTCCCCTACCAGCGGGTATTTTCTTTCTTAGGCGTGTGGGCGGCTCTTCTGGTCGGATGGCTGGTGCAGCGGCTGCTTACGCTTTTGGAAAAACTTCCCGACAGCCGTTATAAAGAAAGGATCAGGAAAGGATACAGATGGGTCGTCTATATAGTGGCGGGCGTTTCCTGGGCTTTTGTGTTGGCGGATATGTCGGCGTACAGTATGCGCGACGAGTTAATTGCGGATGCCTATGAGCAGATTACAATAGAAGATACGGATATGGTGGCGGTGACCGACTGCGATCAGGAGTATCTGCTTTTGTATCTCTATGACATAGTGGATGAGCAGGTGACGAGGGATATAGAAGAGGCGGATTTTGCCCTTCTGGACAAGGCACTTCTGGGACTGCCCTACGGTTACAGGGATGCGCCGGAGGAGTGGAAGTTTTATCTGATGCAGGAGGAAGTGGAGGCCAAACGGTCTTATATAGAAGAAAATATGACACAGGTTTATGAAAATTGGCAGTTTATCCTGTTTGAGCGAAATAGATAAAGACGGAGTGAGCATAAAGGAGGAAAAGACAATGAGAAGTGACAATGTGAAAGCGGGTACCCAGCAGGCGCCCCACAGAAGTTTGTTTAATGCTCTCGGATTTACGCAGGAGGAGATGAAGAAGCCCATGGTGGGTATTGTCAGTTCCTACAACGAGATTGTGCCAGGACATATGAATCTGGATAAAATCGTGGACGCCGTAAAGCTTGGCGTGGCGGAGGCAGGCGGCGTACCTGTGGTGTTTCCGGCGATCGCGGTCTGTGACGGCATTGCCATGGGGCATATCGGTATGAAGTATTCGCTGGTGACCCGCGATCTGATCGCGGATTCCACAGAATGTATGGCGCTGGCGCATCAGTTTGACGCGCTTGTGATGGTGCCAAACTGTGACAAAAATGTACCCGGTCTTCTGATGGCGGCGGCGCGCGTCAATGTGCCGACGGTTTTTGTGTCCGGCGGGCCCATGCTGGCGGGACATGTAAAGGGGCAGAAGAGAAGTCTTTCATCCATGTTTGAGGCGGTGGGTTCCCACGCGGCTGGGACGATCACGGACGAGGAACTTCTGGAGTTCGAGGAGAAGACCTGCCCGACCTGCGGTTCCTGTTCGGGTATGTATACGGCCAACTCCATGAACTGTCTGACCGAAGCGCTTGGTATGGGACTTCGCGGCAACGGCACGATTCCCGCGGTTTATTCCGAGCGAATCAAGCTGGCGAAACACGCGGGTATGGCAGTGATGAAGCTTTTGGAGAAGGATATCAGACCGAGAGACATCATGACGAAGGACGCGATCTTGAACGCCCTGACGGTGGATATGGCACTGGGCTGCTCCACCAACTCCATGCTGCATCTGCCGGCGATCGCCCACGAGGTAGGCTTTGACTTTGATATCGCTTTCGCCAACGAGATCAGCGAGAAGACGCCCAATGTGTGTCATCTGGCTCCGGCGGGTCCGACCTATATGGAGGATCTCAATGAAGCGGGCGGTGTCTATGCGGTGATGAAGGAGCTTGCGGATATCGGCCTGCTCCACACGGACTGCATGACGGTGACAGGTGAGACAATCGGTGAAAATATCAAGAATGCGGTCAATAAAAATACAGATGTTATTAGAACGGTGGAGAATCCTTACAGCAAGACTGGCGGACTGGCGGTTCTGAAAGGCAACCTTGCTCCCGACGGCAGCGTGGTGAAGCGCTCCGCCGTGGTGGAGGAGATGATGGTGCACGAAGGCCCCGCCCGCGTCTTTGAGTGCGAGGAGGATGCGATTGCGGCCATCAAGGGCGGCAAGATCGTGGCGGGAGATGTGGTGCTGATCCGCTATGAAGGGCCAAAAGGCGGCCCGGGTATGCGGGAAATGTTGAATCCCACATCAGCCATTGCGGGCATGGGACTTGGATCCAGTGTGGCGCTGATCACGGACGGCCGTTTTTCCGGCGCATCCAGAGGCGCTTCCATCGGTCATGTATCGCCTGAGGCGGCGGTGGGCGGCCCCATCGCGCTGGTGGAAGAGGGCGATATCATCAGCATTGATATTCCGAATATGAAGCTGGATGTGAAAGTTTCCGATGAGGAGATGGCAGCGAGACGGAAGAAGTGGCAGCCTAGGGAGCCCAAAGTGACAAGCGGTTATCTGGCCAGATATAAGGAAATGGTGACCAGCGGCAACCGGGGTGCAATTCTGGAAACGTGTGAAGGAAAACATTAAGTTACTTTTCACACCCGCACCATGCACTTGCTGCATGGTGTCGGATCCAGCGCCAAAATGCCTGCTTTTGGGCATTTTGTGTGCATCATCGTTGCAATTCACACTGAATAATCGTAAATCAGTACGAAATCTGGCGTGGGTGTGAATTGTAACAAACACTAAGCTCGAAAGAACCTCGCTAAGTGTTTTCAAGATTCACACAGGAGAATGCCAAAAAGCGGCATTCTCCGAACGGGAAACAAATGTGATTTTATAAAACGGGCAGGAGGAGAAAGAATGAACTTGACAGGTGCGCAGATTGTAGTGGAATGTCTGAAAGAGCAGGGAGTGGATACCGTGTTCGGTTATCCCGGCGGCACAATTTTGAACGTGTACGACGCGTTGTATCAGCACAGTGAAGAGATCACTCATATTTTGACGTCCCATGAGCAGGGAGCGGCCCATGCGGCGGACGGCTATGCCAGGGCTACAGGCAAGGTGGGCGTCTGTCTGGCGACAAGCGGTCCGGGGGCGACCAATCTGGTGACGGGAATCGCGACGGCCTACATGGATTCGGTACCTATGGTGGCTATCACCTGCAACGTGAATCTTCCCCTTTTAGGAAAGGACTCGTTTCAGGAGGTGGACATTGCGGGAATCACCATGCCCATCACCAAGCATAATTATATAGTAAAAGATGTAAATATCCTTGCGGACACGCTCAGAAAGGCATTTGCCATTGCGGGAAGCGGCAGACCCGGCCCGGTGCTTGTGGATATCACGAAGGACGTGACGGCAAACACTTGCGAATATGAGAAAATGACGCCCGAGAAGGCGCATACACAGGGAAGCTACACGGAGGAAGAGCTGGCGGAGGCAGTGTGTCTCCTGGAGAACGCGAAAAAGCCCTTTATC
>VSNH01000133.1 GCA_009774215.1 Lachnospiraceae bacterium
GTCCCTGCTGGTGACATGTTCCTATACGCTTTTTGTGGCTTCCATATTTTCGACGGCGCCCTTTGGGTATTGCGTCGGGAAGAACAGGGGATTTCTGCTGCTGCTTCCCGCGACAGTGAAAGAGAGGGTGGCGGGACGGTTCCTGTACGGGCTGTCTTTCATGGCTTTGCTGGGTGTTCTTTGCGCTGCTCTGTGGGGCGTGTATGCGCTGATGGGATATGAGCTCCCGCTCTGGACAGTGGCGCTTGGGTTGTGCGAGTTGGCGGTCGGGATTCTGATGATGGCGTTAGAGTTTCTCTTCTTTTATGTGTTTGGGGAGGGAAAAGGGAACTGGCAGTATTTGAACAATATTGTGAGAGTTGTGCCGGGGATGGCGATGTTTTTCTGCATGAGCTCTTTTGTAGGTGAAATACAGGATATGACGCCTGCGGGCATGGGAATTGATTTGGAAGCATTTGCAGGAAAGTTTATGCAGGCGGGTGTGGTGGCAATAATGGTTTCACTGCTTCTGACGGCGGTGGCAGCGGCGATCTGCGTGAAGGTGATTGAGAGGCGGGACTATGCATAAATCACAATAGGACAGTCCACAAAATGGGAAAATACGGTAAATAGTGAAAATCTTTCTCCGCATGCTTGCAAAACACTGTAGAATACTGTAAAATAGTGACGTTATCGACTGACAATCATGTGGTCGGGGTTAAAGTTTTCAAGTGTGAAGGAGAGAAATCATGGAAAGAATTTGGACTGTAACTGACAGCATGGGCAATCCTCATCAGATTATGTTTAAGAGGGGAGCCTTCGGCGGCGCGAAGTGTATCGTTGACGGAGATACATACAAGATGAAATCCAAAAACTGGGTGATCTGGATGGCGGATCATCAGATCAGTATCCCCGGTGCTGAGTGCAATCTTGTAGTGATCGGAAATAAGATCCGCCTGGCGGTGAACGGCACTTATCTGGAGGATGGCGCACCCTATGAGCCTATTCGGAATATTCCTGCATGGCTTAATGTGCTGGTAGTGGTGAACGCGGTTATCGGCGTATTTATGTTCGGTATGATCGGTCTTGCCGTCAACGTGCTTCTGGCTCTTCTGACATTCAAATTGAGCCTTGGTAAGAAAAACATGCCAGCTATGATTATTCAGATCGTGTTGTTGGTAATTATGCTGCTGCTCACTGTTGCGGCTTTTATAGCAGCGTAAGGATAGGAAAGGAGTAAAGCATAACGATGGACGAGAATACAAACTACGGATATAACGACGGAAATTTCAATAACCAGGGGGCGGACGGCAGTCAGTACGGTCAGAATGAACAGCCTTTTGTGAGCGCGCCACAGAACGAACAGCCTTACGCGAACCAGCAGTATGGACAAAATAATCAGGCATACGGGGGCGGACAGCCGTACGGACAAAATGCTTATGGCCAGGCGCCTCAGTACAATCAGGTGCCCTATGGCGCACAGCAGCAGTACAACCAGCAGAATTTCGGACAGCCGGTGAAGGCTGTCGTGTATGACGCTGTGCCGGATAAGACTCACGGGGCGTCGGTGGCGTCGCTTGTGTGTGGTGTTCTCGCGCTGGTGTTTTTCTGGATTCCTGTTGTGGACATCGGTTTATGTCTGGCAGGTATGATCTGCGGTATCGTTTCCCTTGTCAAAGGATTTGGCGGAAAGGGACTTGCGATTGCGGGACTGATTATTTCTGTTCTTGCCAGCATTCTGACGCTGATCTTTTTATATTTCTTTGCGCTGGGAATGATGCTGATGTAAACGACGCAAACCATGACAAATCGTGATATGCGAGGAACCCTATTAATTGGGGTTCCTTTTCTATTTGTGAAGCATTTTGAGTCTGTTTATAAACAGACTCAGAGGATGACGGAAACAATAAACCACATCCCTGCCCGCAGACTCTTATATACAGGTGCACTGAAAATGGCGGGTGCGGGGAGCAGGCGAAAGAGAAACGGGATGATTACTTTATTATCAGCTTCTGGGGTTTGACTTGAACTTAAGCGCCGAGGAAATGCTGGATATGGCGGAGGGGATTATAGGGAAACGCTGATTAAAGCGTTTCCCGCACCGGATTTGCGCCGCGAAGCGGCACATTCCTTTGCAAATCCGTGTGCATCCGCCGGAGGCTCTAAGGAAGTGCTGATTTAATCAGCGCTTCCATAGAAACCAAATAAACTACAATTCAGGCCGTCGAAATGAAACTTTTCGGCGGTCTGAATCGTATTATAGACAGGAGAGGAGAAAACAGGTTATTATATTTACTGAAATGACAGACTGACAAAGGACGCATGAGGGGATGGAGCAGGAGTGGAGCTATCTGGTGGATGAGTACCGAGCCATGCTGTATCGGATTGCTTTCTCTAACATGAAGAATCGGGCGGACGCCGAGGATGCGGTGCAGGAGGCTTTTCTGCGCTACATGAAGGACGAAAAGCCAATTCAGAATAAGGAACATGAGAAGGCGTGGCTGATACGAACCACTATTCATATTTGTCTGGATATTTTAAAAAGCGGCTGGTATCAAAAGACGGTTCCCTGGAACGAGTCTTTTGAAAATGCGGCAAAAAATATTTATCTGCCTTATCAGGTCAGGGACGACGAAACGCTTGAGGCGGTGCTGCGGCTGCCTGTACATTACAGGAATCCGATCTACCTTTTCTATTATGAGGATTATTCGATCCATGAGATTGCGGGGATTCTCAATGAAAAGGAGGGGACGATCAAGACGAGGCTGCGCAGGGGCAGGGAAGAGGTAAAGAAAATTCTGACGGAAGGGAGGCCGTAGAACATGGGAGTACAGGAGGTACAGAATCAGGGCGCAGTGCCGGCATATCAGAAAAAGAAGAAGGCCGGACACGGCGAAGGGTTTCAGGAGAGTTTTTTGCAGAATCTGAAGAACCGGAACCTGGAAAAGCAGGCCAACACAGCGGCTGAGAAAGAGGCGAAAAGGGCTGCTGCGGATACGCAGACCGAAGCGAAGGTGAAGGCGGAGAAGGCAGGCATGGGAAGGATCGGCGCGGCGCCGGGCATCCGTGTGAACGCTGCTGCGACGCAGGAAACCTTACAGGCTGTGGAGGTGAGACATATGAGCTACGAGGAGAGTGACCATGTGAGGATTGTCGTGACGGAGGGCTATACGCTGAAAGGAAAGCGGGAGGAAGGCGGAGAGGCCCGGGTCTATGTGGAAGCTAAGTATGAGGATGGCAGAGTGGAGGCTTATCAGGTGGAGATGGCGAAAGTGCCGGAACGGACAGAGCATGTGATCGAGCGGTTTGCGTTAGAGACTATGCAGGAGAGATGATATCATGGGGAGATTCACGGCGGTGTGCTGTCTGCCGTAAAGTCGTACAGATGGAAAAAGCAGCGCAGAAAAGAGGAAAGTATGATTCATAATGATGTTTATATGGGACAGAAGATACTTACAGGGTACAAAACAAAAAGCAAGTACAATCCGGCGGAAGTTTTGGAGAAACAGGTGAGGTCGGCGAATAAGTGGAAGATGGAGAGTATGAACGGGGACGTTGACCCGGACAGCTTTGCGGCTAAACTGAAGCGTGCGGACGAGTATGCGGCGTCGGGGGAGCATCATGGTGCGGAGGACTCGATTGCCATTGTGCTGCGGCAGATGGATGAACCGACCGCCGGCAACCCGGTGACAAGGGACTTCTGGCATAACGGCGCGCACGTTTCCGTCAGCAAAGACGTTATGTACGGGAATACCATCACCATCGGCGGAAGTTCGAATCCGGACTGGATTTACGTGGACACTTCCGTGGGGGCGGTTAAGATAGATCTCAATGATATGACCAGCCTGATGAAATGTCTGGATTTGTTTTCCCCGGAGGACGTAAATGCCATTCTTAGAAAGATTCAGGAGGTAAAGCAGGCAAGAGAAGCCATGAACCAGATTGATCGGATGCAGGATGAACTGGTGAAGAACGGCGGCAAAGACGGCGGGGAGCAGTCTGTGGCCGAGGCCGTGGGCGTGGTCAGCGCGGACGAGATGCGTGAAATTGAGGATAAGCGGGAGAATAAATTTATCGGGTAAACCATGCCTCCCCATAAGCGTAGCGTGAGAAGAACTTCTAATCACTCGCAGCAATGGCTGCTTCGCGAAGAAGTTCTAAGTCACACGCAGGAGAATGCCTGAAATGCGGCATTCTCCGCACCGATTTGAGTCACAGCTAAACTGTGACATGACGGTTAGCGTGACAGCGCGCCGCATTCGAAGTGTTTGACGAAACGGAAGCGATGCGGTACACTGGAACAGGAAACATAGAGCTTATGGAAAAAGGAGCGGTGGACAGACCGATGCAGAAAAAAATAGCGGTGATCAATGACATTGCGGGATACGGAAGATGCGCCATGACGGTGCTTCTTCCGATTATTTCTTATATGGGAGTGCAGGCGTGTCCCCTGCTCACTTCCGTTTTTTCAAGCAATACGGCTTTCCCGGATTTTTATAAGGATGATTATACAGACCGGATGGAAGCATATATTAAGAGCTGGGAAAAGATCGGGCTTCGGCAAAAATTTGACGGCATTGCCACAGGGTATCTCGGCTCTGTCAGGCAGATTGAAATTGTGAGACGTTTTGTTCGGGAGTTTTCGAGGGAAGAAACGCTTGTGATTGTAGATCCGGTCATGGGGGATCACGGAAGGATATACTCTGCCTATACGGTAGAGTTGTGCACGGAACTGAGAAAGCTGGTAGCGCTGGCGGATATCATTACGCCGAATCTGACGGAGGGCTGCCACCTTGCGGGCATTCCCTATAAGGAAAAGGGCTGGAAGAGAAAGGAGCTCTTTCAAATGGCGGCGTGCCTCTCGGAGATGGGGCCGTCCCATGTGGTCATTACGGGGATTCCGCAGGGGGAGTATATCGCGAACTATGTGTATGTGAAAACAGAGTCGCAGCCCACGATGGCACGGATGATCCGTGTCCACAGGGCAGGAGAGGAACGCTGCAGCACAGGGGATGTATTTTCCGCGATTGTCGCGGCGGATGCGGTAAACGGCGTGCCCTTTGACAAGTCCGTCAGGAAGGCGTCCGGCTTTGTGAAACAGTGCATTGAGAAAGCGCTGGAGCTCGGGACGCCGCTGGCGGAAGGGGTGCCCTATGAGGCGGTGTTGTACCGCCTCGGGCGGGGATAGGATATATCGCAGTGCAGCTCGAAAAACCTGCGGTTTTCCTCGCTCGCGGGCTGTCTACGCTCCGCTTCGGTTTGTGCTGAACAAGCGCCACTGGCGCTTAGCACCCCTATACATCCGGCAAAATAATTGCTTCGGTGAGCAAGCTCCCCGTTGCCATTATTTTACTGTCTGTGCACTGCTCAACTGGATAACGGATACTCTAATTCAAACGGATACCCGTCTTTTTTGTTTTCTTCGGAGAGCGTGTCTGTCTCAATGACGCAGAAATCGTCGCTCTTTATCACTTCTTTCATCTCTTCACGGATGGTTTCAAAGTCTGTCACATGGGTAGAGATTCTGCGGCAGGCAAAGTCCCCCTCGTCGATGGTGCGGACGGTCTGCTCGGATGTCTCTGCAGACGGCGCGTCCCCGGTGATTGTGAGGAACATGTGCCGCTGGTATTTGCCATTCCGGTATTCGTGCAGTACGCCGGAAGGATAAGCCACCACCGTTCCCATCTGCTGGGCGGTGACGAAGAGCTTCAGGATATGCTGCCCGTAGTATTTCGGGACATCCATCTCCTCCAGAGGCACGGTCAGCATTTTGCGGGTCACAATCTCATTGTGGTAGAAACCGTCGGGCAGCAGAATGCCGCTCTTGCTTTCCGGAATTTTGGCGAGACCGGTAACAGGGCTTGCCATATTCTGTAAGGTGTCCTGCAGGGTGGCAAGGCAGTTGCGGATATCCAGAATTTTCTGTTCCGCCAGAATCTTGCCGTCGTAGAGAAGCTTCTGCAGATTGATGGAAGCGCCTTCCACATAGTTGTTTAAATCCTTTAAAGGGATGCCCAGCTTGATGCAGACAGTGATGGCATCCAGAAGATAGAGCTGTTCTTTTGTATAGTAGCGGTAGTTTGTCTCCGTGTTCACGAAGGCCGGCTTGAGAATGCCGATCTGGTCGTAGTAGCGCAGAGATTTGATGCTTACATTCTTTAGCTTTGATACTTTTCCGATAGACATGTACTGACTCATAGCTTGTTTCCCACAATCCTTTTTCACGTTGCTTCTATTTGCTTTTATCTGATTCTTCACCAAACTATACCCGAGGGTAAGAGTTGATAAGACTTATTTTGTCACAAATTCTTCTGAAAGACAAGACCTTTTGAGAAACTAGTGGTCATAAAAAATCCGCATACAAGATAATGTATGCGGATTTTTTATATGCACACGCCCGCATATGGAAGTTTGCCGTTTCACAGCATGCGGGCGGCGCGGCGAGTAGGGAGAAAATCTTCCCTACTCGATTAACGTTTATATTTGGATGAAATGATATTATCCCATGGTGACAGTCACGTCATATTCTGTCTTTCCCGCCACATACGGCACGATACACCCGTCCACGGTCTGTCCGTCCACGGTGAGAGACTTCACACCCTTCTCCACGTTGTCGGGATTCACCACCTTAATGTTGTAAGTGCCCTCGCGGAACTTGCGGGTTAAGGTAAAGTCGCCAAAGCCCTTGGGCACGCAGGGATTGATGCTGAGGCCCTTGTGTGTGGGATACACGCCCAGAATATGCTGCGACACGTTCACGAAAGTCCACGCCGCCGTGCCGGTCAGCCAGCTGTTCTTCGCCTCGCCGGGGATGTATGCGTCGGCGCCGGCTACCATCTGGGAGTAAACGTAAGGCTCTGTGCGGTGAATCTCGCTGATCTCTTCCACATAGGCAGGGCAGGTTTTCTGATAAATCTCAAAGGCTCTGTCACCGCGGCCGATCACTGTCTCCGCGATGGAAACCCAGGGATTGTTGTGGCAGAAGATACCCGCGTTCTCCTTGTATCCGGGCGGATAGGAGGAGATTTCCCCAAGCTCCAGATGATATTTGGTGTAGGCGGGCTGTAAAATCATCACACCGTATTTGGTGTCCAGCTTTTCCTTTACAGAGTCGAGCGCCTTTTCAGCAAGCCCCTCCTTCACGCCGATGCCGGCAAGAGGACAGAAGCCGTTGGACTCAATATAGATCTGACCCTCCTCACATTCTTTGGAGCCGATTTTCTGGCCGTAAGCGTCGTAAGCACGGACAAACCAGTCGCCGTCCCAGCCATCCTTCAGCACGGCGTCGTACATTTTCTGTACTTCGGCGCGGGCGTAATCGGCTTCCGCCTGATTGCCCATAAGCTCACACAACTGCGCGTACTCCTCCCCGTACTTGACAAACATGCCTGCGATGAACACGGATTCCGCTACAGGTCCTTCGGAGGGACCGAACGTCTGGAAGGATTCACCCGGATGCTCGGAGAAGCAGTTTAAGTTCAGGCAGTCGTTCCAGTCGGCGCGTCCGATGAGCGGCAGCGCATGGGGACCCTTGTGTGTCACGATATAGTCAAAGGAGCGTTTCAAATGCTCCAGCAAAGGTTTTGCGAGAGACTCGTCGTTGTCAAAGGGAACCATCTCCGTAAGAATCGAGGTGTCACCTGATTCACGCACATAGGCGGAGGTTCCGGCGATCAGCCAGAGCGGGTCGTCGTTGAAGCCGCTGCCGATATCGGAGTTGCCCTTCTTGGTGAGGGGCTGGTACTGGTGGTAGGCGCTGCCGTCCTCAAACTGGGTGGAGGCGATGTCGATGATTCGCTCTCTCGCGCGATCCGGAATCAGGTGCACGAAGCCCAGCAGATCCTGACAGGAATCGCGGAAGCCCATGCCGCGGCCGATACCGGATTCATAATACGATGCGGAGCGGGACATGTTGAAGGTCACCATACACTGATACTGATTCCAGATATTGACCATGCGGTCTACCTTGTCGTTGGAGGACTTCACGGTGTACTTGGATAACAGCTCGTTCCAGTAGGCGTTCAGCGCGGCAAATGCTTTCTCCACGTCCGCGTCGGTCTGATATTTGGCAAGCATTGCCTCGGCAGGCTTTTTGTTGATGACGCCGTGCGATTCCCACTTCTGATCCTCGGGATTTTCTATGTAACCCAAAACAAATACAAAGGTTTTGCTTTCGCCGGGTTTTAAGGTCACGTTGATCTGATGGGACGCAATCGGAGACCAGCCGTGCGCCACAGAGTTTGCGGCCTGTCCTTTTTCAACAACCTCGGGATTCGCAGCACCGCGGTATGCGCCGAGAAAGGCATCGCGGCTTGTGTCAAAGCCGTCTACGGGCGTATTTACGGAGTACACCGCATAGTGGTTCCTTCTTTCTCTGTACTCTGTTTTGTGATAAATAGAGGAACCGACCACCTCCACTTCGCCGGTGTTTAAGTTGCGCTGGAAATTGCGGGAATCGTCGTCCGCATTCCAGAGGCACCATTCCACATAGGAGAAGAGGGAGACTGTTTTTTCGCCGTCACTTTGGTTGGTCAGCTTTACCTGACTGATTTCACAATTGTCATCCATGGGGATGAAGGTGAGGACGGAGGCCTCAAGTTTGTTTTTTGCGCCCGTGAAACGGCTGTAGCCGATGCCGTGGCGGCATTCGTAGCTGTCAAGTTCTGTCTGGGTCGGCTTCCAGCCGGGATTCCAGACGCTGTCCTTGTCCTTGATATAGAAGTATTTGCCGTTGATGTCGTTCGGTATGTCGTTGTAGCGGTAACGTGTCATGCGAAGAAGCTTTGCATCCTTATAAAAGGTGTATCCGCCGCAGGTATTGGAAATCAGTGTAAAAAAATCTTTGCAGCCCAAGTAATTGATCCAGGGCAGCGGCGTTCTGGGTGTGGTGATGACGTACTCGCGGTTTTCGTCATCAAAGTAACCAAATTTCATAGTTTCCTCCATTCTCCTTTTCGTTTGATCTGTTTCCGGTTCCATATAAATCGCCCGAAACGGTGCAGGGTAAACGATTAAGTAAACCTGTCCCCAGTCGGTTAAACAAATTATACAGAAGAAATGAAAAAAAAGCAATAACTATATAT
>VSNH01000134.1 GCA_009774215.1 Lachnospiraceae bacterium
CAGAGCATGTCTCTCCCGAACAGCTTGCGGATCTGGCGCTTATGTGGAAGGAGCGGAAAGAGGCGGGGAACATCGGGGTGGCATATACTTACAATGAACCGCTGGTAGGCTGGGAGTTTGTCCGTGAAACGGCGCGGCTGGTGAGGGAATACGGGATGGTAAATGTGCTCGTGACAAACGGAACTGCCTCGCAGGAAGTGCTTGAGGAGCTGCTTCCATGGATAGATGCCATGAACATTGATTTGAAGGGATTTCGTGAGGACTACTACCGAAAGCTTGGCGGGAATCTGGAGACGGTTAAGGCTTTTATCGCGAGGGCGCAGGAAAGCTGTCATGTGGAGCTGACGACGCTGATTGTGCCGGACGAAAACGATTCTCCTGAGGACATGGAAGCGCAGGCTGAATGGATTGCTGACCTGCGTCCGTCAATCCCTCTCCATATCACCCGCTTTTTTCCGCGGTATCACATGATGGACAGGGAGGCTACGGACGTGGAGCAGTTGTACCGCCTTGCCGGGATAGCGGGGAAGTATCTGGAAAAGGTGTATGTGGGGAATGTGTGAGACCTATTTATGACGACTGTGTGGAATAAGTTATAAAACTTGGCGATAAGTATCAGGGATCTTGCAGGGGTTGTTCCGGCAAGGTCCTTTTCCTTTGTTTCAATAAAATGACAAATCAGGTAATCAAAAAGCTTGGACGCCGGGGAAGGAATCCTTCCTGTATAATCACTGTATTTTGGCATATGCTATTCAAAATTAATCCTGTCCCTTCAAGGCATTGTCATGCCGCGAGGGGAAATAGTGCGGGTAAAGATTGAAAATTGATGGAATTAACTGCTCTGATATGGAGGTAAAGATGGCATCTGTCTGGGTGAGCGGAAGTGAGATCAGAAAAAGGGAGCCCCTTCCGGGGGACATGGAGGCGCCGGTTGCTGTCATCGGGGCGGGGCTTGCGGGAATTTTGGCGGCATATTACTTAAAGAAAGAGGGCATCCGTGCCGTGGTGCTGGAGGCGGACAGGATTGGCAGCGGACAGACAAAGAATACCACGGCGAAAATCACATCCCAGCACAACTTAATTTACAGTCGGCTGATTCGGACATTCGGCAGCCGGATGGCGGCGCACTACGCCGGGGCAAACGAGGCGGCTGTCGGGGAGTATGAAAGGCTGGTTCGGGAGAAAGGGATCGACTGTGGTTTCGTCAGGTGCCCGGCATACCTTTATTCCCGGACAGGGACGGAGCTTCTGAAACGTGAGGCTGAGGCAGCAGAGTCGCTCGGCATAAAGGCGTCTTTTGAGACAGACTGTGAACTGCCTTTTTCGGTGGCGGGTGTGACTATGTTTGCGCGTCAGGCGAGATTCCACCCTCTGAAATTTCTGGCAAAAATGGCGGAGGAAGTGGAAGTGTACGAGCAGTCTAAGGTGCTGAAAGTGGATGATAGGAAGGTGGAGACAGACAGAGGGACAGTGACGGCACAACATGTGGTGTTCGCTGCCCATTATCCTTTTATCAATGTGCCGGGATACTATTTTGCCAGAATGCATCAGGAGCGGAGCTATGTGTTAGCGCTGGAAGGGGCGGAGAGACTGGAGGGCATGTACCTGGGGACAGATCCCGGCGGGCTTTCTTTTCGAAGCTGCGGTGATTTACTGCTTCTTGGGGGCGGAAGCCACCGGACAGGGGTGAATCCGAAGGACAAAACGGGTGCGGGATGCAGATACGGGATGCTGCAAAAAATGTCGCAGGAAATCTATCCCGGATGCCGCGAAGTGTACCGATGGTCGGCACAGGACTGTATGACGCTGGACGGGGTGCCCTATATCGGCAGATTTTCCAGACGCAGACCATACTGGTATGTTGCCACCGGTTTTGGAAAGTGGGGCATGACTTCCTCCATGGTGAGCGCGCGTATACTGACGGCGCTGATCACAGGGCGGGATTGCCCGGAGGCGGATATTTTTTCACCCAATCGGCATTTTACGGCGCAGGCGGCGAAAGAGCTGGCTGTGCACGGCGCCTATTCGGTGAAAGGTCTGGCAAAGCATCTTTTGCCGTCGGGAAGGGGGCGGATCGTGCCCAACTGTCCCCATATGGGCTGCCGTCTGGAGTGGAACCCTGCGGAGGAAAGCTATGACTGTCCGTGCCACGGTTCTTGGTTTGACAAAGAAGGGCATCTGATTGACGGTCCGGCACAGACGGACTGCAAAAGACGGGAAAAGCGTGAAAAGTGCTTCTAAAGACGTCCCGCCATAGGACGGGACGCCAAGAAGCACTTTTCACGCAGGAGAATGCCTGAAAAACGGTATTCTCCGCACTGATTTGAGTCACGGCAGAGCTGTGACATATTGATTAGCGTGCAGAGGAGTGAAGGAATGGCTACAGGAAAAAGAGGATGGTTTTACGGATGGTATTTCAAATGTCAGTCCGATACGCAGACACTTTCGGTGATTCCGGCGGTTCACGAGACGGGGCGGAATAGGACATGCTCCCTGCAGATTATCACGGAAGAGCAGTCGTGGACGGTTCCCTTTCCCGGGGAAGCATTTCGGAAAAGGGGCAGAACTATTGCTGTCGGAAAGAACAGGTTCGGGAAGCGGGGGATGCGGCTGTCGGTATGCGCGCCGGGACTGAAAGTGGAGGGAAAGCTCGCGTTCGGCGATCTGCTTCCTCTGAGATATGATATCATGGGACCGTTTTCTCTCATTCCGTTTCTGGAATGCCGCCACAGCATATGGAGCATGAAACATAAGGTGTGGGGAAACTTGTCTGTCAATGGAAAGACTTTTTCTTTTGACGGTGCGCAGGGCTATTGGGAAGGAGACAGAGGACGGTCGTTTCCAAGGGAATATATCTGGACACAGTGCAGTTTCCCAGAGGGCGCGCTCATGCTGTCTGTGGCGGATATACCCATGGGCGGTTTTCACTTCCGGGGACTGATCGGCGTGGTGCTCCTAGATGGCAGGGAGTATCGGTTTGCCACCTATCTGGGGGCAAAAATATCTGAAATGGGGAATGGGAGAGTGAAAGTTAAGCAGGGGCGCATGGAGCTGGAGGCGGAACTTCTGGAGAGAAACGGAAGACCGTTAAAGGCGCCGGCGCAGGGGGACATGGTGAGGACGATCCATGAAAGCGCAGCCTGCAAGGCTCGGTATCGTTTCCAAAAAGATAACCGCACGTTTCTTGCCTTTGAGACGGACAGGGCGTCTTTTGAGTATGAATATGGGATATAAGATTTTATTCAAGTTAGTTTAAGATATTCTTAAGCCGATTGCACTTCAAATCAAAATGTGATACGTTTAAGTCATAATCGGCAGGAATCGATCCTGCGATAACAGGAATAATAATGGTATCGACTTAAAGAAAAGGACGGGAGAATACGGATGAAGAGCAGGTTGTATTATGTACTGTATTTTTTATATGTGATTGTAGTGGCTTTTGTTTTGTATCTGAACGGCGTGTTTACGGGGGAAGAGATTTCGGTTGTAAATCTTTCAATCAACATCGGCTTTCTGATTGTGATCGGGATTGTGTTTATCATATCTTCCGTCAGCTTCGGGCGGCTGAACAGGATCATTTATGATCTGGAGGACGCGGCGATCCGTCTGCAGAAGGAATATAAGGAGTCCGGCGGAAAAAATCTCTGGGGAAACTATAAGGATAATGCCAAAGTTTTTGAGGAAAACGTGTTACAGGAAGCGTTCGACAAGTACCGTCTGCGGGTAAAAAGCGCAAAGACCAGAAGGGGTGCGGCATCTTCCTGTGATCTGGGGGAATATATCAACGAGGATCTGCTGGACAAGGCAGGTATGAATTTTTTCAATTCCGGGGTTTCCGGGACGCTTACGGGTTTGGGCATTTTGGGGACGTTTCTGGGGCTTTCCATGGGTCTGGGCGCATTTAGCGGCGACGACATTTTTTCCATCTCCGACAATGTGGGTTCCCTGCTTTCTGGTATGAAGGTGGCGTTTCACACTTCGGTGTACGGTATCTTTTTTTCGCTGGTGTTCAATATTGTTTACCGGAGTATCATGTCGGATGTCTATGAGACGCTGGGCGAATTTCTGGATGTGTTCCGTCAGACGGCGCAGCCGGCTGCCGTGAAAGAGGACGAGAACGCGGCGACGATGCTCGTGTATCAGGCAGGGATGGCAAATTCCCTAAAGCAGATGCTTGAACTGCTGAAAGGGAACGCGACGGAACAGACGGCGGGTGTGGAGCGCATCGTGGATAAGTTCACGTCGCAGATGCAGGCGGCACTGGATACGGACTTCAAGAAACTGGGAAATGTCTTAAAGAGCGCCGGAGAGTCACAGGCGGCAAGCGCGGCCAATGCGGCGCAGATGGTGGAGGCGGTCACCGCCTTAGTGGAAGTAAACCGCAGCGTGCAGGAGGCGCTGGCGAGCGTCATGGAAAGGCAGGAAGCATTTTCGGGGGAGCTTAAGGAGCAGAAGAAAATACTCGCGGATGCGTGCAGTGACATGAGCGACGAAATCAGCAGCCAGATATATACATTTGAACAGATGAGGAACTTGTATGAGAAATAGAAGCAGGAACAGGGAGGCTTTTGCAGAGCACAGTTACTGGCAGTCCTACTCGGATATGATGGCGGCGCTTCTGCTGATTTTCATTTTAATGATAGCGATCACCCTTGCTGTATATAGACAGAAGACGGATGATCTGGACCAGACGAGGCTGGAACTGAACGCAGCGCAGAGCGAGCTGGATGCGACCATAGCGGACTTGGAGCTCTCCAAGGCGGAACTGGAGAAGTCAAACGAGGAGCTTGCCTCTTCTCTGGCACAGTTACAGCAGGCATACGATCAGGCGGCGCTGACGCAGGAAGAACTGGACAACGCCTATCTGGAGATCGAGGATGCAAGACAGGAGCTGACGACGACCAAGCAGGAACTGCAGGATATCGTCGGCATCCGCACGGATATCATCGGGGCGCTTCAGTCGGCTTTCAGCAATTCCACCATGAAGGTGGATGCCCAGACAGGTTCCATCACGTTCTCTTCCGATGTGCTTTTCCGCTACAACAGCGCTTCCCTCACCGCGGACAGCAGGGAGACGTTAAAGAACATTATCCCGATGTATCTGGATGTACTGCTGCAGGATCAGTTCCGCGAGTATATTGCGGAGATCATTATCGAAGGACACACGGATACGGACGGCGGCTACCAGAGTAATATGGAACTGTCCTACGAACGAGCAAAAGCCGTGGCGGATTTCTGTCTGAACAAAAGAAACGGGCTCAGCGAGACGGAAATTGAGCAGCTGCAGAAAATTCTTACCGTCAACGGGAAATCGTGGAGCACGCCGGTTTACAGGAAGGACGCTTTCGGCAGCCCGACGGATGAGGTGGATATGCCGGCATCCAGAAGGGTGGAGATTAAGTTCCGGCTGAAAGAAGACGAGATGATAGAGAAGATGGCGGGAATTTTAGAGTAGGTTTGGAGCTGCCGGGGATGCCCCGGCAGCTTGATTTTCTACTGTCTCCGCCTGTCAATATACTCTGTCAGCAGTTTCTCGGAACCGTCGATGCCCAGCTTGCTGCTGTTCAGGGAGACGTCGTAATTGCGGCAGTCGCCCCATTTCCCGACACAGAAACTGTTATGGTACCGTCTGCGGCTCGTGTCTTTCTCATGGATCTTTTTGGCGGCATCACTCTCTGACAGGTGATACAGGCGCATGATCCGCTCGATTCTCTTTTCGCGGTCGGCAAGAATAAATATGGATACCATGCTGTCGTACTGTTTCAGAATCGTCTCGCTGCACCGCCCTACGATCACGAAGGAGTCCCCCGCATCCGCCTTGTCCCGCAGATAGTCAAACTGGAGATACAGCAGATTTTCCTCGGGCGAACTGCTGTAACCTCTCACGGTTCTTGAAGACAGCGGATTTTTATGTTTCTCATCCAATTCTTTCAAATGATCCATCTTCACGTTCTTTTTCGCGGCAATCTCGTCGAGAAGATTGTGGTCGAGCAGCTGGATACCATAGTGGTTCGCCAGTTTCTCCGCGATCTCGTGCCCGCCGCTGCCGTACTCCCTTCCAACGGAAATAATCAATTGCTTTTCCATTCGTTCCACCTCCCCTTATAAATATCGGAAATAAATCAAAAGCATGGATAGCAGGACAACAAGTATCGTTGCCGGCATCATTTTTTTACAGTAAAGTCCCCATTTGATCACATAACCTTCCCGCGACGCCGTCGCAACGCCGACCACATTTGCCGACGCGCCTATGGGTGTGGCGCTTCCGCCGATATCCGTCCCCATTGCCAGCGTCCATGAAAGCATGGACAGATCAACCCCGTATGCAGCGGACAGACTTTTTATGATCGGTATCATCGTGGTGGCAAACGGGATATTATCCACAAAGGCGCTGACAACCGCGGACAGCCATATAATGATCGCAACCATGACCATGACGTTTCCGCCGCTGATCCTGCCGATAAATCCAGCCATGATTTCGAGGATTCCCGTCTGTTCCAGTCCGCCAATCACGACGAACAGTCCGATAAAAAACAGCAGCGTTTTATAGTCCACTTTTTTTAATAACTGCGCGGCATATCTCCATGAGGTGATCAGGGTGGCAGCCGCCACAAGACAGCCGATTGTGGAAACGGTAAGCCCCGTCTGCGCGTGGGTGATCAGAAGCACAACCGCGGCGGCAAAGATCACACAGCTCACCGCAAATCCTTTTTTATCGGTAATGGTGGATTCCGGGCTTGGCAGACTGCTGTAATCCACGGTCTCTGCCGCGCTCCCTTTCAGTTCCCTGTGAAAGATCAGATAAAAATACAGCAGTACCGCAATCAGACAGACGCCTGCGATCACGCCCGTGTTTGTCACAAAGTCCGTAAAAGAATACCCAAGCGAAGTGCCGATAATAATATTGGGCGGATCACCGCACATGGTAGCCGAACCGCCCAGATTCGCGCAGAAAATCTCGGACAGGATCATGGGGACCGGATTGAATTTCAAAAGCTGTGAGAGTTCAATCGTCACGGCGGCTAAGAACAGAATCACTGTGATGCTGTCGATAAACATTGCCAGTATGGTCGATAAGATCATAAAAGTGATAAACAGCGGTATGACTTGATAATTCACGAGTCTGGCGATGCGCATACAGAGCCATCTGAAAAAGCCGACGCGCGCCATGCCCTCCACCATAA
Organism: Lachnospiraceae bacterium; assembly: GCA_009774215.1. Taxonomy (GTDB): domain Bacteria; phylum Bacillota; class Clostridia; order Lachnospirales; family Lachnospiraceae; genus UBA3282. The sequence goes on from VSNH01000134.1 coordinate 7,185, forward strand.
CCATCATGCCAAAGATAAACAGGATCGTCTCCCAGTTGATGCCGGTGCTGCTTCCTGCCGTCTCGCCCGACAGATACCAGAACTCCGGCGTAAAAATGCTCTTGACATTCAGCGTCTCGATCACCGCCGTCATGCTGTGCATTCCCAGACCAAAAACAAAAAGAACCGTCAACAGTGCGCAGACAAGCGAAACTACATGTCTTTCCACAATTTCGGTCACAATAAAAAGAAACATTACAATAAAAATAATTATTGCAACAACCTGTGCCAACATATATTTCCCTTCTTTCTAAAACTGTTATTAAATTATGCATTTCCCGTTTGTACAGATACAGTTTTAGATTCGCTTTTTGCCGTCAGACTGATAGACGGATTCCGTAATCCGCTCATTTTGCGTCTGGCAGAATAAATATGTTGCCGTATGGTTTCTATAAAATTTTCCCTTTAATACAGAATCAATGCCGAGGCAGGGCAGAGAAAGGGATTCATGGACTTCCCGGTATTGCTGCTGATACCCTGACCACGCCTGCAGTTCCATACTGTGTATGGCAGACAGTTCTGTCGTGCCGAGCGCGTCGTTGTAGGTATCGGAGTGGACAGGAGCGAGGCTTTCGGATATATTTCCCGTCAAGCCGGACGCAAAGAAATCTTCTGCCGGGTCTGCAATCACATACATGCCCGAGAAGAACAGCGATAAGATTATAAATATGCTGATTAACCTGCGTTTTCCCTTGTCTGTCATCTTACGTCTCTTGCTTTTGTCCTGTTTATGTCCCTGCAATGATTCCTAAAGCCGACGGTATTATATCACACTTTTAAAATGAGGGGAAGATTTATTTTATGATAGGGCGGTTTCTGTTTCCTTTGATGGATAATTGATGTAGAATGGAGCATAGGAAAGAATTATCCGCAATAAGGTAATCCAGTGGAATTTGATGTTAAATGGCCCTGCAGGATTTGTTCCGGCAGGGCCATAGTTTGTGGTATCGAAGTATACAGTCAGGCAATGGAGACTTGGAATCCCTGCTGCGCTGCCTGTTCATCCTGCGGCACATGCAGGCCGCTGACATAAAAGGTTCTTTCCGCAGTATTTCCGCTGTCCTTGGCGGATGCATCCGTTTCAGCCGCTGTCTGCATCGCGCTGCTTGCATTGTGTAAGAAGGAGAGCTGGTATGCCTGTGCCCGCTCGTTCTGCTTCTGCATTTCCTTGAGTTCCGCCTGCTTTCTCTCCGTATCTGTGCCGCGGTATTCATCCTGTTTGATCTCGCCTTTTAAGATGGCAACACCGTCGTTTGTCTTGGTCACGAGCGCGCCCTGACGGTTTGCAATCTGCATGGAAGAATCCGCAGATACCATAGAATGCATTTCCTTTTCGGTAGGTCTGAACTCTTCAGCGGGATCAGTCTCAGTTTTGTCGTCCTCGGGTTCCGATTCCGCCGCGGTGACGGCCGCTGTCCCGGATTCGTCGGTCGGCGCGGTCTCCTGATCCGCATCACTGTTATCCGCCTGTTTTATAACTTCCTTCAAAATAACGGTGCCATCGCTGTTCTGGGTGATGACGGTTCCCGGCTGTGCGGTCTGTGGCTCATCGACGGGCCGTTTCCCATCAACCGCTGTGTCTGAGGAGGTTTCGGCCGCCTGAGCTTCATCTTTTGTCTCTTCCTCCTTGGTCGGGTTCTGCGCTTTTCGAAGCTCCGCCAGCATAGCCTCTCTTTTCTGTGAGCGGAGAAGTTCCTCCTGATGCTGTTTCAGCTCATTGTCGAGA
>VSNH01000135.1 GCA_009774215.1 Lachnospiraceae bacterium
TCGATGGTCCGTCCCGTCGTATCCGCCATCAGTCCGCGCATACCAGCAAGCTGTTTGATCTGCTGGTTGGATCCACTGGCTCCGGAATCAGCCATCATATAAATATTATTGTATTTATCCAGACCGGAAAGCAGCACTTCCGTCAATTCTTTATCGGTGTCGTTCCAAGTCTCCACAACCGCTCGATATCTCTCCTCCTCCGTGATCAATCCACGGCGGAAATTCATGGAAATCTTATCTACCGTCGCCTGCGCCGCCTCCAGCATTTCCTCTTTCTTCGCGGGCACCGTCATATCGGAAATAGAAACCGTCATAGCCGCCTGCGTGGAATACTTATAACCGGTTGACTTAATCAGATCAAGCACCTCGGCCGTCCGTACCGCGCCGTGGATGTTGATGACTTTCTCAAGGATCTGCTTTAACTGCTTTTTGCCTACATGGAAATCCACTTCCGGCTTCAGCAGATTTTCCGGATCAGTTCTGTCCACATAGCCAAGATCCTGTGGCAGAATCTCGTTGAAGAGGAATCTTCCCAGCGTGGACTCCACATTGCCGGACACCTCTTTCCCGTCGGCATCCTTCTTTGTCACCCTGACATTAATCCTTGAGTGAAGGGTACATGCCTTATTCTCGTAGGCAAGAATCGCCTCGTTCACATTCTTAAAGAACTTGCCTTCTCCAAGCGCGCCGGGTCTCTCCTGTGTCAGATAATAGATGCCGAGCACCATATCCTGAGAGGGCACCGCCACAGGACCTCCGTCCGAAGGCTTAAGCAAGTTATTCGGGGAGAGCAGAAGGAATCTGCACTCCGCCTGCGCTTCCACGGACAAAGGAAGATGGACAGCCATCTGGTCGCCGTCAAAATCGGCGTTAAACGCGGTACATACGAGCGGGTGAAGCTTGATCGCCTTACCTTCCACCAGAATCGGCTCAAATGCCTGAATACCGAGTCTGTGCAGGGTAGGCGCACGGTTTAACATCACCGGATGCTCCTTGATAACCTCCTCCAGCACATCCCAGACCTGCGTGTCCAGTCTCTCCACCAGCTTTTTCGCCGCCTTGATGTTCTGCGAAATGCCGCGGAATACCAGCTCTTTCATCACAAAGGGCTTAAACAGCTCGATCGCCATCTCCTTGGGCAGACCGCACTGATAAATTTTCAACTCAGGACCGACCACGATAACGGAACGGCCGGAATAGTCCACACGCTTGCCGAGCAGATTCTGACGGAAACGGCCGGACTTACCCTTAAGCATATCGGAAAGGGATTTAAGCGCCCTGTTACCGGGGCCTGTCACGGGTCTGCCTCTTCTGCCGTTGTCAATCAGCGCGTCAACCGCCTCCTGCAGCATACGCTTCTCGTTGCGGACAATGATATCGGGAGCGCCAAGCTCCAAAAGTCTTTTTAGACGATTGTTTCTGTTGATGATTCTTCTGTACAAATCATTCAGATCGGAGGTTGCAAACCGGCCGCCGTCCAGCTGCACCATAGGACGCAGATCCGGCGGAATGACCGGAATCACATCCATAATCATCCACTCAGGCTGGTTGCCGGACTCGCGGAAAGCCTCCACAACCTCCAGTCTCTTGATGATGCGGGCGCGTTTCTGCCCGGTTGACTCTTTTAAGCCCTCCTTCAGCTCCGCCGCTTCCTCTTCCAGATCGATAGCCTGCAGAAGCTCTTTGATCGCTTCCGCGCCCATGCCTACCCGGAATTTATTACCCCAGGTCTCCCTGGCATCCTGATACTCCTTCTCGGAGAGCACCTGCTTGTAATCCAGATCCGTCTCGCCGCCGTCCAGCACGATATAGGACGCAAAGTAGAGCACTTTTTCAAGCACTCTGGGGGAGAGATCCAGGATCAGTCCCATGCGGCTCGGAATCCCCTTGAAATACCAGATGTGGGACACCGGTGCCGCCAGCTCAATGCGGCCCATACGCTCTCTGCGGACGCTGGACTTCGTCACCTCAACGCCGCATCGGTCACAGACAACACCCTTATACCTGATCTTCTTATACTTACCGCAATGGCATTCCCAATCCTTGCTGGGCCCAAAAATTCGCTCGCAGAACAGGCCTTCTTTCTCGGGCTTCAAGGTTCTATAGTTGATCGTCTCCGGCTTGGTCACCTCACCTCTCGACCATTCTCTGATCTTTTCCGGTGACGCCAGCCCTATCTTGATTGCGTCAAATGTCATGGGTTGATACGCTTCCTGTTTCATATCTGACATCCTGCATTACCCTCCATCTGTCATATTCATGCGGAGAAGCCGCTTTCGGAATCTCCAGTCCACACGGAGAATGCCGCTTTTTGCATTCTCCCATGTGAGAAAAGTCTGCAAAGCAGACTTAGTACTTCTTAACAAAGCAGTCTCTGCTGCTGCGTTTTAGAAATACTTCTCACATTGTTATTCTGTATAGGCTTCTTCAAATGTCTCTTCCGGCTCTTCCTCAAAGGAATCGGCTTCCTCCTCATCGCTGCTTACAAGCTGTCCGCTGTCCTCGTCAAACTCCTGACGCTGATAGCCCATCGAGCCGAAGGATTCTCTCTCATAATCATACCCGCGGGAATCGCCTTCGATCTCATAACGGTAATCGCTCTCACCGTAATCGATGGTTTCGATGATCTCCACCTCTGTCTGGTCTTCGCGAAGCACTCTGACATCCAGTCCCAAAGACTGCAACTCCTTCAAAAGCACCTTGAAGGACTCCGGCACACCGGGTTCCGGAATATTATCGCCCTTGATAATGGCTTCATAGGTCTTCACACGTCCCACCACATCATCAGACTTCACAGTCAAAATCTCCTGCAGCGTGTAAGCCGCGCCGTAAGCCTCCAGCGCCCAAACTTCCATCTCACCGAAACGCTGTCCGCCGAACTGCGCTTTACCGCCCAGAGGCTGCTGTGTTACAAGCGAGTAAGGACCCGTAGAACGCGCGTGGATCTTATCGTCCACCAGATGATGAAGTTTCAGGTAATGCATGTGTCCGATGGTGACCGGAGAGTCAAAATACTCGCCCGTTCTGCCGTCGCGCAGACGCACCTTACCGTCTCTGGAAATCGGCACGCCCTTCCAGACCTTTCTGTGCTCCCTGTTCTCGGACAGATATTCCATCACCTCAGGCAGCAATTCATCTTTATGTTTCTTCTCAAACTCTTCCCACTCCAGATTGACATAGTCGTTTGCCAGATCCAGCGTGTCCATGATGTCATCCTCTTTTGCGCCGTCAAACACAGGCGTAGCCACGTTGAAGCCGAGCGCCTTCGCCGCCAGCGACAGATGAATCTCCAGCACCTGCCCGATATTCATACGGGAAGGCACACCCAAAGGATTCAGCACAATGTCAAGAGGACGGCCGTTTGGCAGATAAGGCATATCCTCCACGGGCAGCACGCGGGAAACCACACCCTTGTTACCGTGACGGCCTGCCATCTTATCGCCGACGGAAATCTTTCTCTTCTGTGCTATATAAATGCGAACCGCCTGGTTCACGCCGGGAGACAGCTCGTCGCCGTTCTCTCTCGTGAACACCTTCGCGTCCACAACAATACCATATTCACCGTGAGGCACTTTCAGGGAAGTGTCGCGCACCTCTCTCGCCTTCTCGCCGAAGATTGCACGAAGCAGCCTCTCCTCGGCCGTGAGCTCCGTCTCGCCCTTAGGCGTTACCTTTCCCACCAGAATATCACCGGCACGCACCTCCGCACCGATACGGATGATACCCCTGTCATCCAGATCCTTCAGCGCATCGTCACCGACGCCCGGCACGTCCCTCGTAATTTCCTCAGGCCCAAGCTTGGTATCCCGCGCCTCCGCCTCATATTCCTCCATGTGCACGGAAGTGTAAACATCCTCCTGCACCAGTCTCTCACTGAGGAGTACGGCATCCTCGTAGTTGTAACCTTCCCAAGTCATAAATCCGATCAGCGGATTCTTGCCCAAAGCCAGCTCGCCGCCGTCCGTGGAGGGACCGTCCGCAATCACGTCGCCCTGCTCCACATGCATACCCTTCTGCACAATGGGCTTCTGGTTGTAGCAGTTGGACTGGTTACTGCGGGAGAATTTCATCAGACGATACTCGTCCTTCTCCCCGTCGTCACATGTCATCCGAATGAGATCAGCCGACACAAAATCAATCACGCCGGATTTTCTCGCCACAACGCAGACACCGGAGTCCACAGCCGCTTTCGGCTCCATACCGGTACCCACCACAGGCGCCTCCGTGAAGAGAAGGGGTACTGCCTGCCTCTGCATGTTGGAGCCCATCAGCGCACGGTTCGCATCGTCGTTCTGCAGGAACGGAATGAGCGCCGTAGCTACCGAAAATACCATCTTCGGGGACACGTCCATATAATCAAACATGGCTTTCGGATATTCCTGCGTCTCCGTCCTGAAACGGCCGGAAATGCTGTTTCTCCTGAAATAGCCGTTCTCGTCAAGAGGCGCGGATGCCTGCGCCACATGATAATTGTCTTCCTCATCCGCCGTCATGTAGACAGTCTCGTCCGTAACGCGCGGATTCTGCGGATCGCTCTTGTCGATCTTTCTGTAAGGCGCCTCCACAAAACCGTACTCATTGATTCTCGCATAGGACGCCAGCGAGTTGATCAGACCGATATTCGGTCCCTCAGGCGTCTCGATGGGGCACATTCTGCCGTAATGCGTATAGTGCACGTCACGCACCTCGAATCCTGCACGGTCTCTGGACAGACCGCCGGGACCCAGCGCGGAAAGACGCCTCTTGTGCGTCAACTCGCCAAGCGGGTTGTTCTGATCCATGAACTGGGACAGCTGGGAAGAACCGAAGAACTCCTTCACCGCCGCCTGCACGGGCTTGATGTTAATGAGCACCTGGGGCGAAATCTCCTCCGCGTCATGGGTGGTCATTCTCTCACGCACCACTCTCTCCAGACGGGAAAGACCGATGCGGTACTGGTTCTGCAAAAGCTCGCCCACCGCGCGGATACGTCTGTTGCCCAGATGGTCGATATCGTCATCGTTGCCGATGCCGTACTCCAAGTGGATGTTATAGTTAATGGAAGCCAAAATATCTTCCTTCGTAATATGCTTCGGAATCAGCTCGTGCACATTCTTGCGGATCGCCTCCGCAAGCTGCGCCGGATCCTCGCTGTACTCGTCCAAAATCTGCTGCAGCACAGGGTAATAAACCAGCTCCGTGATGCCCAGCTCCTTGGGATTGCAGTCAACGAAATTTGTGATGTCCACCATCAAATTGGAGAGAACCTTGACGTTCCTCTCTTCCGTCTGAATCCACACGGCGGGAACCGCGGCGTTCTGAATGGCATCCGCCATCTCTGCCGTCACCTTGTCTCCCGCTTTCGCCAAAATCTCCCCGGTCTGGGTATCCACCACATCCTCCGCGAGAACGTGATGCCTGATTCTGTTCCTAAACATCAGTTTCTTGTTAAATTTATATCTGCCGACTTTTGCCAGATCATATCTTCTGGGGTCAAAAAACATAGCCATAATCAAGCTTTCTGCACTCTCTACACTGAGCGGTTCACCGGGACGGATCTTTTTGTACAGCTCAAGCAGACCCTCCTGATAATTCTCAGAAGCGTCCTTCGCAAAGCTTGCCTCAATCTTCGGTTCATCACCGAAAAGCTCTCTGATCTCATCATTGGAACTTACGCCCAAGGCACGAATCAGCACAGTGATCGGAACCTTTCTGGTTCGGTCCACGCGCACGTAAAACACGTCATTGGAGTCCGTCTCGTACTCCAGCCACGCGCCTCGGTTCGGGATCACGGTCGCGGAAAAGAGGCGTTTACCGATCTTGTCATGCCCGATTCCGTAATAAATGCCGGGGGAACGGACAAGCTGGCTGACAATGACACGCTCCGCGCCGTTAATCACAAAGGTGCCGGTCTGCGTCATAAGCGGCAGATCGCCCATAAAGATCTCATGCTCGGTAATCTCGTCCTTCTCTTTGTTAATCAGACGTACCTTCACCTTGAGAGGGGCTGCGTAAGTGGCGTCTCTCTCCTTACATTTCTCAATAGAATATTTGACGTCTTCCTCGCACAGCTCAAAGTCGACAAATTCCAGACTCAGATGTCCGCTGTAATCCGAGATCGGAGAAATATCGTCAAACACTTCCTTCAAGCCTTCATGCAGGAACCATTGGTAGGAGTTCTTCTGAACTTCGATCAGGTTCGGCATTTCCAGAACCTCTTTCTGTCGTGCATAGGTCATACGCGTATTTCTGCCGGCCGCAGTCTTACGGATCCTGTTTTTTTCCATTGACACTTCACCCCGTTCTTTATGATTGATCCATGCTTCATCAGAGACAACACTTCAAGAAAGCATAGCACACCACAATAGTGCATCATACATTCTACTACAAATTACCATGGAGAGTCAATGACTTTTTTCAGAAACTAAGAAAAAATTTAGAAATAAAACCGTCCACATGCTTTTACGAAAACATGTGAACGGTCTCTCTTTTCAGATATGTCTTGCGATTACTTAAGGGTAACCTTCGCGCCCTCAGCCTCAAGCTTAGCCTTGATGTCGTCAGCCTCTTCCTTGGAAGCAGCCTCTTTGAGTACCTTCGGAGCGGAATCTACGAGATCCTTCGCTTCCTTCAGGCCAAGACCGGTAGCTTCACGAACCACCTTGATTACCTTAACATTGTTAGGACCAACCTCTGTCAGCTCAACGTCGAACTCGGTCTTCTCCTCGCCTGCCGCTGCGCCTGCGTCGCCGCCTGCTGCCGCAACTACCACGCCCGCCGCTGCGGATACGCCAAACTCTTCCTCACATGCTTTTACCAGATCATTTAATTCCAATACTGTCAACTCTTTGATCGCATCGATCAGTTCCTGAGTAGATAACTTTGCCATGATTGTTTTCCTCCATTTTATTATTGTTTACTTTTAACCTTCTGTTCGAGACTGCTTTAGCAGGCTCGGGGTTCATGCGAAGCATTTAAACCGTTTATTCTGCTGCGGGTGCTTCCTCCGCAGGCGCTGCTTCTTCTACCGGTGCAGCTTCTGCCTCGGCGGGCGCTTCCTCCGCTGCAGGAGCAGCCTCTGCCTCAGCGGGCGCTTCTTCAGCCGCAGGCGCCTCGCACCCGGAAGCACCGCCTTTCTCCGCCAACTGGTTCATCACGCGTGCGAAGTTGGTGATCGGAGACTGGATGCTGCCAAGCAGCTTGGACAGCAGCTCTTCTCTGGAAGGAATCTTCGCAACTTCCTTGATGCCATCCGCATCATAAGCGATGCCTTCCACGATGCCGCCCTTCACTTCGAGGGCGTCTGCCGTCTTAGCGAATTTGCATAACACTCTCGCGGGAGCCGTAGCGTCCTCTGTAGAGATGGCAACCGCGCTGGGGCCTTCCAGATAAGGGAGAAGCGCTTCGCAGTCCGTGCCCTTGAATGCAAAATTCATCATTGTGTTCTTGTAAACCTTGTAGGTGATCCCGGCCTCACGCAGCTGCTTACGAAGCTGTGTGTCCTGTTCCACCGTAAGTCCGCGATAGTCAACGAGAACGACTGACTGTGCGTCTTTCACGGCAGCGGCGATCTCATCCACGATCGGTTTCTTCAATTCCACCTTTGCCATTACATTACCTCCTTATAGATTTTGTTGCCGATAGGAGTGTATACATAGAAACATCCTCCCTGAAGACAGGAAGGATGATATAAGTCAATGATATCTCTTCTCTCCTCGGTAGGCGGACTCTTACGCCGACAATACGGCACCTACTGTCTTCGGCATCTGCTACTATAGCACAATCCGCAGTGAGCTGTCAACTGTTTTTACTTAATATGGCGCAATTCTTTTTGAGAGAAAAAGAGCGATGCAAAAATAATTGCTGCCATCCCAGCCATCACATACACCAGTCTGTAATTAAGGTTTCCTTCTTTTAAAACTGTTTGAATCGCTCTGCAGACGTTCGGATGCTTCTGCAAAAATGTCGGAATCCAACTATCTGCCATTGGACCAACCAATAAATAGGAAAGCGGAATGATACATTTAGCCACCATGCTTCTAGCCGCGTATACTCTGCCTTGCAATTCCTTCGGTGTCTTTAATATCCACAATGTTCCCGCCAGCGTATTTACAATAGGCGTTACAAACAAGAATACAAATTCACCCGAAATAACGAAACAAATATTATTTCTAATACCCATAACGCATAATGATACACCCGTTACAATTGCTGAAATAAAAATACTCCTGCCATAAGAATATTTCATGCCCTTTTCGGCAACAAATAAGCTTCCGAGAAAAATTCCCACCCCTCCGGCCATCTTTACCAAACCCATATCAAAACTGTTACCCAAGGATAATACCAGCGGTTCCGTCAAAGAGTCTGAAACATTAATAAGAAAATTGAAAATGGCAAAAAATATCATTAATAATGTTAATCCTCTTATCGAGAATATAAATCGAAATCCTGCTGAAATATTCTCAAATATATTTTCATGCTCCATCTGTTCTTTATCCGAATCTGAAAAAACGTATGCTGGTACTCTGATAAAAATTAACATCGCAATCAAAAATGTACATAAATCAATAATCAATAATCCTTTCAAACCTACAGGATAATATAATATTCCAGCACAAACAGGAGCAATGATACCACTGATGGAATCAATGATCTGGTTCATGCCTCCTGCTTTCTTTATATCATTTTCATTCACCAATGTAGATAAAGAAGCCTGATAGGCGTTATTATCCAACATATTTGCCGTTGCATTAACAAAATTAAAAGCACAGATTATTCCAAAATCAAATCTTTCTATCATAACACCACTTTACAACTTTTTAAAAGAAATGCCGTATGAGACACTTTAAGTGTATAATAAGTTTGCACACCAAAATA
>VSNH01000136.1 GCA_009774215.1 Lachnospiraceae bacterium
GAAGATGTGTATATGCCACCCCTTCCATATGCCCGATGTAGATTCTGTCAATAATGCTGTATAAAATATTGATGATCTGCGCGAGGATAGACGGCAGCGTCATGCTTGCCATCAATTTTCCGATGGACTCCGTCGCCATCCGCTCCTCACGGGTCATAACCTCTGCCGCACCCATGTGAAACCTTCTTTCTTCTATGATACCTGTCTGAGATTCTTAAGACATCTTACTCGAATATAGAAAAAAAAGCAACCGTATGTGTTATAATAGACGAAAGAGCGACGAAAACCCGCCGCTTTTGACAATCCATACTCAGGAGAAAACCATGAAGCACATAAGAAAAATAATCTCTGCACTAATCCTGTTTGCGGAGATGAGCGCACTCTATATCCTGATACCCTATATCACCGACAGCGGCCTGCGGAACGCCTTTTTTACACCGCCCCGGGCGGCTGCAGTCATTCCTGCGTGCTTCCTCGGCCTTTTCCTCTTTGTTCTTATCAATATATTCCCCCGGTTCACCTTTCTACGGACTTTCGGCAGCCGAAACCAAATTTTGGAGGACGGCGCGGCGCTGCTGCAGCTCTTCCTCTCCACGGGCGTTGCCGAGTCCCTTTTTGTTATCCTGTATACGCTTTTCCTGCGGCCTGACGGCACCGGACCCGGCTATGTCGTCGGCCGCCTGGTAAGCCTGCTTTTTCTCGTTTTGATGGAGTCCGTCCTTTTCTGGAACGGCATCATCCGCGTGTATACGACTTCCGTGCAGCTCGGCATCAAATGGCGTGTCATCGGCATTGTCTGCGGATGGATTCCATTGGTTCATATCTGGGCGCTGTGCCGCATCATCGCCATCACCTCACGGGAAGCGGCATTTGAAGAGGAAAAGTTTCTGCTTGACCAAATTCGCGCCGAAAGCCGCCTCTGTGAGACAAAATATCCGCTTCTTCTCGTGCACGGCGTATTTTTCCGTGATTTCCGTTTCTTTAATTACTGGGGCAGGATTCCCCACGCCCTGAAACAGAACGGCGCAAGCGTCTACTACGGCAGCCAGCAGTCTGCCGCCTCCGTGGCAGACTGCGGTCAGGAGCTTGCAGAGCGCATCCTCGCCATTGTGCGGGAAACCGGCTGTGAAAGGGTAAATATCATCGCACATTCCAAGGGCGGTCTGGACAGCCGCTATGCCATAAGCGCCTGCGGCGCCGCGCCATACGTCGCTTCCCTTACCACCATAAACACCCCTCACAGGGGCTGTATCTTTGCCGACTATCTTCTGGATAAAATACCTGTGAAAATCCAGAAAAGCGTGGCCCGCAAGTACAATGCCGCCCTGAAGAAATTTGGCGACAGCAATCCCGACTTTCTGTCCGCCGTGCGTGATCTCACGGCCTCCGCCTGCGACCGCAGAAACAGCATGCTGCCCAATTGCCCCGAAGTTTTCTATCAGAGCGTAGGCAGTCAAATGAACTGCGCCTCCAGCGGCAGATTTCCCTTAAATATGGCCTACCCGCTTGTCAGACACTTTGACGGCGCAAACGACGGCCTTGTGTCCCTGGAAAGCGCCTGCTGGGGTGACAATTTTACCCGGCTTGTCACATCCGAGGGGCGGGGCATCTCTCACGGCGATATGATTGACTTAAATCGGGAAAACGTTCCCGGTTTTGATGTGCGAGAATTTTACGTAAACCTAGTTGCGAACTTAAAAAACAGAGGGCTTTGATACAAGCCCCCTGTTCCTTGATACCTGCGCAGTCATTTACGATAAAAACAACTGTAAATTCTGGTTCAAATCTTCCGCAAGCCCTGTCAGATCTGCACTCAGTTCGGTAATTCCCTTTACCTCCTCCTGCATCTGTCCAGCGGCCGCCGCCGTCACCTGCGCCGTGCTGACGTTGGCTGCAGACGACTGTGCCAGTTCCTCTATGACGTTGGACATATTATCTTTCGCACGGTTCATGGACCGGATATTCTGCTGCATATTGCTCTCTTTATCCGTCACCATATTGATACTGCGGTCAAGCTCGCCAAAGATATCCTTCGTTCTGGTCACCTTGTCTTCCTGCGATTTCAGCACCTCACCGATCAGATTCATCGCCACCAGATTCTCCTCCGTCTTCTCCACCAGATCCTTAATGTTTTCTCCGATCTGCGCCGCCGAATGGTTGGATTCCTCCGCCAGCTTCTGAATCTGCTGCGCCACCACCGCAAAGCCTCTGCCCGCATCTCCGGCCCTCGCCGCCTCTATGCTGGCATTGAGCGCCAGAAGATTGGTCTCCTCCGCAATGTTGGTGATATATTCCGTGACACTCTTAATCTGTTTGACGGACTCGTTCGTGGTGTCTGTCTGATTCCTGATGCCGAGCACCGTATTCTGTGCCTTTTTGCTGCTCTCCTCCAGCTCCCGCAATATGTCCGCGCTCTCCTTCGACATACTTTCCATGTCTCGCGATATCCGGTTGATGTCCTCGATCTGCACCAGCGTTTCGTCTATCGACTGCTTCGTGGCCTCCACATCCTGCGCCGCCTGTGCGGTTCCGCTCTGCTGCCGGTTAGCAGTATCCTCGATCTGCCCGACGCTGCCGCCCATACTCAGCGCTGCCTGCGTGGTGCTCTCGGCCGTCCTGTTCAGCCGTTCGACAGCCTCCGTCAGCTTCACCGTCCCGCGGCGGATATCATCCAGAATATAGTAAATCTTTAACCGCAGTTTCTCCGTGCAGGAAGCCAGATCGCCAAACTCGTCCTTTCGTCTGTTCTCTGCCAGACGCTCATCCTCAAACTGCCCGTTAGAAACCTTGGAAAGCACTTCCCGCACATTGTGCAGCACTCTGGTCAGGCCGCCGATATACCAGTAAATAAAGCCGCCCACCGCCAGAAGAACCACCAGCGCAATCACAACGCTGATCATCACGTATCGTCTGATGATACCGTCAAATTCTTCTGTCGGAAGAGATGCCATCATGGCGCCCGCCACAGTGCCGTCGCCCGGCTGCACAATGGGAATCAGATAGGCATGACACATCTTTCCGTCTATCTCGATGTTGCGATACCAGAGCTGCGCTCCCAGATTCAGCGTATAATTAGTAATATTCGCGCCCGCCTTCATACCGTACCATCGGTCTCCGCTTTCACTCATCACCGAAGTCATGACAGCCGTGTCACCAAAGAAAAACGTGATATCCACCCCTGTCTGCTCTTTCAATTCATCCACAATGCCTGTCTCCTGCGAGATATTAAAATTCATACCTCTCCAGACATTGCCGTCAGACTTTATTGCGTAGTCCCCGTAGCCCTGGCTGTTGTACAGACTCATTGCCGCCAGCGCATTTGATTTTAAGCTGTTCCTCGTCTCCTTATACATGCCGTTCTCAAACTGAATCAGCCCGATACATAAAAGCAGGATACCGTACACCAGCATGGGAACACAGTATAAGGTAAACATTTTCTGTTTAAATTTCATGTCGCATCTCCTACATTCAATCGTAACTTCGGCTTCCCTGTTACATCGAATCCACAGTGATCACCGTCACGCCGGTATCCGTCTTTGTGTTCGTGTCCGTATAAGTTCCCTCCAATGCCTGCACGGCAATAACCATGCCGTCATGTCCCATGCGCTCCGGGTTCTGCTGCATGGTTGCATAAGCCGTGCCGTCCGCAATCAACGCCCGCATGGCATCCGACGTGTCAAAGCCCACAACCAGATCGTCCCGTCCGGATTCCCTAACCGCTTCACCGGCCGCCACAGAAGTGCCCTCATTGGTTCCGAAAAACGCCACATATCCCTGCCCCTGTCCTGCAGTCACGGCATTTTTAATATTTGCTGCATCATCCATCATGTATACCGTGTCACCCAGTTCAAAGTCTGTCCCTTCAAAAGCGGCGCGGAATCCTGTCTCCCTTGCCACACAGGAAGCCGTGTCCTGCGTCACGCCAAATACACCGATTGTGCCCGACGTGATCCCTCTGTCTGCCAGCGCCGTCTTCATGCTCTCCGCCGCCGTCTTTCCCGCCGCCTCGTTGTCTGTCGCCAGCGCCGTCACACAGTCAAAGCTTGCCGCACTGTCCACATAAATAATCTTACAGCCCGCATCAGCCGCCTTCTGTAAGCTGGCGTTCACTCCCTCCGCACTGTTTGCCGCAATCAGAATGGCTTCCGCCCCTTCCGACACCGCCTGATCCACACAGGCGCTCTGCAATGCGTCATCGTGGGTGTCCGGCCCAATCCACTTGTATGTAATATTTCCCAGTTCTTCCGCCGCCTGCTTACACCCCTTGTCAATCGACTGCCAATAGCTGTCCGCCAAGTCCATGGTAATCAGATACACAGTATGCGCCCCGCCGGCAGCAGCAGCCGGCTGCGCCTCCTGCGTCCCCGCATCCGTTGGCTCCTCCGTAGGCTCCTCCGCTGCCGCCACAGGTTCCGCCGCTGCCCCGCCGTTTACAGCCGCCGAAGGCTGCATCGGCGTGTCCGGCATAATGATCTCAGGATCGCCTGCCTGTCCACAGCCTGACAATAAAAGTCCCGTTATGACCGACAAGCCAATCGCCTTTTGTAATTTATACATGTCCGCTCCTCCCTTATGATGTAATCTCTCTTCCAAAATATTATATGGTTTTTGTTGAAAATAGTTAAATATTTTCAATATATAACTGCATATTTTGGGTGTTTTTCACAATTTTGAGTTATTTTTTGCAAAATCAAAAGATTAAAAAAGGCTAAAAAAAGAAGCGCACCTCTCATGCACTTCCTTCTTTCCATATGCGGAAAACAGGACATTACTCCGGTTCAAGTCCTGTTTTCACACATTCTTAAATTTTACTGCGGATAACAGGACTTGAACCTGCACGGTCTCCCACTGGAACCTAAATAAAGAGATTGCCGTTTTTTCCCTATTTTACAGTATTCTACCGTGTTATTTCATCCATATTTCAGCCTAATCTGTCCCGCTGATGTTATCCCGTGTTATATTCTGTTTTTCCCGTTGCTGTCAAAATTGCTGTCAAACTGCCTGCCATTCACCCATATAAATTACTCCTCTCCATACTGTAACGCAATTATTATAGTTTTCATATGGGAATAATATTGTTTTATTACAGTCAATCACTGTCTTTATTCAAAACGCCAATGATAACCGTAAGAATACCAACCACCACAGCTTTTACTATTTGTTCCATAGTCCCTGCCTTCCCTCCATTCCGCTATTCCCTTACGCCGCCTTTACAAGCTGATATGCCCTGTCAATCATCGGGTTGCCATCCATCGTGCGGGCAAAAAGATTCTCATTATAATTTGCTGTCCTGCGAAGCGGCTGAACATGAGTAGCAAAATCAGACACAGCGTTGATAAATCGGTAGGCGTTGTTCCCCACACCCCGCAGATCGGGCGCGTCATAGTAGCGGCGCAGTATATCCTCACGCAGTTTCAGAGTATTTTTCTCCCGTGTCTCTGTAACATCCTTTTCCAACGGAAGTAACTTCTCAACATATTCCGCTACTTGACTATCAGTAACTTTCATCCAGCGTAAGCGTTCAAATTCTTCCCCAAGGCTCTCCATGTAAGCCTCTGCCATAAACAGAGTATTCTTTGCCTCCTGCATCTTGTCTTTTACATTTCCCTTATGGATCATAGACCAAGAACGGCTTGCTGTAGCCAGAGCAAGATTCAGTGTGTTGTTACAAACAACTCTGATTGGCGTTAATGCTACCCTCACAGCTCCGCTTCCGTCATGGGAATTGCTGAAAACCAGATAGGGCGATATCTGCTCTTCCGCGATGATATACTCCCTCGGCAACCTCGCCAGAAGCCACACCCTCTTTCCCTCCTGCAAGGAACCCGCCGTCTCATAGCGCACGCCATAACCAAGCAAAGTGTCCGTGAAAGCAAATGCTTCCCTGTTCTGGATGATCTTGTAGCGATCACTCACCACCCCAAGCACCTTTCTGTCCCTGTCACGAATATTTACCCTGTAACCAGCAATCGCGTCCCCTGTTTCTGTAAAGATGGACTCCTGCATCACATTCCAATCCAATCCTGCCAGACGCAACGCATCTACGGATGTGGGCGCATCCTCCACCTTTGTCCCCAAACCATGCCAAGGCTTTTCCCTCGTGTAAAACATAGTTTCTACATTTGCCGACATACCTTTTTCCTCCATTCTTTTAATTTGACAAAAAGTCAGACCGACGGATCGGCTCCATCGGTCTGCTTATGATAATAATATATACTTTGATGTTGAAAATCTTTGATATACCTTAATTCTTCTGCGTCCGATGCTATGAGGCTTTGATAAGGTTCATCGCCTGTAACAAAGTTACACAGTCTCTACAGCCTTGCTGATACGTCACTCTGCCATATAAAGCACCGCTTTCCGTGTGAAGGGAAACCAGCCGATCTACAATTAACCGTTGCTCTTTATCCAGATTGAGTTCTTCAAACAACTTAATCTGTTTATCAATCTGACCTTGTATGTCTTGATACTGCTTATTCTCCAGCAAAATCTGATTTATCCGCTCATTGACGGAATAATCTGTAATAACCTCAAAAACATTTCGTTCTTCTGCCATAATTTACACGCTCCTTTTCATTCTCTTTTATCGCAAAACGGGATGATACATTCTACCATCCCCGCAATAAATACCAATACATGCTGTTTTATACACAAGAAAAGAGGGATATTCCTTCCTGTCACAAGAATATCCCTCTTAATAAATACTTTTGATACGGCAGATTACTATATATATTCTGCCACTTCCTCATTAGTAAGACCATACTTTTTCTGAATAATCTCACTAATTTCGATGTCCCCATGCCCTAAATCACGAAGAACATCCACGGTTCCCTGTATTCCTTCTTTTTTTCCTTCTTTTTTTCCTTGCTTTTTTCCTTCTTCTACACGTGTTTCTATAAGCGGCTCCATACGGGCTTCTATAAGTGGCTCTATACGGGCTTCTATAAGTGGTTCTACGATCGGCATAAAAATCTCCAACAGTGCCTCACTCATGTTATCATCTCCCTTCAATTCCTCTAACACTTCTCTGTTTACCTGTGCACTCACTTCCAAAACAGAATCAGCTAATTCCCTGTCCCCCTGCTCAGTAAGTCGGCTGATTCTTTTTAGCAGTTCTTCCATATCCCGTTTCTCGATCCTGTCCGACAAGGCTTTCAGCCATATATGTGTATCTCTCTCCAGCTCCTTAGTGACAATGATCTGTGTCGGGAACAAAACCATACCCTCAATATAGTATACGCCGCGATAAGGGGTCGTTATTGTATATTGGTGCTTTTCAAAATATCTGAAAAGTTCCACCGGCTTTGCGTCTCGGACAAGGGACACTGTGATATCATCTGCTTTTATCGAATCTACGGTCTCCCCATAGGATTTATACAAACTTGCATATGCACCCACCTTATAAAAAGTGTCAATATCCAGATGATCCTGCGGGGATTTGTATTCTAAAATATTATGCCCTCTAAATATCGCCCCTATTTCATTATCAGTAGCAACGCATTTATCCTTTTTGATTACCAGAAGGTCAACCTCCAGCGGCTTGGTATTCAGATTATATTCCTTGACAAATATTAGATCATCCCGATTCTTTGCCAGTTCCAAATTCATCGCCGCTACAAACCCCGGGTGCCACTGTACCTTTGTATCTTTCATCCATAATCTCCTTCGTTCATTTTGATTATAGCATATCCAGCCATCATAAGGAAGTCATCATGCACGCTTTTCTCTTGTTCTTTTTTTTGCATCACATGTGGCTTATAGGCTATCGAGTTCAACCACATTAATCATGTATCACCCCAAACAACTAAAAGAGTGTACAGCTTTTCATTGCCATACACCCTTCTTCCATTTCTTTATTACGCTTTTATATGTATTATCTCCACTCACCAACTTTACCGAGTGAACGCGCCCAACCCCTTCGAAGCGCACTCTCAATTTCTACGTCAGACACAGCTCCCGTGTCAAATTCATGTATAAAATCATTTCTCATATCATCATTGTACTTATAGTTTGGCGGTATTACAAGCTCCACTTCTACAATATCCCCATTTGAAAGATTAACTCTTGCCATTACTTTTTCCTCCTAATTTTGAATTTTTTATGACATTCTTATTGTATAACCTACTCCATATGCCTTCTATGCATTTCCTCATATAACAACGATTGCGTGACAGATGATCCACCATCTTCCGAAAGTTTCTTTTCCATCTCCCTTAATTGCTCGTCACTACTTGCGCGTAGATTCCTTCGACACTGATCTTGCGCACCGCCTACCGCTTTATTTAATACTTTCAGCGCTACGCCATATGCCTTGTTAGCCTTTTCAAAAAAGTCATCTAAGCTCACTCTCCATCCTCCTTTGTTTTTTATTAATAAAGGTTCTAATCCACCTCTCCGTATAATTAAATTCCTTTGCAAGCTCTTTTAAGTTACCGCCATTGTACCTTAGATTCACCTCCTTTATTACATAACTCTTTTTAAAAAGCCTTGTTGGAAAGGTAATTTGTTGCCCCTTTAGCTCATTAAATATTGCCACCGTCGCTTCAACCCCTATTATTTCTGCAATTTCCCCATATGGTTCCTGCAAACTGGAGATATCGACTACCTTCACTCCTATAACCCCCAATCCCCTAAATATCTACAAATATATCATTTCTACATTGAGTATTCACTTCCTGTAATTCATTGAATTATTCCTTGTAAAATTCCGTTTACCCCTTAAACAACCTAATAAATCGTAAGCGCCAAATATTCCTGCGGATTTCCTGATCCTCAAGTATCACCTATAATTGTAGTCGATAGATATTTAGACTA
>VSNH01000137.1 GCA_009774215.1 Lachnospiraceae bacterium
TGCTCCATTTTCCAATTGCATACACTTTTTGCGAAGTCCAGAATTTCCTTATACAAGGCGTTTGAGGGAGGCGATGCCGGTGGCATCGTTGACCGAAAACAACGCAGTAGAAGGGAATGCTGGCAAGCAAAAAAGGATAGTTAATTGGTAAATGGAGCACTAGTTTGTCACGGACTGTGAATGAAATGGAATAGTTTAAAATGTGAAAATTTACCGCTTCCTGTTTTGACGTAAACTTGATTTTACAGGGGAAAATAGGTATAAATAAAGTGGAGGTGGCGGCATATGTGGTTCCTGTTTGCAATCTTGTCCGCGGTGTTTGCGGCATTGACTTCGATACTTGCAAAAATCGGTATCGAGGGAGTAAATTCCAATCTCGCCACGGCGATACGGACGGTTGTGGTCGTTATTATGGCGTGGGGCATGGTGTTTCTGACACACACGCAGGGCGGCATTGCCGAGATCAGCAGAAAAAGCTGGACGTTCCTGATCCTTTCGGGGCTTGCGACCGGCGCGTCGTGGCTCTGCTATTACCATGCCCTGCAGATCGGAGAGGCATCCAAGGTGGTGCCGATCGACAAGCTGAGTGTGGTGATCACACTTATACTGGCGTTTGTTTTTCTGCATGAGGAATTTACCGCAAGATCGGTGATCGGTTGTGTGCTGATCGGGGCGGGGACGCTGGTAATGGTGATATAGAAAAAGTTTGCAGGAGAATTCAATGGAATATGCACACTACTACAATTCCCCGCTTGGTAAAATTTTGCTCGCGTCAGACGGACATGCCTTGACAGGCTTATGGTTTGAGGGGCAGAAATATTTTGCGGCAAAACTTGACCCGGATCACGAGGAGAAAAACCTGCCTGTCTTTGCCCGGACGGCAGAATGGCTCGCCCTGTATTTTGACGGGGAAAACCCCGCTTTTATGCCGCCGCTGACTTTGAAAGGAACGCCTTTTCAAAAAGAGGTCTGGGAGATACTGCTGGAAATCCCGTTCGGGCAGACGACAACATATGCGGAGATTGCCGCGGAAATTGCAAGACGGCGAGGGCTGGCATCGATGTCGGCGCAGGCGGTGGGCAGTGCGGTGGCACACAATCCCATCTCCCTTATTATCCCATGCCACAGGGTCGTCGGGTCGGACGGCGGCCTGACGGGGTATGCGGGTGGCATCGAAAAGAAAGAATGGCTTCTGGCAATGGAAAGACAAGCGCCGGAGAGTGTGATATAATCTACGTGATGGCAATGAGCAGTGCGCTGACAGAGGATAAACGGGGAGGGGAGCTTGCTCACCGAGACATTTATCCGAATGGATGCATAGGGCGGTGCTAAGCGCCAGTGGCGCTTGTTTAGCACGGACCGAAGCGGAGCGTAGACAGCCCGCGAGCGAGGAAAACCGCAGGTTTTTCGAGCTTGCACTGCGGGTTTAAGCAGCTGAGAAGAAAGGAACCGCATATGGCGCAAAAGAAAAAAGTAACGGCGACGGTAATATCGCAAAAACAGATAGGCGAGCAGATTTTCGACCTCTGGCTGGAGACGAAGCTTGCGAAGGACGCCCATCCCGGGCAGTTTGTGGCGGTCTATCCCCGCGGAGAGAGTATGCTCCTGCCCCGTCCCATCAGCATCTGCGAGACGGACAGGGAGAAAAACAGGCTGCGGCTGGTGTACCGCGTGGCAGGAAAGGGGACGGCTGAGTTTTCCACCTGCAAGGCTGGCGACCGACTGGACATACTTGGCGTGCTGGGGAACGGGTTCCCTGTTGATAAGGCAAAGGGGAAACGCGTCTTTCTGATGGGCGGCGGGATCGGCATTCCGCCCATGCTGGAGCTGGCAAAAGCGATGGATGAGAAAAAGCAGATTCTTCTCGGCTATCGGAATAAAGACCTTTTTTTGGAAGAGGATCTGGCGGAGTACGGCGATGTCTATGTGGCGACGGAGGACGGCAGCGTGGGGACGAAGGGAAACGTGATGGATATCATCAAAGCTTATTCGCTCCATGCGGATGTGATTATGGCGTGCGGACCGATGCCGATGCTCCGGGCAATTAAAAAGTATGCGGCAGAAAATGGGATTGAGGCATACATTTCTCTGGAGGAGCGCATGGCATGCGGTGTGGGTGCGTGTCTGGGCTGTGTATGCCGCACGACGAAGGTGGATGCCCATTCCCATGTACACAATGCGCGCATCTGTACGGAGGGACCGGTTTTTGAAGCAGGGGAGGTGGCGGATTGAAAAAATCATGCTGATGCACTGATTTTTCAATCCTGACTTTGAGAAAGAGCATCTCAAAGTCAATGATGGCCGTTGAGAAATCGCCTTCGCGAATTTCTCATCGCGTGTCATCGCAGAAAAATGCTCTGACATGGAGGAAACTATGAATACAGAGGTAAAAATCGCGGGAGTCACCTTTAAAAATCCTGTTATGACGGCGTCCGGCACTTTCGGTTCCGGTATGGAGTACAGTGACTTTGTGGATTTAAACAGGCTGGGCGCGGTGGTGACCAAAGGGGTTGCGAACGTGCCGTGGGAGGGAAATTCGACGCCCCGTGTGGCGGAAGTTTACGGCGGTATGTTAAATGCCATCGGACTGCAGAATCCGGGGATTGATGTATTTATCGAGAGGGATTTGGCTTTTTTGAATAAATATGATACAAATGTCATTGTGAATATTTGCGGAAAAACCGTGGAGGATTATCTGGAAGTGGTGGAGCGCCTTTCAGATACGTCCGTTTCCATGCTGGAAATCAACGTGTCCTGCCCCAATGTGAAGGAGGGGGCGATCGCTTTCGGGCAGAAAGTGGATTCCCTCTACGATATCACGTCACAGATTAAGAAAAAGGCGAAACAGCCGGTGATTATGAAGTTGAGCCCGAATGTGACGGACATCACGGAGTTGGCAAAAGCGGCGGAGGCGGCGGGAGCCGACGCGCTTTCCATGATTAACACGATCACGGGCATGAAGATTGATATTCACAGGAAAAAGTTTGTGCTTGCCAATAAGACGGGCGGCATGTCCGGCCCTGCTGTCAAGCCGGTGGCTGTGCGCATGGTCTACCAGACGGCGCAGGCTGTGAAGATTCCGATTATCGGCATGGGCGGTATCGGCAGCGCGGAGGACGCGATCGAGTTCCTGCTTGCCGGGGCCAGCGCGGTTGCGGTTGGGGCGATGAATTTTGTGAACCCTTACACGACTGTGGAAGTGGTGGAAGGAATCGAGGCTTATATGAAGCAGTATGGGATTGAGAATGTGACGGAGCTGGTTGGGGCGGTAACGTGAGAAACGCGAAAATACGGGCATTCTCTGCAGGAGATATGCAGAAAGAAAATGAGGAAAAACGGAAATGACGATAGAGGAGTTCAGAAAGAGAGTGGAAGACGATCCCGAGTGGGCGCCGGGATGGGAAATCATTGACAAGGAATTTGACAGGCTTTATCCCGGAGTGAAGCCCGGGCACTATGCTACAGACATGGCGTCGAGAGCCGTCTTTGGGGGAAACAATTACCTTGACGGATTTTCCATTTACCCATCTCCGAAAGGCTATAAGCACATAGTGACATACGGCATGACCCAGCTTTACGCCAATGAAAAAGCGCTCGGCGGCGAGTGGAGTAAATGGGGTTATGAAATGACGATCAAGCTTAAGGAAGATACAGACGAGGCGTGTATGTGGGCGATTGACATGATGCTGAATCTTGCCAGATATACTTATACACAGGAAAGGTTTTTTGATCCCTTCGAGTATGTTTCGGGCGGGGGAAAGTCTTTACATACGGGTGTGAAGTCAGACATCACAGCTCTTTTGACGATTGCCGATACGGAAGCGCAGACGCAGGACACGTTATATGGCAAGACCCAATTCATCCAGCTGGTCGGCATAACGGAGAGCGAACTGCAGGCATTGATTGAGGATCACGATAATGCGTATAAGCTTTATGACCTGATGAAAAAAGACAATCCCGATTTTGTCACCGATATGAAACGGACGAAATCATATCTGTAAAAATCGAGCGCCGGCGCACTTGATTCAGAGAATGCTTCGCATGCTCCTTTCATAATTTACGTTGTCGCAATTTCCCGCCAAAATAAAAAACATATCCGCCCCTCCCTGCGCATAGATTTATAGTAACTATACGCAGGGAGGGCATTTTTTGTGGAATTGGTGAAGAAAAAGATACATATGGATCGAATAAACGGCAGAGCCGGCACGCAGATGGTATTGGAAGAGGATGTCAACATTTCAGATAATAAGCCTGATGCAAACTATCTGCTCAGCAGTAAAGGCGAGATCATCATGGAGGAGATCCGCCCCGGTGAAAACGTGGTCAGCCTGAAAGGCAGGCTGGTGGTGTCCATACTGTATCTGACAGACATGGAGGGAATGTGCGCCAGCATGGAGGCGGTAATCCCCTTTGAGGAAAAGGTGAACATGGAAGGGGTAGCAGGCGGCGACACGATCCTGACGGAAAGCAGCATCGAGGATCTGACGGTGGGACTGATTAACTCGCGGAAATTCAGCGTGCAGGCGGTGGCTTCCTTTATGCTGGAGCGGGAGGAGCAGGTGGAGTGCGAGACGGCGGTTGACCTTTATCATGAGGAGCCTGTGGAGTATCGCAAGTGCGTCTATCCCGTGATAGAGCTGGTGCTGCATAAGAAAGACATTTTTCGTCTGAAAGAGGAGATGGAACTGACGGGGAATCTGCCCAATGTGTTCCAGACCATTTGGCACCATATCTGTTTTGATCATGTGGAATTTAAGGCGCTGGAGGAGAAGCTCTCGATTCAGGGGGAGATGCGAGCCTTTTTCTTATATGAGGGAGAGGGGGATAACGATAAAACCCAGTGGTATGAGAATACCGTGCCGTTCAGCGGCATTATCGAGTGCCACGGCTGCCGGGAAAATATGATCCCCGATATTCAGTATCATCTGGGTCAGTGCAATGTGGAGGTGCGGCAGGATTTTGACGGCGAGGAGAGAGTGTTCTGCGTGGAGCCAGTGCTGGATCTGGATATCCATCTCTACGAGGAGGAAAACCTGGAGGTGATCTCCGACGTTTACGGCGTGGATAAGGAGATAGAGGCGCTGACGACGCAGATGCCGGTAAAAAGTCTGCTGCTTGCCGGAAGCGGAAAATGTAAGATTGCGGAACACGTGCGCATCCAGAATCCGGAGATGCCGATGTATCAGCTCATCCACTCCGACGGGGAAATCCGGATTGACGAGAAGACCATAGTGGAGAACGGCATTGCCGTCACGGGTACGCTTCTCGTGACGACGCTCTACCTGAGTGCAAGCGGCGCGAAGGCTATCTATTCTACGGTCAACGAACTGCCGTTCCAGTATGTGATCGAGGCGGAGAACATTCTGCCCACCTGTGTCTATAAGCTGCGGAGCAGTATCGAGCAGTTGACGGTGACCATGCTTGACAGCGACGAGCTGGACGTGAAGGCGGCGCTGCAGTTTAAGATGATTGTCTTTTCCGTGCAGAACCGTGATTTGGTGACAGATATCAAGGTGGAGCCGCTTGACTTAAATAAGCTCAGTGACCTGCCGGGGATGGTGATCTGTATTGTCGGACCGGGAGAGACGCTGTGGGATATCGGCAAGAAGTATTATGTGCCGGTGGCGCAGCTTAGGGAAGTGAACGAGCTGCCGACGGAGGAGATTTCGGCGGGGGATAAAATTCTCGTTGTGAAGGGCGGGATTTAGATTTTGTAAGCGGACGCGCGGGCGGCTGGGTATTCTACGTCGCCGCGCTTCCGCTCCGCAAAAAGCATAGCAGACGTTAAACTCGTGAAACTTAACATTTCGATAAGTTTTAAAATTAAATGCGACAAGAGGAATTAAAGCCTCTGCCGCATTTCTTTTTTTATTGAAATAGCAGACAAAAAGGAGAGCGTGCAGAGTGTAAAAACTCTGACACGCTTATTTTTTTTACAACGAAAGAGAGGTAAACAGAATGGAAAGAGTGACATTGAAAGAGTATGAGGCAGCAAAGGCAGCGGTATTGTACGGCAAAGAGTATGAAGAAATTTCAAACATGGAAAATAACGTCATTCATAAGCAGTACGTATGCAAGGACGGCAGCGGGGAGTTTTACGAGAGAACAGAGGACGGCGTAACAGAGTTTTGGAGTACAGAACACAGCAAAAGCCGCTTGTACGTTGACAAGGTAGAGAACAAGCCAGCACATGAGGAAAAGGAAGAGTTTAGCGAGAGCCGCCAGAAAGCAATCAAGAGAATGTATAAGCTGGTTTACTGGTTTGCTGATGAAATGTTTAAGGAAGAGGACGCAGAGAAAAGAGAGGCAGCAGAGTTTGAGAGACAGTGCAAGGAAGAGCCAGACAAGCTGCAATTCAGAGTAAGCGCCCACGACAATAACGCAAAGGTAATGAAAGACTGCATGAGAGAGGCACGGGACGCAGCAGAGTTTTTAAGGGATAGAGAAAACGATATAGAGGAATGGCAGATAGCGGGCATAAATGCAATGTGCGATCAGTGCAACGTAGAAAAGATTATACCGTATGATTTACCGACAGCGATAAAAGGGCTTTTGTGTATGCACATTCTTTGTAAGCCTCTCTGCATAGAGGCAGTAACAAAATAGGACAAAGGGCGGCGAGAGCCGCCCGCATAGAAAGGAGCGGGGACAATGGCAAGGAAGTACAAAAGGCTAAGCTATGAGGACAGGAAGAAAATAGAGGCTATGTGTAAGGCTGGAAACAATGCAGAGGCTATAGCTGATGCAGTGGGCGTACACAGAGGCACTTTATACCGGGAGCTGCAAAGAGGCGGGGCAGAAAACGGAAAGAGGCAGCAGTACAGCGCAGAGCTGGCACAGCGGGCAATTTAACCAAAGAGGGGACGAAAGAGAGGTAAGAGCATGAAAGTATTAAAAACTGGAAAGAGCGCAGGCGGTGTAGATATTCAAATAGAGGAATGGCACGAAAACTATAGCTTTATGCCGTATGGTAGCACGCTTGCATTTTACCCGGAAAGCAAGGCAACACATAAAGGGAAGTTTGCACCGAAAGCAGGGGAAAGTTACCGTTTTAGTTTTGAGTTTCCCAGTAATGAAGAGGCAGAGGCAGCATTTACAGAGCTGGAAAGCGGTAGCAGTACATTTACTGATTATCTGAAATACTGGGCTGGAAAGCCGGAATATAGAGACTGCATTTAAGAACGAAAGAGAGGCAGAAAAGTGAAAAAAGTGAATTTTGAAAAATTGCAGGCAGGGGAACTGGTAGAAGTGCCACGCACTCAATTTGCGCCGCAGCGGTACGGCTGGAACGGCTGGCTATTCAGCGAGGCAGTAGTTATAAGAAAAGCCAGAAGTAAAAAGAATAATAAGCCTATGGTAGTAGTGGAAATGCGGACACCAAAAAGCAGCAATGATTACGGAACGATAGAAAAGGCTTTCTATGCAGAGTATGTGTTTCAAACAAATGCAGTAGCAATAGCAAAGAAGTTTTTGGCAGAGGATAGCGTAACAACTAAAGAGGAATTTTTTAAATTCATAGAAAGGGACGACGTGACAGGCTGCGACTGGATAAAGTTTCTGATAGATAAGGGCTTTCTGTTTTGACATAGGCGGCGCAGCCGCCATTAAGCGCCCTTAATTCAGTGGGAGAATATCGCAGCCGGGCATACAGCGGGGGCGCTGGTTCGATTCCAGCAGGGCGTTTTTGTAGCAGGCATGGCGAGCCTGCGGCAGATGCAGCAGGCGAATAGCTGTTATCTGCATACCGTAGAAAAATAGCAGCGGTCATACCAGCTAGAGAGTATGTAGACGGTCAACAAGTTTTTAAGCAGCTTTTTTAAGGTGAAAAAGCGCCCATACGGTAAAAACTACGCCAGAACAGGAGAGCGGCAGCAGTGAAGAGACAGAGAGCGCCGCCAAGAGGGAGAGTTTAAGGGATTTGGCAAGGCAAGGAATATATCACGGCAGCGGCAGCAGGCGTAACAATAGCTGCCGCTGGAAGAAAAGGGGGCAGGCAGGAAATGAGGGTAGAGCTGATAGACGTAGACGGGCATAACTTCCCTAATCTGCCGCTTATGAAAATATCAGCATACCACAAAAGCCAGGGAGATAGCGTAGGCTGGTATAACCCGCTTACGGCATGGCTTAACCCGCCAGACCGGGTATATATGAGCAAAGTATTTACCTTTACGCCAGATTACCAGCACCCAGTAAATGCGCAGGAGATCATAAGGGGCGGTACGGGGTACAGTTACCCGGACGGCGGCGCAGAGCTGCCGGAAGAAATAGAACACATATACCCGGACTATTCTATTTACTTTGAGAAGATACCAGAGGTAAAAGAAACAGCATACGGATTCCTTACAAGAGGCTGTCCCAGAGGGTGCGACTTTTGCATAGTGGGACAGAAAGAGGGGCGGGCTGCAAAGAAAGTAGCTGATCTTTCGGAGTTCTGGCGCGGACAGAAAAATATAGTGCTTTTAGACGCTAATCTATTTGCCTGTAAAGAGTGGAGAGGCTTAAGCGATCAGCTGATAAATAGCGGCGCATGGGTGGACTTTTCGCAGGGCTGCGATATTCGTATTATGACGCGGGAAAAAGCGGAGTACATAAAGCGCATTAAGATAAAACGCATACATTTTGCGTGGGACAGGTACGAGGACAAAGAGACGATCATACCGAAATTTAAAGAATTTAGGGAAATCATGGGCTGGGAAAGAAAAAAGCTGGGCGTATATGTTCTATGCAATTTCAATACCACTTTTGAGCAGGATTTAGACCGGGTATATACCTTGCGTGATCTGGGGTATGCGCC
>VSNH01000138.1 GCA_009774215.1 Lachnospiraceae bacterium
GCTGTGCCGCCTTCTTGGAGTGGCCGGTTCCCCATCCCACTTTTTTCTCTCCCACATAAGCCTCCACCTCGAAGGTTTTATCGTGCTGCGGCCCCTCCTCCTTCACAAGCTCATAGTGGAGCGCGCCCTCGTTTTCCTGCTGCACACGCTCCTGCAGAATCGTCTTGGCGTCATAGAAAAGCTGTTTATGCTCCAAGTCTGAGAGGATAAAGCGATGGATGAAAGCCGAAGCCTTCGCCAATCCCCCGTCCAGATAAATTGCGCCAATCACTGCCTCCATCACATCGGAAACGATGGAGTCCCGGTTTCTTCCCCCGGTTGCCTCCTCTCCCTTTCCGAGCAGTATATACTGTTCCAGAGAAAAATCCCTTGCACAGAAAGCGAGCGCCGGTTCGCAGACCATGGAGGCCCGCATCTTCGTCAGTTCCCCCTCCGGCGTCTCCTCCCGTTCCCTGAAAAGGAAGTCGCTGCTCACAAGCTCAAGCACAGCGTCTCCCAGAAACTCCAGCCTCTCATAGTCCTCATATTTATTGATCTTCATCTCGTTGGCGTAGGAGCTGTGGGTGAGCGCCTGGCGCAGCAAATTCTTGTCCCCAAAATGATATGCAATTTTTTCTTCCAGCGCGCTGAATGTCTCGTCCGTCATGAAAACCTCCACATGGAAAGACCCCTTCCTCATCAGAAAGGGCCCACCGCTTACTCCCTGCTGCTCTTGATCAGTTCTACCGCCTCACCCACCGTAGTGATGCGTTCCGCTTTTTCAGCCGGTATTTCAATCTGAAAGGCGTCCTCAATTCCCATGATAATCTGGTAAACGTCCAGAGAATCTGCTCCCAGATCCTCCAGAAAGGTCGTATCTTCCGTGATTTCCTTAGGATCCACGCTTAAAATCCCTGCTATCACTTCCCGTAATTTTTCCAGTTCCATAGCCAAACAAACCTCTCCGCTTTCTAAAGCGTCTCCCGCTATCGGTACTTTATTGTTTCCATCTGCTCGAAGAATGCCGCATTTCAGGCATTTCTCCTGTGTGAGAAAAGTCTGCATAGCAGACTTTTCTCACACTACACGTTCCCGGATCTTTTCGCTGATCTGCTGCTCCGTAAAGGCAATGCACTGTAAAATAGAATTTTTAATCTCATTCGCCTTGGAGCTTCCGTGGGTTTTCACCACCAGCCCTTTCAGTCCCAAAAGCGGCGCACCGCCGTACTGCTCCAAATCAAAGGCTTTCAAAGTCGTTTTCAGCGCAGGTTTCACCAAAAGCGCGCCAATCTTGCTGCGGAGGGATGTCATCATGCCCTCTTTCACTTTCGAGATCAGCGTCAGTCCCACACCCTCATAGGTTTTCAGTATCACGTTTCCGACAAATGCCTCACAGACGATAACATCCGCCGCTCCCGCCGGAATATCCCTCGCCTCCACACTGCCGATAAAATTGATGTCGGAGCAGTTCTTAAGCAGGGGGAAAGTCTCCTTCACGAGCGCGTTTCCCTTCTCCTCCTCGGCACCGATATTCACAATCCCGACCTTCGGGTTTTTCACGCCCATCACATATTCCATATAAATCGATCCCATCTTCGCAAATTGCACAAGATGAGACGGTCTTGCATCTACATTCGCGCCGCAGTCAATCAAAAGAGAACATCCGGTCGCCGTAGGAATAAGCGGCGCCAACGGCGGCCTCTCCACGCCCTTGATCCGGCCCACAATCACCTGTCCGCCCACCAGAGTCGCCCCGGTACTGCCCGCGGATACATAGGCGTCACAAGTGCCGTCCTTTACCAGATTAAGCGCCTTCACAAGCGAAGAATCTTTTTTCTTCCGGATCGCCATCACCGGCGGCTCCGCCGTCTCGATGATCTCGGAGGCATGTACCACCTCAATCTGCTCCTTCGAATATGTATAACCGGCAAGCTCCTTTTCCAGAATATCCTGCTTTCCCACCAGATACACCTTGATCTTACCGCTCTCGTTTACCGCCTCCACAGCGCCCTTTACCGTCTCTACCGGCGCGTTGTCTCCGCCCATGGCATCCACGGCCACCTTAATCCATTCGCTCATACACAACCTTCCGTTTCTTTTACGCCCTCTTTTCGACCCTATTTGAATAGTTATAATATACTAAATCCGCCCATAAAAATCAAGGCTCTTCGAGAGGTTCCCGAAAAGCCTTTCACATCCGTCAGTCAACTGCGATGATTTCTTTTTTGTTGTATGTGCCGCATTTCTTACATACTCTGTGGGGCACCATCAACGCGCCGCACTTGCTGCATTTTACCAAAGTCGGAGCACTCATTTTCCAGTTTGCTCTTCTCTTATCTCTTCTGGCTTTAGAAGATTTGTTTTTAGGACAAATAGACATCGTCACACCTCCTTATCCGCTTCAAAAATATCTTTGATCGCCGCCATTCTGGGGTCGGGGACAAACGTGTCGCAATCGCACATCCCCGTATTCAGATCCCTGCCGCATATGGGGCAGATCCCCTTACAATCCGGCTTACACAGGATCTTCATAGGCCAGCTTGTCACTATCTCACTGATGAGTAAGTCCTCTACGTTCAACTGAAAGCCTTCCATGAATGGCTGTTCCTCGTATACCGAAGGCTCAGCCGCCATATCCGGTGCCCACACTTCTCTGGTAAAGCAGATCTCACGACTCTCTTCCACGGGCTTCAGACATCTGTCACAGCCCGCCGAGAATACAAAATCCGCTTTTCCCTCGATCCGTGCCCTGCCCTTTCCTATGTTTGTAAAGACAAAGCTCACCGGTGATGAAGCAAGCACCGGATACTTCTCCCCGCCGACAGACACTTCTGTAATCTCTGTTTCTGCCTGCATGGAGACGACTCTGTCCTCATTTGTCAACATATCAGTCAGGTTCACGAACATAGCAGACTCCTATCCACACTTCAACAATTATACATATGGCATTCCGGTTTGTCAACCGATAATTTAATATATGCAATGAGCCGGGCGAAACAGCTTTGGTATCAACCGTTGGGAGCTCACTCACATTAGGTTGCATATCAATGCTGTTTCATCGGGCAAATGCCCGATCGCTCCAAGCTTTGCTTGGAGCGTAGACCGGCAGCTCAGACGGAGAACTGCTCCACGCCGCCTACCAGATGGTTCACGTCGCCCTTCAGGCCGTCTACCATCTCCTTCGATCTGACCACGATTTGACCAAGCTCCTCCGTCATGGCGGAAGTCTCCTCGGAAGAGGCCGCATTGTCCTGCGCCAGACTGTTTAACGTATCAAGCACTGTGGTAATGCCCTGCCTCTGTCTCTCGATCTCCTCCGTCATTTCTTCGATGTTCACGATGGACGCCATACACTGATCCAGATTCGTATACAGATCGTTGAAAATGCTCTGGGTGGCATTCAACACATCCACCTGACGCTCCACCGTCCCGTTCACCTTCTCCATAATCTGCAGGGACTGTACCGATTTGCTTACCAGATCGTTGATGATGTTGGAGATTTCACCGACAGCCTGCGTGGACTGGTTTGCCAGCGCACCGATCTCCGTCGCCACCACCGCGAAGCCTTTGCCGCTCTCCCCGGCGCGTGCCGCCT
The DNA here is from genome assembly GCA_009774215.1 of Lachnospiraceae bacterium. Lineage (GTDB taxonomy): Bacteria > Bacillota > Clostridia > Lachnospirales > Lachnospiraceae > UBA3282. The sequence continues at coordinate 3,575 of VSNH01000138.1, forward strand.
CGATAGACGCGTTCAACGCCAGCAGATTGGTCTGGTCTGCAATCGCGTCGATCAGCCCAGCTGCCTGCTTGATGGCATCCGCCGCCTCGTTGGTGGCCTCCGCCTGCGCCTGCATACTCACCACATCTTCTTTCGTGCGCATATTGGCCTGCACCAGCTCCTGCAGCTTATCGGAACACTCTCTGCTCAGCTTCTTCATGGAATCGGAATTGTCGCGAAGTTCTGCCACCTCTTTCGTGGTTCTGTCAATTCCCTCCGCGATTTTATTGACCTCGCCGGTAGCATCCGACGTGGAAGCCGCCTGCGCGGTAATGTTTTTGGCAATCTCCTCCACCGCGATGTCCACTTCCCCGATGGATTTCTCCATATGCTGGAAGCTCTCCTCAAACTCCACCGTCATATCTTCCACACCGCGGGCCGTACCCGCAATCGACATGATGAGATCGTGAATCTTCTCTCTCGCAATATTCAGGCTGTCCGCCGCCACGCCCATCTCGTTTCTCTGCTTTACCACCACATCCGCCGTCAGATCACCCTCGGAAATGCTGACCGCAAAGTCCTTGACCCTGCGAAGCGGAACCACCAAGAACTCACCTACAACGCAAGACACCACCACCGTGATAATCAGCAGAATCACACAGCAGCCCGCCATAAGAATGCAGGAATTTCTGAACTCCTTGACAATCGAATCCTTAATGCCCTGCATCTCTTTCTCCATATCGTCCACATAGTTTCCTGTGGAAACAGCCCAGCCCCAAGGCTCAAAATAACCGGAATAAGCCACCTTGGGCGCCACGGTCACACCGTCCGCCTTGGTGAAAGAAAATTGATTATAACCGCCCCTGTCCGCCGACTGACACACTTTCATGATTGACTGAATAATCATAATGCCGTCCTGATCCTGCAGATCATAACGATTGTTCCCTTCCTGCTCCGGAAGGATCGGGTGCATGACCAGTATGTAATCCTTGTCGTCTATCCAGAAATAGCCACTGTCGTCATCCCGATAGCGCATGGCCCGGACGATCTCAGCCGCCTCGGCTTTCGCTTCTTCCTCGGTCATCTCCCCGGCCGCCGCCTTGTCGTACTCCGCCTGCAGGATCGCCAGCACGCTCTGCACCTGGGACTTAATCTCCGTACGGTACCCGTCGTCCATCGCTTTCGCGTACTCGTCGTATGCGCTATTGGAAATATTGCGGATCGTCAAAACGCCGATCAGACCGACCGCCACCCCTATGACGATACCAAGCGCCGCACAGACTAAAACCAACGTTGTTTTCAAGCTTTTTGTTCTACCCTGTTTCTTGTCCAATTTCTACCCATCCTTCCTCACGAATCTATTCTTTTTAACCAATTATATTATACTCCTGCCCCGGCCGTCTTTCAAGCGCTAACCATATTATTCCGCTGCTCCGGCTCACCCCGGAAGTTTTTTCGATACTTTTCACATCCGCGCCATGCACTTGCTGCGGAATTTACTTTTCTTTTAGGGCATTTTGTGTGCATCAATTGTTGCAGTTCACACCAAATGATCGTAAATTGGTACGAAATCCGGCGTAGGTGTGAATTGTAACGCTTTTTCTCCTTCCTGCCAAAATATTTGCCCGCCCTCTGTGCCCTCGGCGCATTTTGTGGTATAATGTCCACAATTACAATGAGCAGTGCCAAAGGTGACACAGACAAACCGGCTGCTTGCCGGCGATTGGCCTGTGTCAGCCTTGATAGGGCGGCGCTAAGCGCCAGTGGCGCTTGTTCAGCACGAACCGAAGCGGAGCGTAGACCGCCCGTGAGCGAGGAAAACCGAAGGTTTTTCTCGCTTGCACTGCTGAAAATATCATCACAGGGAGGATTTCAGCTATGTATCATTTTACAGAAGACTGCCTGATCGGTGTGGATCAGATCGACAACGAACACAGGGAGCTTTTTCGAATTATAAACGAGACGCAGGAACTGTTGGATAACCAGATTTTAAACGACAAATATGACCGAATCCTGGAAACGATCGAACGGCTGGAGCAGTACGCGGAAGCGCATTTCCAGCATGAGGAGGACTACATGGAAAGCATCCGCCACCCGGAGCTTTCTCTGCAGAAAAAACAGCATCTCTTCTTCCGCGATAAGATCAACGGCATCACAAACTCCTTCTCCTCCGACAACGCCCAGCAGGAAGTGCTTGACGATCTGCTGCGGTATCTCGTGACCTGGCTGTACCGCCACATCATCAGCTCCGACCTGATGATCGGCAAATTAAAGCCCTCGGAAGACAGAACCGCGCCGGAATTTAACGATACCTACTCGACTGGCATTCCGCTGGTAGACAAGGAGCATCGGGAACTGTTCCGCATTATCGGGGATGTGTACCGTGTTATGACGGATGAACTTGCCTTCGACAAATACGACGAAATCGTCCAGCTTCTCGAAGAACTTAGGGATTACACGAAATTTCATTTTCAGGACGAGGAAATGTATATGGAAAGCATCCACTATGACGGGCTGGAAGCGCAGAAACGGGCGCATGAAGCATTTGTATCGAGACTGGAAGAGATGGATCTGGAGCATGTCGATGAAAACCAGCAGGAGACGCTTGAGGATCTCATGGAGTTTCTGACCGAGTGGCTGGTGAACCACATTTTACATACCGACAAGAAAATTCCGGCAGGGGCGCAGAGTTAGCGCCCCTCTTTTCATTCCTATCCGTTGTATCCATCACAGAATTTCCAGACATTCCACCTGTCCTTTGTCGCTGAGCAGAAACAGCTCCTTTCCATATACAACAATATTTCTGCATATGCCCTTTGTCTTTTTCCTCGGCACCAGTTCTTCTCCTGTGTTTTTATCCACACAGTACAGATAATTATCTTCCGCCGCAAAGAAAAGCCTGTCCCCGTCGATCACTGCCCGCGTCGATACGCCGCCTCCCACGTTGACGGAAAATATCTCCGCGAAGTCATGATCTGAAGTCATCTCATAACAGGTCATATTTCCCGCTTTCGAATCAATCACCGCGTCCGCGTCGCCAACATACATCCGGTTCTGCTCAAACACCATCTCGTTATATAACTTCCCCTTGGCCTCTCTCGCACAGATCAATTCACCCTTTTGTGAATCCAATATATAAAATTTCCCATGAATATGCGCCGCCAACATCCTGCTGTCATCCAACAGCGCAACGTTGCTGATCCACTCGTCTTTTCCGTACGTCCAGCGAACCTCTCCCGAAAATTTATCCAGGCAGAATACGCTTCCGCCAAGTTCCCCGCCGTATATATAGTTATCGTTATACACAATATTGCAGTTGTTCTTTTTCTGGCAGGTCTCATTCTTCCAGAGAATTGCCCCAGTATTTTTATCAAGGCAGAAGACCGCAAAATCAGACACATAGAATCTATCTCCGTCCAACGCCATTTTAAAGGAAGCGTTCCTTGGGCAGAGCTCTGTCCCCCAGCAGACACTCCCGTCCAGATTGACACAGTAAGCCTTCCCTTTAAAGGTAGTGAGATAGATTTTTCCATTCTCATGTATCCCCGCGGTTCTCACCACATGATTCTCCTCAAACACCACCCTGACTTCCTGTGTCTTTACATTTAACTCGAGCAGCACGGAGTCAAAAGTGCTCAGCCCGAGGGAGAGCGTGAAATATATGTTATCGCCCTCCATAAAATAATCGTTTGACACCATGGGACCTTTCAATCCCTTTTTATAATTATATGTCCATTTTGTTTTCAGTTTCATAAGTCTCTCCTCCCAAACAGCCCGGTCATAAGTCGGCAGTCACGCAAACAGATACTGGTATTTTCTCCGCTGCATCCGAAGCAGTTCCCCGACCCTCTTCTTAATCTCCACCGGATATTCTGTCTCGTTTTTCAAAAGCGTCTCCACATCCTTGTTGGTAAACCGAAACTGTAAATGCTGTCCGAATAAGGTTTCCACGACATCCAGCTGTTCATCGAAATCCCGGCAGAATGTTTTCGCCTTCGGTTTCTCATACAGTTTCTCCAAATGCGTCTCCAGCGGGTAGTCCATTTTCGTGTCCGCCATCAGTGATGCGCCGTGGTCAAATGCCGGGCAGTAATGATACTTCCCAAACGGATCTTTAAGAACCGCAATATTGTGCGTATGCCTGTCCTCATTGAAAAAGAGGGCATCTATCGTCAGAAGAACGCTCAGATATTTTCCAAACTCTCTCAATCCCGTCAGATGCTCGACCTGCTCCACCAGAAATAACGCCCTGTTTTCCGGCTCCCTGATCCGAAATACGCTCTCGTAAAGGCTTTCCGCATAGTACTGAAAAAACAGCCTCTCCAGCGTAATCAGATGCCAGCCAAACGGCAGGAAATGATCGCTCTCACAGCCCAGAAAGACCGTCTCGTCATACCGCATCTTTACCGTGTCATACAGCACAAAGGTCTCCCGCTCCATGTTGGACAACCGCAGCAGATGGGAAACCATATACTCTGCCAGCCCCTCATAGCCGGTGTAATCGGCTTTATACCATTTTTCCCCGCTGTACCATTTCAGCTGATTCCCTTTGGAGGACTGTCTGCGCGGTCCTCCTGCGTCCCCTTCAAACAAAGTTACCATATCAGTTCCTCTCCACCCGGAGCCAGAAATCGTCGTCCGCCATCCTGCCCTCCGTCTTTTCTATGATCATCAGCGGATCATAAAAAGGGAGATTCAGCTCCTCCAGAATCAGTTTCATCTTATCCCTGCTTTTCGGAAAACAGCGGGATTTAAGAAACGCCTCGTACTGCTCGTATGTGGGCTCCTCAATCTTCCCGAAGGCGCGGCACATAAGATCCCTCGTATAATTATAAATCTTCACCTGTCTCTGCGGCGGCGACACGTCAATGATCGTACAGACATCCTCCTCCCTTCCGTACCAGAGGCGCAGCGGCGCAAGGCACGGCGGCACACGGAACCGCTCGACACATCCGGGGTTCTCTCTGATCAGTCTGCACAGCGTCACGATTTCCCCCTTGATCGGCGTTTTCTGTATCTCCCACCGCTCTATCGTCTTTACGGAGACATTGACAAACCGCGCGAACTCCGCCTGCGTCAGATCCAGTGATTTTCGCAGGCATCTGATCTCCTGTCCGCTGATCGTATCTGCTATGATATACTGCCTCTGCTGCCCTTCCATGCGCTCACCGCCCCGCTCTCCATCTCGTTCCGATTTTTCTTAACCGTTGCTTCTATACGTTTAACCTATCATATATAC
>VSNH01000139.1 GCA_009774215.1 Lachnospiraceae bacterium
CCCTACCCCCCCCCCCCCCCCCCCCCTCCCCCCCCCCCCCCCTATACCACCAATCGGTGGATGCGATCACGGCGGGCAGCGGAAGCCGGGTGATGGAAAATCTCAGGAATCCCTATGTTGTGCGGTGTTTTGAGTTGGCGCGGTTTACCGCCAATGAAGCACACTACGAGATAGAGTTCCTGCGGTTTCAGGAGCTGGCGGATGCGGAAATTGCGAAAGAAGGGGTTCTTTTTTCGCGGATCGGGCCGAAAAATAATGTGATACCATTTATCATGCCGCACTTTGCGGACAGACTGCCCATCGAGAACTTTATGGTGTATGATGAAAACAGAAATCTTTTCGGTGTGCACCCCGCGGGGGAGGAGTGGTATCTGGTGACGGCGGGGGAATCCTTTGTCCTGCAGGAGCCTGCCCGGTCGAAGAAGGAGGAGGCGTATCAGGAGTTATTTCGTGCATTCCATAAAACAATCGGTATTAAAACCCGGGAAAACAGGAAACTGCAGAGACAGATGTGTGCGTATCGTTACCAAGATTATATGGTGGAATTTCAGCAAAAATGATAAAATGCAGTCTTCTGAAAAGGGAGGAAGAAGGGACAATAGGCAGATTTCACAAAAAACGATTTGACATTCAAAGTAATTATGTAAAGTTTTGAAAAACATCCGAAAAATGCCAAAATTGTACGGTGTTGGAAACAAAAATAACTCTTTACAAATGAAAATAATGGAGTATAATCTACTCAAATGAGGAGCTGAAAACGTTTTATCTATGTGTGCCTTTCGCATACATAAGTGAAAAGGAAGGTGATCGTTATGCAACACAAAATCAAATTGAGACCGGATGAGGTAAAGGACTTCGTGTCCGCGGCTACCAGATGTGACTGTGACGTGGATATTTTCTACAACAGCTTTATCGTAGATGCAAAATCCATCATCGGTGTGTTAGGTCTGAATTTCAATCAGATTTTAACCGTTGCGTACAATGGCTACGAACCCGATTTTGAGAGAACTCTCAGAAAATGGGCGGTAGCGGTATAGATTCCGGCTGTATGGAACACATCGAACACATTGACTCCCTATGTAAGATAACGTAAGATTATCTTATGTAGGGAGTCTTTATTTTGCGCGCATAGGCAGAGGCAGAAGATGGCAGAGACAGGATACATGCTTGCATGTAAGACTGTCTTTGACAGCTTATGACGAGGCGCAAGACGTCCGGAGGGACGTCTGCCCTGCGCGGACCGAAGTGGAACGGAGACCGCGAATGAGAGATGCGAAGCATCTCGAATCTGCCTATGCGGAAGTGGAGGAAGTATTTCATATGGAAGTACGCATTTCCGTGCGGGGCCTGGTGGAATTTATTCTGCGCTCCGGCGATATCGACAATCGAAAAGCGGCGTCACCTGAAAATGCCATGCAGGAGGGAGGACGGATTCATCGCATGATCCAGCGGCGGATGGGACCTTCTTACCAGGCAGAGGTGTCTCTCTCCCATGTCTATGACGCGGGAGAGTACGAGATCGTGGTGGAGGGCCGTGCCGACGGCATCATTACGGAGTACGCCGGGCATCCGATGCCCGAATCTGCGGGTAAGCTGCCGCAAAAGGAAGAACAATCCGGGATGGAGGAAAAGGCGGCCGGCGGCGTGGAGACGCCCCCGGCCTTGACGCCGGGGCAGGAGCAGTCAGTACAGAAACTGACGGTCACGATAGACGAGATCAAGGGAACCTACCATGATCTGAAGAAAATGAGAGGGCCCGTCCCCGTGCATTTGGCGCAGGCGAAGTGTTATGCCTATATTTATGCCACGCAGAAAAAACTGTCGGATATCCGGGTGCGCATGACTTACTGTCATATGGAGACGGAGGAAATCCGTTATTTTCACGAGGAGTATCTGTATGAGGAACTGCGGATATGGTTTGAGGAGTTGATGGAGCAGTACCGAAAATGGGCGGACTATCAGTTTGTGTGGCAGAAATGCAGGCAGGCATCCATCAAGGAGATGGAATTTCCTTTTCCCTACCGGGAGGGGCAGAAGGAGCTGGCGACTTATGTGTATCAGACGATTTACCACAAGCGCAAGCTCTTTATCGAGGCGCCCACGGGCGCGGGCAAGACGATCTCCACGGTATTTCCGGCGTTGAAAGCCATGGGGGAGGGGCTGTGCGAGCGTATCTTTTATCTGACGGCCAAGACCATCACCCGCACCGTGGCGGACGACACGATCAATCTGCTGCGGGAGCGGGGACTGAAACTGAAAAGCGTCATATTGACCGCCAAGGACAAAATCTGCTTTATGCGCGGACCGGCAGATGGAAATCCGCTGCAGACACAGTACGCAGATGGCGTGGTGAATGGGGAAAAAGGTGTTTTTGCCCGGCCAAATCAACCCGAGTGCAACCCGGCAGCCTGTCCCTATGCGAAGGGGCACTATGACAGGGTAAATGAGGCGATGTACGAGCTGTTGACTCATGCGGACAACTTCACGCGGGAACGGATAGAGGAGTATGCGCGCAGGTATCAGGTATGTCCTTTTGAGATGTGTCTGGATATGAGCCTGTTTGCCGACGCGGTGATCTGTGATTACAATTATCTCTTTGATCCCCATGTGTATCTGCGCCGCTTTTTTGCGGAGGGAGTCAGGGGCGAGTATATTTTTCTCGTGGACGAGGCTCACAATCTGGTGGAGCGGGGCAGGGAGATGTACAGTGCCCTTCTTTGCAAAGAGTCCTTTCTGGAACTGAAAAGGACGGTGAAGGCATACGACGAGCGGATTGCCAAAAATCTGGATAAATGCAATAAGGAAATGCTTGCACTGAAAAGGGAGTGCGAGGGCTGTCAGGTGGTGGAGGAGACAGACGCGCTTGTCCGTGCGTTGATGCGTCTCGGTGCAGCCATCGAAGATTATCTGGAGGATCATGACGACAGTCCCGTGCGGGCGGACATCCTGTCCTTTTATTTTGAGGTCTCCCATTTTTTGGAAATGAATGAGTTGGCGGATGAAAATTATGTGACCTACTCGGAACTGCGGGAGGACGGCAGCTTCATTGTGAAGCTGTTCTGTGTGAATCCCGCGGGCAATCTGCGAAACTGCATGAGACGGGGCCGCAGCACCATTTTGTTTTCAGCGACGCTTCTGCCGATCCTGTATTACAAGACGCTGCTGGGGGCGGAAGAAGGGGACTATGAGGTTTACGCCAAGTCGGTCTTTCGGCCGGACAAGCTGGGACTGTACATAGGGAGCGATGTGACAAGCCGCTATACCCGCCGGGGAGATGCGGAGTATTATCGGATCGCGTCCTACATTCACAATATCATAGAGAAAAGACAGGGCAACTATATGGTCTTTTTCCCTTCCCACTCTTTTTTACAGCGGGTTTTTGAAATTTACCGGAAGTATTTTAATGAGGAGGAGACCGTGGAATGTATTTTGCAGGAGAGCCATATGAATGAGGAATCTCGGGAAGCCTTTTTAAACCGTTTCCGTGGGAATGAGGACTGCGACCTGCAGAGGCTGATTCAAATGGATATCGAAATGGAGGAGGAAAGGAGTCTTCTCGGTTTTTGCGTGATGGGCGGTATTTTCAGTGAGGGAATTGACTTGAAGAACGACAGCCTGATCGGCGCGATTATCGTGGGGACGGGGCTGCCCCAGGTGTGCAATGAGCGGGAGCTTTTGAAAAAGTATTTTGACGGCTGGGGGGAGAACGGCTTCAACTATGCCTATCGCTATCCGGGCATGAACAAAGTGCTGCAGGCGGCCGGGCGGGTGATCCGCACGGTGGATGACTTCGGGGTTGTCGCGCTTTTGGACGAGCGGTTTTTGTCCCCGGCTTATCAGCGGTTATTTCCGCGGGAATGGCAGGAAAAGGTTGTTGTTACAGTTGACCAAATAGGTCGAAAAGTGGAAAGATTTTGGGATGAGTGGCTCTAAAGCGCGGCTTTTTGCGGTGTCCAAATGAGTCAACAAAGAATTAGACAAAAAGTCTGTGGAAGAGACAAGCTGTGTGGATTGACTTCTCACGTCAAGAGACAAAATGTGATTGACTGCTGTCAGACAGGATATTACAAAAGAGGTCAATAATATCGGCAGGAAATAAGCCTGTTCGACAAAAAGATATAAGAAAAAACCGAAAATGACAGACAGATTGCGAAGAAACGGTACATGGTTCGACAAGAAATGACGACGCTGTCAATGTGGATAACTTTGTGGAAATTGGGGATTTCTCAGCTTTTTTTGGATAACTTTTTAAAAATTGGGGCGTAAAAATTGTGGAAAAGTCGGTGAACGGTTTTTGGTTTGGAAAGAGCAAACCCATCGGGTCAACCGATGGCGGAAGAGAAAGAGCAGAACTTGTTTGACGCAGAATGGCAAATAGTGGTATACTAAATCGTGGTAAAATACAATATGTTGATACTGAAGCATGGCTGGACAAAAACTGTGCAAGGTGTAAGAGGGAAACCGAAAGCAGAACGCCGCGGCGGCTGTCTGTGCATAAGAGGGGTTTCGGAATGGAGGAAAAAACTATGTGGGCATTTGAAAGTGTGTTTTATCAGATATATCCGTTGGGGTTCTGCGGTGCGCCCTTTGAGAATGACGGGCAGCTTACGCACCGCATCTTAAAGGTGAACGACTGGATTCCTCATATGAAGAAGCTGGGGATCAACGCGATTTACTTTTCCCCGGTGTTTGAGTCGGACACCCACGGGTACAATACGAGGGATTACCACACCATTGACTGTCGGCTGGGAACCAACGAGGATTTCAAAGAAGTCTGTGAAAACCTGCACAAGAACGGCATCAAGGTGGTGCTGGACGGGGTGTTTAACCATGTGGGCAGGGGTTTCTGGGCTTTTCAGGATGTGTTGAGGAACAGGGAAAACTCTCCCTACTTAAGCTGGTTTAACATCAATCTGGGGGGAAACTCCAACTACAACGACGGTCTGTGGTACGAGGGTTGGGAAGGCAATTACGATCTTGTGAAGCTGAACCTGCGCCACGGGGATGTGATCAACCACATTCTGGACAGCGTGAAAGGCTGGGTTGAGGAATTTGACATCGACGGTCTTCGTCTGGATGTGGCGTACTGTCTGGATCACGATTTTGTGAGAAGGCTCCGGGCGTTTACGGACGGTCTGAAACCGGAGTTCTATCTGCTGGGAGAGATGCTTCACGGCGATTACAACCAAATGGTGAACGATCAGATGCTGCACTCCTCCACAAACTATGAGTGCTACAAGGGGCTGTTCTCCAGCTTTAACAGTATGAATATGTTTGAGATCAACCATTCCCTGCTCAGGCAGTTCGGACCGGAAAACTGGTGCCTCTACCGCGGCAAGCATCTGCTCTCCTTTGTGGATAACCATGATGTGAGCCGGATCGCCAGCAATCTGACGAACGAAAAACACCTGCCGCTAATCTACGCGCTGTGCTTCGGTATGCCGGGTATTCCCTGTGTGTACTACGGCAGCGAGTGGGGGGCGAAGGCAAATAAGAGCGAGGGCGATCCCGCGCTGCGCGCCTGCTTTGAGGCGCCTGTGTGGAATGAGCTTTCTGAGTGGATCAGTAAACTTGCTGAGGCAAAGAAAGGTTCTAAAGCGCTCAACTACGGCGATTTCCGCTCAGTGGTGTTGACCAACAAACAGTGCATTTTTGAGCGCAAGTGCGAGGACGAGAGAGTGCTTGTAGCGATCAACGCCGACGGGGAGGACTATACCGCCCATTTCGATGCCGGCTGCGGCATGGCCGTGGATCTGATCACAGGGGAAGAGCACGATTTTGGCGGCGGAAGCCGGCTTCCCGCTTACAGCGCGTATTTCTGGAAGATGGAGCATTAACAGTTCGGCCGGAGCAGCATCTGTCGGGCAATAAAGTTTTTCTTGACAAGACCTGTCATATGTACTAAGATGGCAAAAGCATCATAAAAATGTAACTATAAACGAAAGCAAATTTCAGAAAGGAGGTAATCTTATGTTTATACGCGGTATCAATTTCGCAGTCGGTAGTAATACACAACTGCATAGAGTGACGTTACATGAAATTACCTCCGCATATAGAAAAATCGGCTGGGGCAGGGATTGTTGACCTTGCCGGTCGGTGAATAGTTATGTCGGGCTTTAAGGGCTGTGGTAATTTTATTACCGCAGCCCTTTTTCTATGTTGCGGAGGTACAGGGGGTATCAGACATGAAAAAAATATCAAGTTACATATGGGACTACCGGTTCTCCTATTTGGGAGCGGTGCTGTCCCTTCTGATCGCGGTCACGCTGGATATGGTGGCGCCGAGACTGACGGCGCATGTGGTGGACGATGTGATTGTTGGCGGGAATATCGGGGAACTGAAATTCCTGCTGCTGGGCTTTTTCAGTGTAGGGCTTGGCAGGTGCATTTTCCAGTATGTAAAGGAGTACACCTTTGACAAGAACGGCGCAAGAATTTCCGGGGATATGCGGCGGGATCTGTTCCGGCATATCCAGTCTTTGAGTGCGGATTTTTTTGACCGGACGAACACGGGGGAACTGATGGCGCGCGTCAAGGAGGATATCGACCATATATGGGACGCGGTGGGCTATGTGGGGATGCTGTTGATTGAAGTTTTTTATCATACCGGCATCATTCTCGTGTGCATGTTTACGATCAACTGGAAACTGGCGCTTATTTCCGGGGCGGCAATGCTTCTGTGCGGCGTGGTGGCGGTGATTATGGAGCGGAAGCTGGGCGCGGTCTACGAATCGATCAGCGAGGAGAACGCGGTTCTCAATACGGTGGCGGAGGAAAATCTGGGAGGCGTGCGCACGGTCAAGGCGTTTGCAAGGGAATCCTTCGAGATCGACAAGTTTCTCTCCCACAACAAACGGTACTATGAGCTGAACATGGCGCAGTCGGGGGTGCTTGTGCGATACTATCCGGTTTTTACGGTGATTACTACGATTCTGCCATTGTTGACTTTATTGGTCGGCGGACGGTTTGTGATCGACGGAGAGATGACGCTCGGGCAGATAACGGCATTTGTGGAGTATTCCATGAATATCGTCTGGCCCATGGAAATGCTGGGCTGGCTTACCAACAGTTTTTCCTCCGCGGTGGCGTCCAACAAAAAGATAAAGAAAATATATGAGGAAACGCCTACGGTTACAGAAATGACTGATATGGTCAAAATGGAAAAGGTGCGGGGAAAGGTTTGTTTTGACCACGTTTCCTTCCATAAGGCGGATCAGCATGAGATTCTGCACGATATCACTTTTACCGTGGAGGCGGGCAAGACGCTTGGCATCATGGGAACCACGGGGGCGGGCAAGACATCTATTATTCAGCTTTTACAGCGTATGTACGATGCCACGGGAGGCGTGATCTATCTGGATGATGTGGATATCCGCATGCTTTCGCTGGAACAGCTTCGCACCAGCATAAGCTTTGTGATGCAGGACGTCTTTCTGTTTTCGGATACCATAAACGACAATATTAAGCTTGGGAAAAAACGGTATCTGGATTTCAGGACCGTGCGGAAAGCGTCCACGGATGCGCAGGCGAGCGGTTTCATCGAGCGGATGGAGAAGCAGTACGACACGGTGATCGGCGAGCGGGGCGTGGGATTGTCCGGCGGACAGAAGCAGCGCATCAGCATAGCACGCGCTCTCTCCAAGAAATATCCGATTCTGGTGCTGGACGACTCTACTTCCGCGCTGGATACGGAGACGGAGCAGATGATCCAGCAGACGCTTACGAAGCTTGAAAATACGACGAAGATCATTATCGGACACCGAATCAGCGCGGTGCGCCACGCGGATGAGATTCTCGTGCTGGAGGGCGGCGCCATAGCAGAGCGGGGCACCCATGAGGAGCTGCTTGCAAAGCGGGGATTGTATTATGAAACATACTTATCCCAGTACGGGGAGATGTCCGGGGATGGCGCGCACACGATAGAGAACGGTGACAAAGCGTGCGCATTAGCCACGGATAGAGTCGGCGGCGGACGGACTGCGGACAGGATGGAACAAGGAATACAGACAGCGGACAGGGACGACGCAGGAAAGAAGGAGCCGGTGGAGGGTGCGGAGCGAGAGATGAAAAAGACGGGAGGTGAGAAAAATGTCCTTTAACTCGTATAAGGATGACGAACAGAGCACGGCGCGGAGCAAAGTGCAGACCTTAAAGCGGCTGCTTGGTTATTTGTTTGTCTATAAATGGCAGATTATTCTGGTGCTTGCGGTTATGGGGTACGGCGTGGCGGTGCGCTTAGCGAACCCGCTGATCATAGAGTCCGCCATAGATGACTATATTGGTCAAAATAATTTTAAGGGGCTTTACCGGCTGCTTGTGATAGCGTTGGTAATCAATCTGTCGCTGGTGGTGACTGTGAAGCTTAGGATGTATATTATGGCGAAGGTGTGCAATCGGATTCTGCTGACAATCAGACAGGAGCTGTACACCCACATCCAGAAACTGGATTTTGCTTTTTTTGACAGCAGGCCGACGGGGAAGATTCTCTCCCGCATTATAGGGGATATCAATTCCTTAAAGGATGTGCTTTCCAACTGTGTGACTACGCTGGTGCCGGACGGTCTCAAGGTGATTGCGGTGATTGTAATTATGGTCTGCAAGAATCCGGCGCTTGCGTTTGCGTCTCTACTCACTTTGCCGTTTATGGCAGCGGCAACCTTTTATAT
>VSNH01000014.1 GCA_009774215.1 Lachnospiraceae bacterium
ACAAATGCTTCCAAATACCCTCCCGACAGTCTGCGACCCTGCCCATCCCTTATAAAGAGTATATCACAATTTCTATGTTTGTAAACATTATGTCTCATAACATTATGTTTCAAAACATTATGTTTCAAAACATTATGTTTGAGTGCATAACTTTTTTAAAAATTAGCTCTGACTATTTCATATAAACCACATATCGCGCGTTCCCAAAACGTTCCACATAGCCGTGATCGCTGACAAAATCCCACAGAATCCGCAGTTTTTCATCCCCTGCCATCTTCTCCATATCAACCCCAAACCAGTTGATGGCCTCACCGTCATCGCTCCAGTAAGCCGCGATACCCGAGGAGACAATGATAACCGGCGGTTCCTCTCCCGCTTTCCTTGCCGTCTCCAGCGCTTCCATATCCCGCGTATACTCCGCCATACGGTAGGAATCCAGATCCGGCCAGGCCGTAGAGAGCGCGGGCTGCATGTCCAGCAGATAGTGTAAACCGGGCAGTTCTCCATAAGCAATCATTTCCCTGCCCGCCAGTCCTTCCTCCTCTATAAATACGGCCAATTCTTCCAGAAGCGCACCGTTTTCCATATTCGTGTAAATGCCCGCCGCTTTTTCCGGTGTCTTTACCCGCATATCCCGCGGCTCCCCGTAAATGCCGTCCTGAAAAGCGAAACCGGCATGGGAGCCGATGCTCTGCACGGTCACAAAGATAACAAGCGCTACGAACGGCGCGCGCCACACAAAATCATAGCGCATGTTATTTTTTGGACGCCCAACAGCTCTGTCATCCGCATTTCCCTGCTGACCGCTCCGCTGTTCCGCTGCCGCCCCGCTTTCCTCACGCCGCCGCGAAAACCGCTCCCACACTCTCCACAGCAGAAAAGGCGCCGCCACAAACAGATTATTGATGATCGGATATAAGTTGTTGTTGCTGCCAAGAGGCGTCAGGAAAATCTGCAAAAGCACAAACGCCGCCATGAGCTTCTGCTCCGCACACACCTTTTTCCCGATCAGACAGACACCCGCGGCCGCAATCGACACCAGAAGCAGCAATATCGCAGGATAGTAAATACTGCCGTTGCCGTACTCATAATACCGAAAATGAAACATCCCCCTGCCCCAGTAAAAACGGAGAAGGACCACCAGAAGCAGTATATACGCCGACTTTATAATTACGCCTGTTATTCTATGCGCATCCCACGCTCCACAGGCGTCACCCGGCCGCCTTCCGGTTCGTATATCTACGCTCTCCCGCTCTCTATCTTGCTGCCCAACGCGCTCTCTCCCGCCGTACAACCGCTCCCGCACCCAGAACGCAAAGCCTGCCACCGACGCGCACACTACCGCAAACGCCAGCCAGTACAGCCCTTTCATATAATCTCCGAACATGCCGGTCAACATAGAAGACGGTTTGTAATCTTTCGCCTGCTCCGTCATGGCAAACATGGTTCGCACCATATCAGGATACGCGGACACGCCATACCGTATGCAGATTGCCGCAAAGAGCGCGCCGAATCCAGCGGCGTAGCCCAGCAGACACCACCCGGTAGATGTAAAAATTTCCCCCCAAGGCAGCGGCTGCTTCCCTGCGCCTGCCCGCCTTACCTTCTGGTCTCCCACGCCGCCTGCATCCGCCAACGTATCTCCCGCATCAGCAGCATCCGCCTGCCCGCCTCTCTGCCTGTCAAACAGCACCGTTCCGTACCACACCGCCAGAATAAACGCCGCCTGCACCACGTTCGGCATCCGCACTGCCACATTGGCCCCGAGGCAGATACCGGCCGCCACGAAACACAAACGCCGGCTTTTGTCATATGTCTCTTTTCCGTCTCCACACACTTTGCATTCATCCGCTCTCACGCGCGGCCTGTCCACAAAAGCCGTTTCTGCCGCCCTACCGCTTGTCAGCCCACGATACAGAAGCAGTACCGCCGCCGTCATCAAAAAATACGTTAAATAGTTGTACAGGATCGTGGAGGGACACCAACAGAGCCCCAGCGCAAGAAACTCCCCTAAAAACAAAAGCGGCGCGGCTATCCGTTTTTTCAGTCCGAAGTAGACCATGAGCGCCGTCACCGCCTGCACAAGCGTCGTATAACACTTCATGCCGAGCAGCGTTTCCCCGAAAGGGAGGTGCATCAACAGCCATCCCGCCACATTGGAGAGAAAAGTTGCCACCATCCACGTCCCGTTCATGAAATCAAAATACTGAAAATTGGTCAGACTGTATGTCGAGTCCGCCACGTCCAGCCCCTGATTGACGGTCAAAAACGGATAGAGCAGAAGAATAACCGGAAACAGCCGGCTTTCTATGAATTTCTGATATTTCCTATAAATAGTCACAATTTTCCCCTTTGTGATATATGATTTCTGCTTGATCGCAATATCCGTGATCAGCTATCCACCCCGCACACGGCCTCTTATTTCCCCGTTAAGTTAATATAGTACGGACAAATATCCTCATACCGCCCGTCCTTCATCCGAAAGCCGCCCGGAATCGTGCCTAGCTGTGTAAACCCGATTCTCTCATACAAATGTCTGGCATGAATATTTGACGCGACAACCGCATTGAACTGTAAAACATGAAACCCGATCCGCCGCGCCTGTTCGATGCAGTCCAGCACCAGCTTTTCCCCGATATGCAAGCCTCTGCTACCCGAAGCCACAGCATAACTGGCGTTGCATATATGTCCGCACCTGCCCACATTGTTCGGATGCAAAATATACAATCCTAAGAGTTCCCCGCTATCTTCCCGCTGCGCAACCCCGCAATAGCTTTGCTCTGCAAAAAAAGCTGTTCCTGTCCGCTCCTCCAGAAAATCTTCCTGCGGGAAGGCGACACCCTCCTCCACTACCTCATTCCAAATTTGAATCATAGCGGGAATATCCTCTTCCCGGTAAGCCCTCACATTCATCATCGCCGTCTCCATGTTATAACCTTTTCTTTCCACAACACGCATCCGATAGATTTCCACAACTTTCCCTGCTCTCAGAGCATTCTACCGATTATGTTTCGCATCCGTACAAAAGCTGTCCCGCCCTTCCACTATATTCCATAATCCGTAAAATTACTATGGCCTTCTTCTGACCACAGCCGCCACCCGCGCAAACACCCACGCCCGCACGAAATCAACCGCCGTCCCAACCGCATACACAGCCAGCGCGCACAAAAGCAGATGGGGCACAAAGAGAAGGCTTTCCTGTACCTTCTCCACACCCAGCCACTTCATCCACTCGTACCGCACCAAAATATGCTCGTGCAAAAGATACACGCCAAACGTATAAGGCGCGAGCTTTCTCACCGTACCCGCCAAGCGCCCTTCCCTTATGCGCAGGTTTTTGAACACATAAAAGAGCGAAACTGCACCCGCAACGCACAACAGATGGTTGTATGCGTAAAGCATATTCGCGTAGTGGATCAACGTCTCAATTTCGCCGCCAAGTGTGTTGGAAGCCATCGCAAGCAGCCATATCAGCAGGCAGGAGAGCCCATAGCCTCCCACCGCATGGGACTGCTTTTCCAGCCATGATATACCATACAGTCTGATATACCCCGCCGCCACAAACAGGCACAAAAACCAACCAAAATCATAGCCGTACCGATCTGTCGCCAGATACACGGGAAGAATCGTCTTTTCCAGCGAAAAAAACGCAAGCAGCAGCGCCAGAAAAAGCTGTAAATCCCGCTTTTTCATCATTTTGATACCGGCAGCCAGAATCGGTGCAAACAAATACATGATAAGATAAGCCGTCGCAAACCAGTAATGCTCCGTCCCAAAAGGGAATATAAAACCGATCCAGTTATAGAGATCCATATCTCCCAAGGAAACCGTGCCTGCCAAAAGAAGCGCTATCGGAATCAACAGGGAATAAAAAAGAACCTGTGCAAGCAAGGAGCGCACCCTCTTCGGTTTCCACGCAGATTCCACAAGAAAATAGCCGCTGATCAGCACATAGCAATTTACTGCCACAATACAAAAAGCCTCGACCAGCCACGCAAAAACGGCGACCGGATTTTCTTTTACAGCAAAGGGAAACGGCGTGGCCACCCAGCCCTTCACCAGATAGTGAAGGGATATAATCATAAACATCGCCACAATGCGCAGCAATTCAAAATTCGCCTGCCTCTTACTTCCTGCTCCCATGCGCCCTGCCATTTCTTCCCGCAATCGCTTTCCCTGTTTGTCTGCCACAGCTCATCTTATTTCCTGTAAATACACGTCATTTCTTAACGATCACAACATGCCAAAACAAATCGGCATATCAATCCGCCGTTTTTGATGTATCCTTGAATATCCAGATTTTACTGAGCACATAGTTTGCCAGAATCACAATCGTCTGGCACACCAGCTTGGAGATTTTGTCATTAATCGAAAGCAGCGTAACCATCACATACATCAATACAATCTCCAGCACCTCCGTCGCCACCCTCGCACCGATGAAGGAGAGAAACTCCCGCACCAAGGATGCCGTCCCCTTATTCTGGCTCTTGAACACAAAAGTCCTGTTCGTCCAGTAGGCAAACACCACCGTCAACACCCATGACAGTACCGTGGCCGCCATATAATGCATGACAATGGTATCCGCAAAGATAAAATACAGAATATAATTCAGCACAAAGGCGAGAAATCCGAAAATCAGATAGTTGATTCCCTCCTCGTGCTTCTTATACATCCCCCAGCCAAAATCCCACATTTTTTTAATCATGCTTTTTTCCCTCTCATCTGCCGCTTCTCTCTGTCCTTCACGGCCTTCGCTTTCCTTTATCTTTCACGGGAAATTTCCCCGAAGATAATTTCTCCCAACCTTCCCTTTATTTTACCTCTCGCGCGTAATGGCCCCCGCCTGTACGCGGTACACCATATCACATTTCTCAATGGTCTGCAGTCTGTGGGCGATGATCACAAGCGTCTTCCTACCGTGCAGCCTGTTGATGGAATCCATAATCGCCGCCTCCGTCTCATTGTCAAGCGCGGAAGTCGCCTCGTCCAACACAAGCACTTCCGGGTCTTCGTAGAGCGCCCTCGCAATGCTGATCCGCTGTCTTTGCCCGCCGGAAATGCGGATGCCCCGCTCACCGATGCCTGTCTCCACACCGTCGGGCAGGCTCTTTACGAAATCATCCAGCGCCGCCTCCTTCAGCGCGCGCCAGACCTTCTCGTCGTCGATTTCCTCCTCCGGCACGCCAAAGGCCACATTCTTGCGAATGGAATCATCTATCATAAAGATGGTCTGCGGGATATAGCCGATATTTTTCAGCCAGGCGGCGTAATGCCCGCTGACGTCCACACCGTCCGCCAAAATCCGCCCGCTCTCCATCTGTAAAAGCCCCAGCAGAATATCCACAATCGTCGTTTTTCCCGCGCCTGTAACCCCCACAATGCCCACGGAAGATCCAATCGGTATCTCCATATCCGCATGGTCAAAAATATATGTCTCCGTGTTTGGATATTTATAAGTGATATTCTCCAGACGAATCCATTTCTCCAACGGCAGTTTTTCCACGCTCTGTCTTTGCTTATAGACTTCCGCGTCATAGGTCACGCTGCCGTCGTGAATCTCTTCCTGCAGGTTATCGCTGACCCCCATAAAGAAAGGCTCAAAATAGGAGATTGACGTTTGATAATTATTGATGCGGTTCACGCTGGGAAGCAGGCGCATGGCCGCCGCCGCCAAGGCCGAGAGCTGTGGCAGAAGCTCTTTCATCTGCGTTCCCTGCCCGATCGACATGACAAAATACCCTACCATACCGGCTATACATACCGTCTCAATCAAGAGCCTTGGCGTCGCGTTAAACAGATTATATTTCTGAACGGAGCTGACGTAGCCCGCCCCGCATTTTGCATACTCGTTGATAAAATAATTTTCCTTGCAGCCGATCTTGATCTCCTTGATGCCCATCACCGACTGCTCGATCCATTTGTAAAGCCCGCTGTAATAGTCCTGATTATCCTGCCCGGCTTTAATCATGATGGGCTTTAACACCTTTTTAATCACAAACAGAAGCGCCACCATAAGCGCCGCCACCGTCACAATCATCATGGCGTCAGAATAAAGGAAAAGCGCCACCACCAGACAGACAAAAACAATGCACTCGCTGAAAAGCTGCAGACAGCTTAAAATCAGGCCGTACATATTGTTCACGTCGGACGTGATGTTCCGTTGAATAACAGACGTGTCCGCATTTAAGTAATATTCGTAGGGCCGCTGCATAAAATTGATCATCATGCGCCTGGACGTTGCAAACTGATTCGTGTAAACAAACTTAAGCTGCGCCTTCTGCTGAAAGAAAAGATAGATATTTTTTATCACCGTCATCCCCACAAAGGAGAGCAGCAGAACCATGGCAAACTGCGCGTTGCTCTCCATCCCCAGCATCTCGTAAACCGAAGAGAGTAAGCCGCTCTCAGAAACCGCCTCCGGATCCATCACCACGGTCACAATGGGCACCAGCATGGAAACGCCCAAACTTTCCAACACGCCGCCGATCAGCATCATAATGATAAGCGCGATCATGGCGCGCTTCTGCTTTCCGTCCAGCAGGACATTCATTTTTTTCAAGATTTTCAGCATAATGTGTTTCCTTTTTTTGCCTAAACTGATACCGAGTATACCACAAGTGTACACGCTGCGCAAATTTACCCGCCATTCCGTTCTTCTTTCTCTGTGCGCCGCATCGGTACTGCGCATGAATCGGGCCGGACTTCGAAAAAGTATATGCAATAGGTAAATGACACACTAAATTTCCTCATTCTGCCGATGCAGCTTCGGGTCTTCGTACTTGTCCATAAAATCTTCGCCCAGATAGACGATCTCCTCCGCAAAGCGGATGTTTCGCACCACCGTAAAGACGGAAATTACCCGGCGGAAAATCAATCCTTCAATAAAATTCAACACTTCCATCGGAAATTTTCGATCGAGCACAATATACTCCGAAAATTTATCTTCATAGTCCAAAAGGTCTCTCGGGTGCGGCTTAATTAAAATCACTGAGTTCGTCCCGTCTATTTGACCATATAAGTCAATGCACTCTCTGAAAATCCTTTCCCGCACGGGAAGCTCGCACAGCGGCTCTGTCAAAAGAAGAACGTTGTCCCTGCCCGCAGCAAGTTTCTCCTCTATTTCCCTTATATTAGCGATAAACAGCCGCACCAGAAGCGCCTTGTCCTCCTTCGTGAGCGCGTCCGCCAGCTCCTGTCTGGATTTTTCAATATATTTGGGGCAGGGGTAAGGCAGGACGGAAATGTCATTGACCTCCATATCCAGGCAATATTTTCCCCATCCGTTCTGAATAAAAATGAGATTCAGGGAAGCGAGAAACGCTTTCAATTTAAAGTGCCCCCTGTTGTCGTAGCGGGCGGTATCGTAAGTGCTGATACAGTCCAGCCCGTCCTCCAGCGCATGATACTGTATTTTCTTATAGCTTAAATAGTAGCCGATCGGGTCGGAGTCACAGAACACATAAATATCTTTATATTCTTTAAAATCCACCGGCACATAAGGTTCCTGCGCCTTCCCCAGAAGTTTCGTGTAACGGATGCGGGCCAATAAATTTAGGAAGAGATTTCCCCTGTCCACATGATATTTCATAATCTCCGGGAAATTGATGTCCTCCTTTTCCTCGAACATGTACACCGCCTCGAAGAGCCCGCAACCTAAAGCCCGCTCCTTCAAATCCCCGAAATCGTTGGACATAGTGCTCATAACAAGGGTGGCGTTCCCCCGTTTTTCCTGTTCCAAATTCAGTTCCTTCAAACATGCCACATACACGTGATAGTATGTGTGGCAGACGTAAATCCTATCTTTCATTGGCATTTCCTGTCTACAACATCATTTCCGTTTCCAAACATCATTCTCCCACATAGATTACCATGATCGGCCCCTCATACAAAAGCATTGATCAATGTCACCTTCGTTCGTGACCGGCCGCGCGTATCCGTCACTCGGATGGCTTCCCGATTTCCACACATATCTGCGCCATCACCCGTTTCCCCAGCTCCATCGCCTGTTCCGGCGTCTCCCCCGTGGTGATCACATGCCCCAGCCTGTCATTGCTCGATCGCGTCCCCTTCACACGGTCGCCTGGCTTTTTGTAGAGGATGATCTCCTCCACACCCTCCAGTCCGTAAAGAGCGTCCGGCACGGTGATCCGGGTAATCACGCCCGCCTGCGCCGCCGCCTGCTGCCCGCTTGACGCTGTCTCACTGTCTTCGCCGCCCGGTCTGCTGTCCACGGAAGCCAGCATCCCCTCCGCAAGCTGCGGGGCTTCAGACACTCGCGGCGCTCGACAAATGCCAGCTTCGCCGCCGCCCGGCTCGTTGCTCACGGAAGCCAGCATCCCCTCCGCAAGCTGCGGGGCTTCTGGCTCTCGCGGCACTCGCCAAATGTCGGCTTCGCCGCCGCTTGGCTCGTTGCTCACGGAAGCCAGCATCCCCTCCGCAAGCTGCGGGGCTTCTGGCTCTCGCGGCACTCGCCAAATGTCGGCTTCGCCGCCGCTTGGCTCGTTGCTCACGGAAATAAAATGGATTGCCGCACCGCGCTTCCACTTCGGGGTAAGGTCTGGCACTTCCCCTGTCGCCAAAAGCACCGAAGCGCCCACCATATCGATACCCGTCGAGAGCGGCACAAGCCGCGAAGTAATAAAATCGCCGCCCAGTCTTGCTGCCAACTCCACAATCTTCGGCCCATCCTCCGTCACCTTGATCTCCACATGGGCGGGCGCATTTTCAATACCGATGGCCCTGACCGCCTGCACCGCCACTTTCCGTATCCGCTCCTGCGTTTCCTCATCCAGCCTGCTCGGCTCACAGTGTGCCAGCTCCACAAAATAGGGCGGCGGCGTGATAAACTTGTCCGTAATCGTGAGGATATGCGGTTCGCCCTCTATCACCATAATTTCCACGCTGACCTCCGGGCCGTGCATGTATTCCTCCACCATAACCGTGCCATTTCGGGCATTTCCCCTGCTGTAGTGGTATATCGCCCTATAATATGCCGCCATTCTTTCCGCACTCTCTTTGCGTGCAAGCGTCTCATACTCCAGCTGCTCCCCCTGATGCACTTTATAATCCATATGCACCACGCCACGGCTCCCCGCATTGTCCGCCGGCTTCACGATGCAATCCCCTTCCAGCTTGTCCACCGCCTCGGAAAACGCCTCGTAATCCGCAGCCGCATAGTATTCCGGTATCGGCACCCCGCATTCCTTTAAACGGTCTCTCATTTTACTTTTTATGGTGGCGCAGAGCGCGTTCTCATAGGACAGATCCGGCCGCTTTCCCAGCTTTTCGTTGACGTAAGCCGCCGTCCGCACGGGGCCGTCGCTGGTGGAAGTCATCACCACGTCGGGTCGGTAAATGAGCGCCTGCCGGTAAACCTCGTCCTGATCTAACGTACTCACCACAAGCTTTACATCCGCCAGCGCAAAACCCACCGCATTCTCGTCATAATCCACCAGAATAATCTGATAACCCAGCTCTTTCGCTTCTTTTATTGCCGGAACCTGCAGCGCACTCGCGCCTAAAATCATCATTTTTTTCTGCTTTTCTTCCACTTCGCTTTTCTCCACCCAAACGCACCCACACCATAATCTACCGGCATAAGTCCAATATTTTCCCGCATAAATCCGTCCCCGCCTGACAGCTGATCCCCATCGTCTTTCCCAGCCTCATTAATCGGCATTTACTCCACAAACTTCCAGTCCATCGGCGTCCCCCGGGAAATATCACAGCGCGCCTTTTTGCCCAGCACCTCCTCATAATACATCGGAGCCATACCGAACGCCGGACGGATAGAACGCAGATTTTTTTCCGTGAAAGTCTCTCCCTTTTTGATATCTTCCGTAATAAAGAGGGAGCGTCCCTCCTCCCGGCTTCTCTCCTGCTTTTCCGTCAATTTGTAAGTCACCCTGCCGAGCGCTTTCTCTACAATACGGATTTCGTCCACCATCTGCTTAAACTCCGCAGGCTCCATGGAAAAGGCTCCGTCAGGCCCGCCGTCCGCCCTTGAGAGCGTAAAGTGCTTCTCCACCATCCGCGCACCGAGCGCCACTGAGGCAACCGCCACCGCGGAACCCATACTGTGGTCGGAAAGCCCCGTCAGACAATCAAACGTCTCCGCCATATGGGGAATCACCCTGACATTCATGTCCTCGTAGGGCGTTGGATAAGTAGCCGTGCATTTCAGAAGTATGATCTGCTCATTTCCTTCCTCCCTGCACGTTTTCACCGCCCTCTCAATATCCTCCAGGTAGGCAAGTCCCGTAGCCATGATGACAGGCTTTCCCAGTCTTGCGATCTTACGAATCAGGGGAATATCCCAAATTTCAGGAGAAGCGATCTTGTAGGCCGGCATGTTCATCTCCTCCATAAAATCCACCGCCGTGAAATCAAAGGGTGAGGAAAAACAATCCATTCCCAAATCATTGGCCAGCTTCATAAGCTTCGGCTGCCATTCCCACGGCGTATGCGCTTCCTGAAATAATTCATAACAGGTCATGCCGTCCCAGATCGTTCCCTGCGTGATCCGAAAGTATTCATTATCGCAGTCCATCGTAATGGTGTCCGCCGTGTAGGTCTGCAGCTTCACCGCATCCGCGCCCGCCTCTTTCGCAGCCCGTATGATCGCTTCCGCCCTGTCGTAGTCCTGCAGATGATTGGCCGACATCTCCGCCACGATGTAGGTCGGCTCTCCCTCCCCAATCATGTGGCTGCCGATTTTTATTTTATCTTGTTTCATTTTCTCTCCCCGCCAATCAGGCGTCTCTATTCCTTCCCAAATATATCTATATTTTTCAACCACGCCCTGCCTACAGCGCATGTCATCACTCACAAAATGCACATCCGCTTGCCGCAATGCATTTCTCTCACCGCTCACGATTTTCCCGCATCATCCGGAATTTCATCTCCGCCAGCGCCAGATCGGACGGATTGTCAATATCCTGCACCTCCGTCTCCGGCACGATAATGGGCAGATAGCCGTCCGGCAGATCGCCCTTGGCCGCCAGATAGCGCTTCACATGATAACAGTAAAACTGCCCGCTGTCATGGTACACCGGCTCCAAATCCTGCGAACGCTTCATGGCGTTTTCCGGATAGCAGTACACAAGTTTTCCCTCTCGGATCGCCATGCCACGCTGGGGCGGAAACGAGTAGCGCACCACCGGCATCACCCCGGAAGCCCCCTGCTCCACCAGAAGTTCCATTGCCTCTCTCAGCTTTTCCGCTGTCACAAAAGGGGCCGTCGGATAAATGCACGCCATATAGTCAAACGTCTCACCCCGCTCCTCAAAGTTACGAAGCACTTCCATCAGCACATCGTCCGTGGTGGCAAAGTCCCCCGATGTCTCCTCGCTTCTCATAAAAGGAACCGCCGCTCCCGCATCCCGCGCAATCCGCGCAATCTCCTCATCGTCGGTAGAGACCATGATTTCACGAAATATGCCCGATTGCAGCGCCGCTTCGATGCCGTATACCAGCATTGGTTTCCCCATAAACTCCCTGATATTTTTCCCCGGAATGCGCTTGCTGCCGCCCCGGGCGGTGATGATCGCCACCGCATTTAACTCTGCTCCCATTTCACACTCTCTTTCCTTGTATACAATATCGGCATCTCAAATCGCTGCGGAGAATGCCGCTTTCGCGCTGCTCACACAACACCCTCCACGATTGTCTTGTCGCCTGCTTCTATTCTCTTTACTCCAATTTCCTTGTTCTTATTGAAATTGAAGCTCAGCATATAGCCCTTGTCTTTATGGTAATAGTCAAGATACTCGGTAAGCTGCTTTTCTCCCCTCTCATTGTACTCGTTCCCGTGCCAGATTTTTAACTCTAAAATAAACTGCTCACCCTTATAATCCACAATGACGTCCGTCCGCCTCTCATCCCGCGTCTCGGCCTCGATGTAATAATTTCCCGTGCCGTTTATGATCGGTTTTAAATAAATAAGGAAAATCTTCCGCCCCTGTTTTTCGATGAATCTCTCATCCTTATCCCCGCAGATTTCCGTAAAATATTCCACAAATTTTTTGAGGACAAGCTCCATGTCGAGCATTCCGTCTCTGATAAAACCAATCCTGTCGCTGCCGCCCCGGGCGTAGACATCGCCTCTCGATTCCTCCGCCATAAACAGATTGAGCAGACACATTTCAAACATCCTGTTGGCTATTGTCACATGACCGTTTTCCTCTTTCAAATACCCAAACATAAGCCCAAGATTTATGGATTTTTGCTCAGGGCTGAACGTTATTTTTCTCCCGCGGTATATGATGTCTTCTATCATATCTCGAAGTTCTTTATAAATATCGAGCTGCTTGACAAGACTTTCAAACAGCGGCGAGCTTTCTTTCAGTATCATTTCTACCGCCTTCGCCACGCCGTCCTTGGTCCACGCGGACGCCACATCTCCAAACGCATCATCCTCGGGAAGCTCCTCATCGATACATTTGCATATGGCGGAAACGAGCACCGGATATCCCGAAGTATACTGATAAATTTCATCCGCTATCGCAGGGATATCCATACCCGTATGCTGATCCTCCTCATATTCCGCCAGCATGGACGATATCTGTTTCACCGAAAAGCTCATGTCAATATTAAATTTCGCGGCCACATTCCATGGGCTGTTATACTGATGCTCCGAATCCGGGCGAAGCTTCAGCTTCAAATTTTTGATATCATATACGCCCGCAAGGATTACCGAATGGAAGATCGGAGTCTTATCTCGCTTTAAATAATAGCTCCGCAACTGTGCCAGAAACTCAATAAACACCTGATTGTTTGACGCGCTGTCTACCTCATCAATCATCAGTACAATCGGCTTTCTGCTGTTTCCGCAAACGCCGCTGAGAGTCATAAACATCACCTTTAAACCATATCCGTTTCCCCGGGCAAGCTCTCTTAACGGTTTTAACAGTTCATCCGCGCCGTCAATGCTGCCAAGTTCACACTCCCTGATGAACACATCCAGAAAAGCAGACGAAAACCTTGCCTCATCCGCGAAGTCCTCGGTTCCAAGCATCTGAAAATCAAGAGAAACAACAATGTATTCTTCGGACAAATAGTCCTCCAGCGCTTTCAGTGTTGTCGTCTTGCCGTACTGACGCCCTCTGTTGATGACAAAATAGCTGCCGTAATCAACAAAATTTTGCTTAATCTTTTTCAGCCTGTCATCAAGCCTTACCATGTAATGTCTCTGTGGAGTGCAGGAACCTGTCACGTTGAATCTGCGTTTCATACCGTTACCTCCGTTGTTTCTTCCCCAGCCTATGTTAAAATTATTTTAGCATTGCGGCAAAAATATGTAAATGCTCCCTGCATTGCATGATAGCATCCGCCTCTTGATCTGTCCAAGCGCCATATGCATTCAAAAGGGGCACGTCTCAGTTCCTGCCGTATCTTCTGTTGTCAGTATAATAGAAAAATCCGACAGAAACTGTCCTGAACGTGCGGAATGCACCTCTGTTAGAATTTCTCTGATGGGTTTATTGTATAGAAATTATTTGGAAAAGTCAACGATGATTTTGAACGGAATAACGTTTTATGTCCGCAGTCTGCACGCCCCATGCACCACATTCAGCCGCCCCACATTCTTCATAAAATAGAGCGTCTCCAGTGTCTCCCCCATATATCCCAGATACCTGTCGCTCCTCTCACTCCCCTTCGGGGCGCTCAGCTCCTCCGTCCGCATCAGAATCGGGAACAGCCACGCACAGTAATCCCGCAGCACCCTCTTCTTCGCGAGAATCACATTGTAATTATACAGATACCGCTGCGAAAGTATTTCAGGGAAATCCGCCGCGTACTCAGGCTGTAATTCAGAAAGCGCCCGAAGCAATGCCTGCCAGTCCGCTTCCTTTATGTACCTTTCGTGGTGGGCATGGATGTCCGGCTCATAGGGGAGCGGGTATGGCAGCACCACATCCACGTCATTGTCCGAAAGCCGCAAAAGATCGTCCTCCGCAAGATCGAACCCCCGCCGGTACTGGCACAGCCCGTAATACTGTCCCTCCTCACCGTCCGCAGAACCGCCTGTGTCCATTTTGTTCTTCCATATCCAGTAAAGCGCCGTCAGCTCGCAGTAATTTCCGTTTCTGTCCGAGATATGCTCTCCGGTGTTGTCCGTAAGGTCGGCCACCCGCCCATCGCAGCAAGCCGCCCCCGCCTGGATCGGAAACACATAATCCGGCAGACTGCCGCTGTCCCTTAAGGGCCTGTCCACGTGGGATTTTGCCATGTACATTCTGATAAAAGGCATACGGCACCCTACCGGCAGCGCGGAGAGAGGCAGGAACCTCCCAAGCCTCGCATGGAACAGCTTCATCAGTTCCGCGTGGCGGGCAAAGGTGAGCCGCCTGTGATGACGGAATCCATAGTTTTCCAGTGTCTCCTCGATATCGGGCTGCACCTGTTCCGGGGTGGCAATGAGGACTTCCGTCTCCCGCTTTTCCTCCACAGAAAGCCCCTGTGCGTAGGCGGACAGTTCCCGCACGGGGATGCCGCCGAGGACAGGGGCGTTGCCGTCCATCTTTGTCACGAGGAAGCAGGAGATCTCCCGCTTCGGGTATAAAGTTGTGATTGCTTCGTACACGGCGAGGGCGTAGCCCTGGGCGCCGTAGATTGCAAGGTTCATAAGAAATTTCCTAAGCCTTTCTAAACTCTTCTGAAAACCACAATATTTTCCTATTGTCTATCCCCATATGCACTAAATACTTCCTAATCGATTCTGCTATACTCTGTACTGTGTTTGCAATTAGAATAAAATCGTAATCCACCGCCACTCCTATTTCGTCCGGCGCGAACACCTCAAATCCCGTTTCCTGGTACGATTTATACTTTTTATCCACCCACAGCACAATATCAATTTCCCGTTTTTGTACTAAATATCTATACATTTTTTGTCCCAATACACCCGCACCATAAATAATCACCCTGCTCCCCGGTCGTATCCCGCCATAAGGAACCAATATGTCCTCATCAAACAACGCTATCTGATTCATAAACAGCAAGTATTTTTTATATTGTTGCAGCTGCGATTCCAGGATTTCCCATACATTTTTGTTTTTGAATGCTTTCTCCAAATGTTCGAAAAGCAATCCGTATATATCTTCTTTATCTTCTCGTTCCTTTTTAGTCATGCTGTTCGGATGTTGTACATAATGATACGCACAAACATCCAAAACGACTATCTTTTCCGCCTCCAACACACTGGGGTAGACAACTGCCGCATCTTCTCCAATAACGATACGATCATCAACGCACATCTGCGTCTTCCTAAGAATTTCTCTTTTAAATAACTTTGTAACCATATGCGGCTGAATGCCGTATTCAAAAAAACGCCCTGAGTAAAGTAACGTCGGAAGAAGCAGCTCCCTTGTATATACCCCTGTCGGGAAGTTATCCTTTACCTTTCTGCTATCCTCCCCTATATCATGCAAGTGACCTGCCAAAACCATTTCCGCACCTGTTTTTTCCTGTGCCAATACCATCTTTTCGTAATAGTCAGGTTCTATCCAGTCATCGCTGTCAACATAACCCACAAATTCTCCTGTTGCCGCTTCAAGCCCGGCCTTCCTTGCTGAGACAAGTCCACCGTTTTCCTTATGGATCACTTTCACACGGCAGTCTGTCACCGCGTATTCGTCGCAGGCTTTACCGCAAAGATACGAAGAGCCATCATCCACAAGTATAACTTCCAAATTCCTATAGGTCTGATTTAAAATACTCCCGATACACTGTTCTAAATACTCTGATGTATTATAGATTGGCACAATTACGCTGATCATGTCACTATCACCTCAATTGTTCTGCTGCCGCAACAGGATAATTCCGGCAATCCTTTCCACGGCATTTTGCACACATTTCCAGAAACCCCTTTTCAGAATATCCCAAATTGTATTCCAGCAGGATACGCCTTCCCAAATCACCCTCCGGCAAAGATTCCAAATCCAAAAAATCGTCTTCTCCGATATGATATCCCAAATTATCCGACACAGTTCTCGCCATCACACAATAGTAAAGCTTTCCGTTTCTCATTTCCCTGCAAGGCGTCATACATTGATCAAACTTCTGTATCAGCTGCTCTGCACTTTCCTCCTGCAATGTATCTGAAAAACCATAGTCCCACCATATTTCTTCCGCTTTCCCAAGATAATAACCAACGCCCGCCTCCGAAAGTATCTTATCCAGCTTATCATACTGTCCCTGCAAAGCTGGAACTGCTTTCACATAATTAGATATTCTGAAAAATACCTTATGCCTCTTACAGCAATCCAGCAGAGCCAGGTCTGGCGTAACCGTTCCATTTGTCGTAATACTGAAGGTACCCATCTTATCCCGGTATTTTTCCCCAATATATTCCACCGCCTCTTTCAAATGCCGATACAGCAAAGGTTCTCCGCCAATCAAAACAAATTCGTGAATATAATCAATCTTTGAAAAAAGAGTATCGGCTGACACATATACTTCTTCTAATTTCATATCTTCCGCATTTTTGCTTACCGCCCAACAACCGTGTGCACATTTTGCACAGCTTAATGTACACCTCTCTGTCACACAGATTTGCGCCAAATTCATAAATAAAAGCTCCCTCTTTCGGAACAGCAGCAAAGGCAGTATCTTATGTAGGAAAATCCCAGACAGATAATATTTACAATTATTTTCCTGAAGTTGTCTGCTTATCTCCGCTTCATTTGCCTCATTCGCAGCAATAACCAGAGTCCCACCTTTTCCATTTTCCAAATACCATCGGTAGGAATATACCGGCTGCCCACAAAAGCCATTGTCTTGCTTTTGCACATTATTATCAATAAATCCGGCAAACATCTGAAAATGAGATAAGGTTACATACAAACCGCGCCCGATGTCTCCTGCGCCAAATACATAAAATTTTTCCGACTCCGGCTGTTGTAGCTGATATACCCCCAGTTCTTCTCCTTTATTCACCCATTTCATAGCGTATCAGTTCCCTCCAAAATTGATAGTGCTTGTCCATACTGCATTTTTCTTTCAGCTCCATATGAGCCTTCGTTCCCTTATCCGACAGTAAAATTCTATTTTGTTCGAGAGTTTCTATTCTGTCCGCTATCGCCTCATAATCTCCTATCGAAACAATATAACCGTTTTCCCCGTCACAAATATCATCATTTACACCGGAAGTATTGGTCACGACCGGCACTGCACCATTTGCCATCGCCTCCGCGATGGAACGCGACCTTCCCTCGAAGTCCGCTATATTAACACAAATATCCTTGTCTCTCCAGAAGCTGCCTATTCCCTGCTTATCCAAGACACCTACCAACCTAACCTTCTCCTGTAAATGTCTGCTGACAATAAATTCCTGCATCTTATCCCCATAATCACCTTCTCCGGCAAGTTCAAAATAATAGTTTACTTTTCGCTTCTCCAAAGACTCTATCAGCTTTTCCATCAAATCCATGCGTTTCTGAGAAACAACAATTCTGCCGGCATATCCCAATCTAATCGGCTTTGTTCTTTCAGTTGTATATAATCGTGTAAGATTTTGAGGGCAATTGACCGGACATATCATGGTATGTACCCGTTTCTCCTCAATTCCCCGTTTTATCATTTCCCTCGTAATGTCTGAACTGACACATACATACGCATCTACACATTCCCGAAAATCTATGTATTCCTGATAAGTATTTTCCGTTGCATTTCTAATGCCCGAAATAATTTTGATTTTATCCGGATACGCTTCTTTCACAATCTTCCCTGCAAAGACTTCATATGGATAACTTGTCACAAGAACGCATGGCAAACATTTTTTTAAACACATAATTATCTTTCTTATGTTGTCTACACTGTTCATGTTTCTTGTGTCAATATCTGCATATAACATATGATTTTCTAACACAGCGCTCATATTATCGCTATTTCCCGGAGATAAAATATATGTATATTCATTTTTTTCCTCCAGAAACTTCATGCAGATGTCTTTTGTCCATTCCTGAACGCCGCCAAGCACCATTCCCCCCAGACATGCAAAAATAACAGAATTTTTCTTCCCATATACAGGTGCATTACCGAATAAATCGGAGAAATCTGTTGCAGCATATATTTGCTGAATTAACTTGCTATATGATATCTCTTGGACTTTTCCCTTTAAAATATCTTCTATACTGCTTCTGATACTCTCTGTATGAAACATTGGCGTGATACATACCGTTGCCTCATCCATATCCCTTAAGACATCGGGCGATTCTATTTGATGACTGCCGATATATGTACCCCAGCACTCCCGTTTGCTATCCACTACCCCGCCAATCTTCCAATTGCAGGAATCCATAAGCGATATTAGATTTCTCCCCCGTTCTCCGGCACCATAAATAACCAAATTTTCCATAATCAATTTTCTGCTCCGCTCATCCACTCGCGATACCATTTCTGATAAATAAAAAATGTCCACATAATACCAAAATGGCCCTTCATTTTTCTTTCATTTTCAGGCTTCAAATAATCGCGAACAATTTCCGACGCATGTTCCGGATGAAACAGTCCCTGTCTGCGAAGATACGCCGGACTGCTCAGTTCCAAAAGCTCGTCTTTTAAGTATGTATTTAACAATCGTTCCGCCGGAATATTAAAACCGGATTTTGGTCTGTCTACCAACTCTCTTGGCACATATTCATACAAAACATCCCGAAGAATACGCTTTCCACCATCTCCTTGCATCTTAAACTGATACGGCATTCTAAATACATATTCCATAACCTTTTTGTCATAAATGGGACAACGTCGTTCAATTCCCGCGCGCATAGTAGCACTATCCTCTTTTAAGAGTTCCAGCTCTACCGTATAAGAGTCCAAATCCACAAGGCTTCTTCTTGCGCCATAATTCTTTTCCGGGTATCTGTCTTCTATTTCAAAATAGAAGCTACTGTTTGCAATAGGTTGAACGAGCATTCTCCTAATTGTATCAAACATATCACAGGCACCAATCTGTGTCGCCGCCTTCTTGTTTTGATCCATTGCAACAAGCCTGAGGTTAAAAGGAAGATTATTCAAAGCTTTTATATTCTTAAGCAGAGGAACTTTTCTACTATAATAGATAATCTTCCCTGTCAGCGCATGTTTCTGCGCTTCATCCAACGCTGCATAAATACTAAGCCCGCCCATAAAGAGTTCGTCCCCGCCAACCCCTGTCAAAATAATATCGTTATCTTTTTTTGCCTCGGATGCCATTACAATTGTCGGAATTACAGCATAGTCAGCAATGGGAAGCGCATTATTCTTCACGGAACGTTCCAGAGTATCCAGCATTTCCCTGTCACTGATACATAGGTTCCTATGCTCTGTACCCAAGTGATTCGCGACACGCTCCGCATACCCACGTTCGTCGAACGCTGAATCTTCAAACCCCATACAGTATGTCCGTATTTTTTGAATAGAATTTTCCTGCATCAATGCGCACACCATGGAAGAATCATAACCACCGCTCAAAAACGCCCCTGTCTTATCTGTACCTTCCATTCTTTTTCTGACAGCTTCCTTCAGCAGCAAATTCAATTCATATTTCGCTTCATCATAATCTGTCACTAATTTCTTCTGACCTTCTGTGTATGCCTGTCCTATTGTCCAATATGCGTGTTCCGACAACGCCCCGTTTTGTATTTTTATGTAGTGTCCCTTTTTGATCTTATATATATCTTTAAATGCCGTGTCTGGTTCTTGAAAATACCAATGATAAAGAAACGAGGGTAGTATATTGATATTTACTTCCTTTTTTATCTGAGGGAACGTCAAAATGGCCTGTATCTCTGATCCAAAAACAATATTTTGTCTGACATCATAATGATAATACAGCGGCTTTTTCCCCATATGATCCCGGCAGAGATACAATGTATTATCTTGACGGTCAAAAATCACCATTGCAAACATACCGTCTATGTGATTCAAAAAATCGATTCCCCATTTCAAATATGCCGCTGTCAGCACCTCTGCAATACCCTTCCCTCTCCACGAGAAGCCAGGCAATTCCTTTTTTAATGCATCAACATTATATATAGAACCGTCATATGCCAGCAAGATTCTCTGCTCTTCCGACCATAATGGCTGCACACTTTCCTGTATAGAATCCTGAATATTAAGTTTATTATAGGCAATCCCCAGACTACCTGCCGCAGTCTGTACATACTCTTCTTTATATCCATCCGGCCCACGATGCTGCAGTGTCATGCTCATCGCTTTAAGGCATTCCGCCTTTACATTGTCTTTATGATAAAAACCACAAATTCCAGCCATCTATATGTGTCCTCCCCGATGCTATCTTTTATATGCTTCAATCAAATGTCCAAAACAAAGTGTTTCTGCTGAAACAGAATCTGCCTCCGACAACTCGGTCATAATTTTTACCGCCTTAGACAAGATGCCAACCTGTTCCTCATCAAAATGCGTATTACAACATTGTTCAGCCATCTCAACTGTCCTAAATAATTCCTGCGCCATATATTTAAAATAATCGCCGTCTGGTGTCAGCTCGCATATTTCAAATCCATACGCCTCCAAATGCTCCCTGTACCAAAATTCACTGAAACCGTTTGCAAAATAATACGGCGCCATGTGTGTCAGAGAACAAAACGGAGCAGTCAGGATCAATTCTCCTCCCGGCTTTAAAACCCTCGCAATTTCTTTCACCGCAGGTACAGGATCTCTTAAGTGTTCAAATACCTCCGTACATAAAACCGCATCCACAGAATTGTTTTCCAATGGCATATCGATAATATCACATACAATATTGACTTTTGAGGTATCCCACTTAAGTTCCTCTGAAATCCCCTTTCTACATTCCGCCGGGTCATATTTCCCAAAATCCTGTGCGATATATTTTAAGTGTCTGCAAAATGGCGCATACTGCTGTTCGCCTGCCCCGGCATCAAGCAGTATTTTTCCCGCCTCAATTTTTTCGAGCTTTTCCGCAACCCATTCATGTCTGATATGCCTGAAATCTCCCCATACATCATCAAAAGAGATAATTTGACCCTCACATATCTTTCCTTTCAACACATTTAAAATATCCCTTTTTATTTCTGCAAAAAGCTTATGACTCGTCACATATATATAGTCAAAAGATATTCCGGCTATATCTATCGGCCTGACATATAGGGGAATCTCATATTCCTTCCTGTCGCTATATCCCACAACATCAAATTCGCTCTTTATAAAGCTTTTCTGCTTTTCATATTCATATCCGAGCCCATAAATCACAACCCTTTTTCCATAATAGTTCTTCACAACCAACCTCCGTCTCGTCACATTCTTATCCACTCTACAGGACATATATCTGCAAAATTCTTTGATCTTGCCCATGTCTTAGGTGCTATTACTATCTTTTCCCGTGGATTTAGCCATGCTCCCCACCAACTGTATGTACTGTTTGCTATAATATGATGACTGCAAAAACTCATTAGGCACATATCAAACCAATTTTGGTATCTTTCAAACATGTTACTTTCTATGTATAGGGCATTGCTTTTCCGATAATGTTCTTCTACCCACTCAATATCATCAGAGAAAAAATAAAACTGACAGTTCCCCAACCTCTGTTCCATGTAGTCCATTGCTTTGTTATAATACGCTTCCGTACATACATCACCTAATGTATACAAATACTTATCCGATAAATAATCACCTCGCCTGACATGTACTGCCACTATGTTATCCCTAGCTCGCATGTTCTCACATAATTCCAGCAAATGCTTGTCAACCGTCAGATCAAATTGAAAATCCTGTAGAAGCTCGTTTCTAATCAAAGAAGGAAAATAATAATTTTGATGCAGACCTTTTATAAATCCAGTTTCCACATCCAAACCGAACTTATCAATTTCATATTTAATTTTGCTGTCTATCGTAAATTTTCCCTCAATATCACCATCCAAATATCTCCTTGCCAATCGGTACTTTTGCCCCGCACCACAAGTTTTCATCCGAATGCTTCGAAACACCTCTGTAAGCTGAAATATGCCGCCTTCCGCCGTCTGATAGTGCGACACATCCGCATAAACATTATCCTTTTTTAGCAAATAATTTTTCATTAAGGCGTATTGGAACATTTGATTTCCCAATCCGCCACTAAAATGTATGATTACAGAATCCTTTTCCAACTCTTCATTGCAATGTCGAACATCCGCTGAGTCATAAGCTGTTTTCTCCACACAGGAAAAGTAGAAAATACTGTGAACTCCATACTCCTGTCGAATCTGTTTCTCAATACCTTCATAGTCTTTGACTGCAATCACCACTGTCGCCGACTTATTTTTTAATACATCAGGCGCATATATCGGGAGAGCGTTTTTTATAGCTCCGCACTTCTCCGGCATACTATCAATATAGCCCAGAATATTACAGTCATCCTTATAATAGATATATGCCATGTCCCCGTATTTTCCGGCTCCCCAAATATAAATGTCCTTTTGCATCACGGTCTCCTATTCTGTTTTTCTGAAATGAAACAGCCCAAATCTATAATTCCCGTTATGCATATCACTATCATATTTATGTATGCTGACGTTATGCTCAATCTCTGTTTCAGTTGCACAAGAAAATTCAATTAACTCCATCTCACCAAAAGCATCCACCACCGTTGCCGGATAAAAAATCCTATGCGCGTTAAACTCTACCCGTTCTTTTCCGACAGGTAACGAAATATACAGATGCCCGCCTTTCTTCATCTTTTTCTGTATATTTGCAAAGCACTTAAAGCACCCTTCAGGATCCACATCATCCCCATATCTTCCCAATCCGAAATGCTCTAAGGAACACAAAGCTGAAATACTTCCGATACTCCCGTCCGCAACCTGCCTCAATGTAGTTGCATCATCAATAATTGTATGAAGACCTTCTACATGTTTGGGAAAATCACGCACATCTATCATGGTGACATCAATTCCCATAGCCAGCAGATGCGAAACAAAACCATCGATTCTGGAGCCGATATCAAAATGTTCTCTTGCTCCGGATTCGCCTATCAATTTCGCCGCCCACAAATCCTGCCAGAAATAGTTTTCGATCGTCCCTGCATCTGCATACTTATCGGAAACGATTGGCCAAAGATATTCTTGCTGTATATCAAAATTTTTTCTTTTATTAAGCTTCTGATATGTCTCCATATCCTGCTCAAAAAAAGTCCCTTGATATTCACCCAACTCCGCGCAATAATTGGTATAATTTTTCTCCCCTAAAATATCCCTTATTTCCTCCCTGTTTGTATTCCCACATGCCATTTTTACGGGAAACAGGAAGACACATTTTTTCAGATTAATCTCTTCTTCCTGACAAACTTTATAAACGGCATCCACGCTTTTATTTGCCACAATAATGTAATCATATTGTTTAGGAGAAGGCAGCTCATCACTTTGGTAAACAATCTTATCCATAAAAGAATTTTTTGATTTCTTTGTTTCAATAAATCCAATAATTTCACCTGCATATCCGTTTTCTATAAATTGCTTGGCAATGCCGCCTGTTCCCCAAACTAAAAGTTTCATTTTCCCATCTCCCGGTTCCCCATTTAAAGTACATGCCCGTAATTATAATTCACTCACGATTTCAAATAGCGAAAAAAATTGGCTGTTTACTCTGCTTTTTAAGCTCTGGTAAATATTGTCAAATTCATCCACAACAGTCACTATAATTGCATCAACCTGTGGCAGATTATCCTGCGGGTTTCTTATTTCATATCTCAATGACTGTTTTCTATAATCTCTGTCAATAATATAAGCTATTTTGATGTTCTGTTCCTCTAATTCCCCGATTAAGTGCTTTCCCAACATGCCATATCCATAGACGGCAACCTGTGTTATATCATACCGTTTTAAATAATCGGATACGCGTATGTTTCTTTCGCGCAGTTCCATCCATCGGTCAAAGCATTGTGCCGTTGCAAAATAACTATTTATTGCGTTGTTTTCTGCATATCCTTCACTTACTTCCCGGTTATCCGTGGAAATGAAACCATCATCTGTTTCCAAAACATCTTTTTGTGCTCTGAGGACAGCATCTAATTTCCCGTATCCGTATTCTTCATCCGGTTCCAACTGCATGCCCTCTCCCCACTCATTCCAGGAATTAATAAACACGAATTCATTGTTTACCTTTAAACTCTTCTTATAAATTTCACACATCCCTTTATAAAAGGAATCAATGGAAAAATTTTTAAACAAAACTCCATCATGTCTCCCCCGCCTTGGCGTATCATCCAGATTCGGGACTCCACAGTAATAAGTCTTATTGCCATTAATCAAGGATTTCCTGCAAATGTTTTCCCATAACAAGTCATAATCAATGAAATGTATGCCATCTATTGCCGGTTCTAATTTCCAAACCATATGTGGTGCCTGCAATACTAAAGCATCTAATCCGTGCAGATTTTTATAGCTGTGCATTCCAATAAAATAAAAAGTCTGCAACTGGTTTTCCTGTGCCAATTTGTTCCAATAATCTATCATCTGCGGCAGGCAAGGGATTGTATCCGGGTGGTAAAACAAAAAAACAGGTGAACCATTTATTTTTATATAACGGTCATCAGAAAAAAAAGGCAGCAAATATTCAAAGTGTGCTTTCCACTCTTCTTCTCTCCCATAGTTTTGTTCGATCAAAACGCCACAGTCAGTTGATTTTGATTTGTTTTCAAATTTATCCGCCCACGAATTTCCCTCAAGATTGCTCCATGTCCTTGCCCATCTTCCATTTGCCCAGCAGAAGCAAAACGGCATATCGATTTCTTTCCACTGCAAAAGATTTTCCGCCGGTTTTTCTAAGATTTTTCGTCCATCTTTAAAGTAATAGTGATAAAAACATTGTCCATCGATCCCATATTTTTTCATCAATGACGACTGCCACTCCATAGTACTTTTCTCTAATAAATTATAATAATTATTATTAAGTGGTCTTATCGGTTGTTTATGTCCTTCATACAAAGGCTCTGCTTTGCGAAGTGCAGTCCATTCTGTAAATCCTTCTCCCCACCACTCATCATTTTCTGCAACTCTGTGAAACTGCGGCAAGTAAAAAGTTAATGTCCTAATCCCTTTTTTCAACTGATATCTCCTCCTGCTATTCGGAAATGTTTCCACTCATAATTATTCTTATCCCACACTCCTGCTATACGTCCAAAAAAGCTGCTATAAATTTGACCGGATCATACAGCAATTCAATATTCCTTTCCACCTCTTCAACTGACCAGTCCCACCATTTGATTTTCAAAAGTATATATATCTCCTTTGGACTAAACCGATACCGAATTACCTTAGCCGGAACACCTCCCACAATTGCATACGGTTCCACATCCTTCGTCACTACCGCGCCAGCAGCGATCACAGCTCCATCCCCGATATATACCCCCGGAAGGATACTGACATTTGCCCCGATCCAAACATCATTTCCAATAACCACCGGTCTGTTATCCCTTAATTCGCTATTTTCAAAGAGCGCATTATTTTTATGTCTTCCGTATTTTTTTATATACGCCTGCCGTATGTCATGTTGTTCCCAAGCATAAAAGCCTGCATTATCCAGAAACGGGCTCGTCGTTATACAGTCTAATGAATGGTTGTTCCAAATTTTTGCAGTTCCGTTAATGGAACAATACCGCCCAATTGACTCTGCAATGGGATAATACTCTAATAATTCCCGATATCCGTATGTATATCTCCCTACCCTGCATCCTCTGTACATAATATCCTCAGTATGACAGGCCGTATTTTCCGACACATAAAAGCAATCCTTCACTGTATAATCCATCTGCTTCAGTTCATCCGATATTCCGCTGTCATATCTGATAACTGCAACGATAATGTAATCCTTCCCCGGAGCCACTGCTTTTGGAAGCTTTACTGGATAACCAAGATATTCCTCCATTTCTTCGGCCCGCCTATCAATAAATCCAGCAATCAAAACGTGATGGTCACACAACACCTTTTCAAGTATGGCTCCGCCGTTTCCGGCACCCCAGATATAGATATTCCTGCCGTTTACATTTGCTAACATTCTATTAAACTTTGTGGCACACATTTCTTCAAAACTTTGATTGATCATTTTCATATTTCCCTTTTAGGCTTAAAACGCCATGAAAGTATCGCAAAATCTGCAGTGCTCCCACCTTGCGCGTCCTTGTGCTATACATTCTCTTACATGATTGTATTGTGATCCATACCATACATCTAATATTGTTTCATGTGTCAGATCCCCCATCGTACATTTTCCGCTCGGATCGTTGCAGCACAAAGATACTTTTCCATCCGGCCGCACCACAAACTGCTGAAATGGCAGAGCACATGTAGCATTTTCATACGATATCATCTTCTTTCGATTCGGCGCATCTCCACCTCTGGAAGTCAAAATTTCATTTGGCTTTCTCATTATAATCACGACCTTTTTCTTCAACTCTGGATGTGCTTCAACATATTCTTTAATCTCTTTGCAAGGTCTGATAAGCTGTAATTCTTCACTATAATTATCCAGAATTAATTCATCTAAACTCGGAATCAGATCAATGAATTTCTGTATTGTAAACAATGTTCCATTACTGAACATATGGATACGTGCATTCGGTAAATGTTCTCTGGCATATTGATTTAATTCAACAATTCTTTCATCCAACAACGGCTCATTATTAGAAAACAGCGCCACTCTTCCCGAAAAATTCAATTCCTCTAATTGCGCTATTATATTTTTAAACAAGCCTATTTCCATTATCTTTTTTTCTCTTTTATCATTCAACTTATTGACTGGGCAGAATGAACAGATTCCATTGCATCGGTTAATCGTCTCTATCTCAATGCTGGTGAATAACGGCACATCCTTTTTGATAATATTCACATATTCATCTATGCTCTTTTGCACATCGCTGTTTTTTACGGCATTATTCCACTCATCTTCCGTTTTATCAGCCCGACCCGCATACGCGTTTTCTACAAGTTCTTCATGATCACAGAACGGGAACCAACAAAATCTATAATCTCTTATTTTATTGTCTTTTAATTGCCGTTCCATTTCATGTCTGTTAATTCCATTACCTCCGATCCATACCTGATAACCATCTGCAATCTCGAGGTATTTATTAAAAGATATAATTTCAATACCTTCCAAAAAGCTTCCCTGTTTCTGCGCATCGTTATCGATAATATACTTAAATTTCTCCGCTCCTACTTGCCTTAAAACTTTCTTCCCATACTCACCAGCGCCAAATAATATATTTTCTTTTTTTTGCACTTTTGTCTTTCCTCCTCTTATCTTTTTGACATATTTCTTTTTAGTAAAATCATATATTTGTAAATACTCATATCTATTGCGCCGCATTTCATGTCATGTTTCATAAAATACATCTCATCATGAGGATTTTTCTTAAAAAAGACATCCCCCTTCGATTTTTTAATATCGTATTCACAAACAGATTTTGTAAAATAATGATTGATCTGAATAGGAAAATGATCCCCCGCCGCAATATTCAGATCATCAACGCAAACCTTCCCAAAACAATTTACAGGTGGAACCACCTTTCCTTTATAACCTGTCCACATTTTATGATGCATCACAACATTCAAAGGATTATTCGGAATAAAGTCATATGCCGTGTTATAAAAGCACTTTCCAATATTACTATGTTTCCTCCAACTCACCAAAAAATCTTCCGTAACAAGTCCCGTTATATCCCTCTCCCACTTTCCGGCACTGCCAAAAAATTTCCAATATATTATGACGCTTCCCCTATTTTTTTCAAATTTCTTCAAAAAATCATATAAATTATCATAGTCAATCGGTACAATAAACTCGTCAATATCAATAAAACCGATCCATTTACTCTCATCTCGAAAATTTTTTACGCAGTCTCTGTACGCTGACATTTGTCCCTGTTCATAAGGCCAATTTAAAAATGTTACATCCCCTGCCTCAATATATGGCTGTAGGATTGCCAAATAATCATCGTTCGAATTATTATTGTACATATAGAAATGCTGTATTCCGACAATTTTATGATACTCTATCCATTCTTTTAAATATGGTCCTTCATTTTTAAAAATAGCACATACAGACACATCATATTTCTTTTCCATTTTATTGTCCGAATGATGTTGATTCATTAATATCAAATAACCAAAAGCTTTTATTCTCGCTTTCAGCATATTATATTTATTATTTAGCGTCTTTTCGCGCGGCACATCATAAATAAATTTTTTATCCTCATACACCATCACTGCCCTTTTTTGAATTTCCTGTCTCAACAAACATTCGTCGTTGCAGACTATTATGCTTTCTTCAGAAATTCCATTCATTAGCAGTTGCTTTTTCATTTCACCTCCATGATTTATATTTGCAATAATAAATATGGCCTCCGGCCATTTCCGTATTCCCTGATCCGGAGAACATATTTTAATTCCCCTTCTCCTTTTTCTGTACATCTTTACATTATTATCAATAAACAAGACAGACTGCTTTTTGCACCCCACGACTTTAAGAAGCTTGTATACTAAATCTCCCATCATACCTGCGCCAAATATTATAATTTTATTATTTTCACGAGCACGGTGCAGAATTCTATCCATAAAATTTCCTCAACACTTCTATAAATTTCAAATTATTGGTTTTCCGCCACATCTCTTACTACCCTTGCCGGCATTCCCATTACCACTTTATTTGACGGGACATCTTTCGTCACAACAGCTCCAGCGCCCACCATTGCATTTTCTCCTATATTGACTCCCGGTAGAATATTAGCGGCTGCACCAACCGTTACATAATTTCCAATCGTCGGGCCCTTTACATGCTTTTCATCATAATCACGCCGTCCCATTGTATTGTCATTGCTCGTCACTACCTGCATACTAATAAAAACATGATTCCCTATCTTCATATTGCCCGTAATACTAGCATTATCCATAATCTTTGTACCGTTTCCAATATATGTATTATAATTAACACACACATTTCTGCCGATAATACAACCGCTTCCAATGTTGCATTCTTCCCTTATTGAGCAAAAAATCTCCCAAGAGATTATTATTGCCGATTGTACTGCCCGTATAAAGTATCATCCCTGGGCATAAAATACAATTTTCTCCTATGTACAGTTTCTCATATTCCGGTTTTAACTTCCTTGACGTAACACCCAGTGAGGTGGGCAGTTTTCCAAAAACACAATGATCATATATCTCACAGCCCCTACTGATAACCGTGTTTGGATATATAACAACATAATCATGTATAATAACACCCGCCTCAATTTTAACATTATCATGAATAATCGCTGTTTCTGCTATTTTGGCACTTGCATCGATTTGCTTCATTTCTCTATTATTCATTTATGCCACCTCCTCATATATAGGGCAGGCATTTTGAATAATATCAGGATTAGCTGTATTCAGCCCCCAATAAATTCTATGTTATTAAATTCATGCACCCTTCTCCGTTTGTTTCTCATCACTTTATTTTTCCCTCTCTTTGCACCCAAATCACATAATAATTCCTGCATACGCGAATCTCCCGTGTCATGATAAACTTTATCTGCATAATCAAGAGCGCTCTCTCCGACATAATTTTCTTCGTCTATGTCCACACCACACAGCAACAAATACTCTACAATCTCTATATGGTTATTTTTTGCTGCAATAATCAATAAATTATTTCCCTCTCCGTCTCTTTGGAAGATGGATTTATCTGCAATTCCTATTTCCTTAATCCTACTGATATCTCCCTTTTTGCAGCATTCCGCCAATTCATCAAACTGATCTTTATATAAAATAATATTGTAATCCTGAGAAGAAACGATCATTGCACACTCATTCTCGTATAAAATCTTTCCTGCCCCTTTCGCCGAACGTTGCTGCGTTATTCTGGTGTCAATTATGTAACTTTTACATACTTTAGGCAGTTGATATTCTCTAAAAACAAACGCGCGGATCTGGTTCTGGATTTCATATGCTTTCCTGTCTAAGTCAATTCGTATGTCCGCATAATCAATCGCATCTTTAGAATAATATGTCGCTTCTGATTCATTTTGGGGAACACTTCTTTCTGTTCCGTTCATCAATACTTCCAAATATTCTTTTACCAGTTCTGTTCCGTAATATATATATTTAAGATATAAATCACGGGCTGTATCTTCCCTGTTAATTTGAATTTCTCTCTGGGCAATAATTTCCCCTGTATCAATACCGCTGTCTATCCTATGTAACGTTACTCCCGTTTCATGCTCTCCATGCAAAATCGGAAGCGCCGATGTATACATTCCCCTATACTTAGGCAACAAAGAGAAATGAATATTGAACAGACGATTGCTCAAAAATTTGTCTGGTCTTAAAAGGCGATCAAACTCTAATGACAAAAAAAGTAAATCTTTAACAGAATAGATTTCTTTTAATTCATATTCCCGCACATGATTCTTTTGAGCAAACGCGCGCAGGGATTTCTGCCATGCATCTTTCCCCGTTTCTGTTCTGTTACATACAACTCCAAGCTGATATCTTTCATCACAGTTATCTAACAAATATTGCGTAATATTTACCGCAATATTGTTTTTTCCTGCTACTACAATCAACATCTTCTATTTCTCCATTCGGATTTCTTTTTCAAAAATGAAGTACTCCCTGATATACTCATTCGGATCATAATGTTCACTGGCAATAACAAGCAGGACAGAATCTGCGCTAAAATCATACATTTCTTTCCATACCATGGTCG
Source organism: Lachnospiraceae bacterium (assembly GCA_009774215.1). GTDB lineage: Bacteria > Bacillota > Clostridia > Lachnospirales > Lachnospiraceae > UBA3282. The sequence continues at coordinate 30,688 of VSNH01000014.1, forward strand.
GTAGATAGATTCCCGTATGCGGCCTGTTCAAAAAATATATAGCTTCGTTTCCCTCTCCGTCTTTCACCCTAATTTTGCTCGAGCCGGCAACATTTATCATTACAAACTCAGTTTTTCTATTGGCATGGCATCCACGAACTACATCTGAATCCGAGCCATAAATATAGAAAACTCTTTTTATCTCAAAGGGAATATCTTTTCCGCCTCCTTCTGCCACTACAAGTTGTCCCCGTTCATCACCCTTTTGTTGAAAATCCAGCATCCTTACTAAGTTCATATTATGTATATGTACACCTTCCATAATTAACAATTCCCCATTCTTTTATATTTCACTAAAACAGATTGATTGCATTAATTACCTTGGATTGCTCCTCCATTGTCATACCATTATATAGTGGCAAAGACAAAACCTCCTCCGCATATTCTTCCGTAATCGGCAAATCCCCTCGTTTATATCCCAAATACTGATACGCTTCTGATAAATGCGGGGGCACAGGATAATGAATTATCACACCAATTTTTTCTTCCTCCAACCATTTCATCAATGCATGTCTCTCTTTGCAACGTATTACAAATTGATGCCATACATGTGTTGCTCCTTCTCTGACATGTGGAACTTCAATTTTATCATTATGAATATCTTCTAAATATCTGTTACACTGCCGTTCCCTTTCCGCTTCCAGCTCTCGCAAATGAGAAAGCTTTACCCGAAGAAGTCCGGCTTGTATTTCATCTAATCTTGAATTTACTCCTACAACTTTGTTATAGTAACGCTTTTCACTTCCATAATTGCGAAGCATCCTGACATTGGCACATATTTTATCATCATTAGATACGATTGCTCCGGCATCTCCGAATGCACCAAGATTTTTAGACGGATAGAATGAAAAACATCCAACATCTCCAAAAGAACCTGTCATTTTCCCCTGAAAGCATGCACCATGCGATTGTGCGCAATCTTCTACAACTTTTAATCCATACTTTTGTGCAATCTTCATTATGGGCGGCATATTGGATGCCTGTCCATATAAATGCACAACTAAAATGGCTTTCGTTCTTTCTGTGATTTTTCCCTCAATTTTTTCGACCTCCAAATTATAATACTCATCCGGCTCTACAAAAATAGGTGTAGCACCATTGATACTAATCCCCATTACACTTGCTATATAAGTATTACCTTGTACTATTACCTCATCCCCGGGACCTATTTTAAGCGCACGAAATGCAAGACATAATGCATCCAAACCACTGGCGACACCCACACAATCATCTGCTCCGACAAACGCTGCAAATTCCTTTTCAAATGCTTCTACCTCTGGTCCCAATACATACCATCCGGATCTCATAATTTCTAATATTTTCTTCTCATATTCATCTTGAAATCTATAAAATCCTCTATCCAATCGGTTTTGCATAATATGTATCATAATAAGTGATCCCTTATCTCTTTCCCAATACCCTTTGTGCTCTCTATCACAGTAACCCTAATTTTCGTTTTAACCATATTAGCGGATGTCTTCGATATACCCACCTATTTCTTGAATTGCCTATCGTTTTTACATAGAGATCTTTTGATGCCCTTTTCTTATAAATGTCAAGAAATGACTGTATATCTGTATCTTCTAAATGCCCCTTATATTTTGAATCTTGATGTAATATAATAGACTCTAACACTTCCTTAAAATCGTTTTCTGAAATCACCTGATCATCCAAATCGTTCTTAACCGATTGATAATATTCTTCATCACTCATAATATAATCAATAAATTTACAAATCTCATCAACAGAATCCGAAATAAAATTTGCTTTTTCAGGATGCAATACCAGTGTCGCCGGATTCGCAAGAGGAGTATCCATATTACATAAAGAAACAGGGATACATTTGTTTGTAATAGCGTACTGCGCCATCAGTGCCCCAAACATCGGATATGTAGATAAATAAAATTTTGCAAGTTTCATAACCTGATCTAAATCTTTTCGCTCATCAATTTGAAAAAATCTTTTGGGGTACTTTTTTTTCAAACGTTCTAATATCTCATTATTTCCGTTTCCCGCGAAGACAAAATACATATCTTGATTTTTATTCAAAATATAGCACACCAAATCTTCATACAGCGTACTTCCCTCAATTTTATAAGGGCTTCCCCCTGAGAAAACAAATTCATGTTTTTTATAATCAAAAGGCATCCCTTCAAAACTGTATTCTTCTCTTTTCTCTGGATAATACGGTAACAGCAATACTTTATCCTTATCAAATATTCTGTATGTTACTGCGGCATTATAACCTACATTACGAAAACCTATTACGTAATCGGTAGCACATTTTCCTAACCAAAATGCATGATCAGTCAAATCAACCAAAAATCGTATTGTTCTACCATTTATCGTTGAAAATGTTCCTATTCCACCTACATCGTCTGGTGTCGTATAAATAAAGATACATTTGGGTGAAATATTTTGGACGATATCTCTTAATTCCCTCATCCGATCAAGGATATTGTTTGAAGTGATTTTTATAAAATCAACATTCCTTGTTGAAAATTTTTTATGAATTTCATTGTAATCAGGAGCCCATTTATACATGATCCATGTTACTTCAAATCCCAGATCACATAATGCTTTTACATAGATACCAGCCAGCCCTCTTGCCGCCAGTGCAAAACCATCATAAAATATAACCTTATTTTGATTTATCTGCTGCAATTTAGTCTCGCCTAATAATTTCAAACTGGCATCTGCAGTAATCATTTCCAGCTCATTGTCTGTTAACCTATAATTGATGGTATAATAAAAGCATGTTAAATATCGCAAATAACATATAGTTTTGTATATGTCTTCCTTTTCCCACGCTTTTTTTAGTTCCTTCTTGCCTTTCTCCAATTCCTTTTCAAAACTGCGATATTGAAAATTCATTTAATGATTCTCCCTCTTATCTTGTCTAATTATCGTATCTCTATATATTTTCATACCTACAAGTTCTCTGAAATTTGCTTCCTTGCAATGACTTTTGTCTATTATCATTTCTATATATGCCTCTAAATTGAAATATAAAGAAGTTGATTCCAGTTGCGCTCCGTATTTTGCTGCTTCATAATCTTCAAACAGCTCCTGTAAATCTTTTTTATTTAATTGGTAGTTAATAAAAATTTTTTTTACACTGTGATCGCATAAATCCATTTGAAAAAAATAACGTTCTTCTATATTGAATCCATATAATGCTTTTTGATCTTTCCATATTTGCGAAAATCTGTTTGTATATCCCTTTTCATCTGTTTCTCCCTTTTCTATCAACTGTTCCAGCATTGGAACTTCTTCCCAGTCTTCATTTATAATATTGAAAGTTCTACACTTTCCTTCACACTTTGGAAAATAAAATATCTGATCTCCATATATCTCACTACTGATAAAGCCCCCCTGCCTATTCCCTATATTATCCAAATTATCGTATTCTTTCTTTTTCAACTTTTTGGTGTTCTCATTGTACATGACAACATTTCCATATAGGTTTGAAAGATATAGGTTTCCATTTTCATCTCCATTTATTGTTTGATAATTTTCATCGGCGTCCCCAATAGGTATCAACTCACTTTTTTCTGCAGACATGTCAAATTTAAAGATACAATTTGATCCGTTTTTTAACAGATAAACCATATTTCCTTTTACATAATGTGACCATCTAAATAGATCGCAATTATTATGACACTGCTGATCAATAAACTCGTCAGACAAATATGTTACCTCTTTATTCGATATATCTACTTTGCAAATCACCGAATAACGCCCTGGAAACATATAGATAACATTCCCATATCTTACGCTCACGTTAAATTTATCATTTGATTGTCTTCTTTCTGATAGTGAAATGGCAGTAAACCGCTCCTCCTCCAAATCATAAATACATATTTCATTTGCATTTTCAGGAACTAAAATAATGCTATTTTCTACTTTGAATAGATTACTATATAGGCCTTCAATTTCATTGGGACACAATATTTTTTTATCAAAACTGATTTTCCCTTTCTTAAGATCAAATTTGCATAAGCGGTTATACCAAAATGGCACAAACCAAATATTTTCATTTTCAATATAAAAATTATAGGACCATAAATAATCTATTTCACATTTTCTGTTATAAAGAATATTTACACATTGTATCATTACAGGAATCCCAGCTTTTCTGCACAACAGTAAAACACTACTCCCATCCCCATAATAAGCATCACTCAAAACCACCGCCCGATCCAAATCCGCCGTATCATCATAAATACCCCACCCCTCCGCAACATACCGATCCCGAATCTCCTGATACCCTTCCCACAGCTGCGGTCTCATACTCTCAATCGTCGCCTGTATCAGCGGGTGCGGTCTCCACAGCAGCGCAACCTCATCCCTGTTTTCCTTAAAAATCTCAAACACAGACTCCATCTTCCGCAGCATCTTCTCACTGTGCTGCAATAGCGCACTCACACTCGTATTATAAAAGACAATCTTCTTCCAGCTCCCGTCCGGCTTTTCAATCACCCTCAGCCACTCCGCCGGAATCTCCAAATCTTCTTTCCTGGTATTTAACACCTTGTCAATCTTCGGCGAGCCCGTCCCCAGAAACTTCTTCTCCAGGGACTTCCTGTCCACATGCTCCCCGGACAGCCCCATTTCCTTTGCCGCCTTGATATACTCGTTGATATAAATCTGCCGCATATTTTCCGACTGCACGATCACCTGATCGGCATAGATCGTTCCCGGCATAAAGCAGAAATGCTTCATGCCGTCGATGGCGGGCTGATTATCCGGCCCAATTTCTCCCAGAATAAAGTACGGAATATATACCAATTTATCTGTAAAATTTCTCAGATTTTTGGAATAGAAATAGGGATGTACGCTGGTCACATGGTTGCATTCATCATATGGATTGTGAATATAAATCACATCGGGTCTGCGCGTTTTCAGATCGTACTCGTCATACCGGGTAACCGGCACATACGCCGGATACTGATCCCCCTCGTAGTGTTCTTCTCTAAAAGTTCCATCCGGGTTCTTATCAAAATAGGGAATCGGAATCACATAGGCATCCGTATTCTCATCAGCGTCCGCCGCCTTCCAGACGCTCTCCAAAGAATCCCACATAGACGCCTTATAAGGGAGAAACACAACTTCCTTCCTGTCCTCCGGCAGATCGTATTTGATGCTGTTTTGCAAACCTGTCAACTGCTTCTGAATCTTTTTTGACACTTTCCGGCAAAGGTTTTCATCCGACAAATTCTCACTCATCTGGTAAATGTTTTCACAGTAATCCTCGAGAACGTGAACGAGCGACGTATATTTTTCGTCAAGTGTATCTATGTACGTGCCAAGAGCAATCGCGGACTCCTGACACTGAACCAAAGCCTCTGCAGCTCCCTGCGGATTGGAACGGACAGTCTTTAAAATGGCATCGTTGGCACGAAGCAGGGTATCCACTGTCTGCAGCATATCCTTTTTCCTGTATCGTTCCACCGCTTCCGCCTTCCTTTCTGCAAGCAAATTTCATTCCGCCGTGCAAGCTCGATTCCGCTCCGCTCCATCTCGCTTCGGGCTTTCGCCCTATCATCTCAGGCAAAACTGGAAATATGTCTGCAAGCAGCCACTTCCTGCCTTTGCCTGAGACGGCACGGCTCAACGAAAAAAATCTGACATAAAATATGTCTTGTCCCAATGATGACAATTCCATACTTTATATCAGATTTCTCTGCTTCTTTATTACCCTGTGAAACAGGCGTGTCCGGAAATACTTACACTACCGCTTCCACCACAATCTTATCCCCGACTGTGATCGTCTTTACACCGACTTCTTTCTTTTGGTTAAAGTTAAAACTCAGCATATAGCCTTTATTCTTGTGATAATAATTCAGATAATCCACAAGCTGCTGTTCGCCGCGCTCGTTGTATTCATCGCCGTGCCAGATCTTTAATTCGACTATGAACTGCTCGCCGAGGTAATCTACTATGACGTCCGTGCGCCGCAAATCTCGTGTTTCGGCCTCAATATAATAATTTCCCGTGCCGTTGATAATCGGCTTTAAATACAGCAGGAAAAACTTCCGCCCGTACTTCTCCACAAAATTCTCGTCGTTTCTACTCCAGATATCTGTGAAATGTTCTGCAAACTTCCGCATCACTGCATCCATGTCAAGTCTGCCATTCCGTACAAATTGGTTTCTGTCGACTTCGCCTTTGGCATAGATCTCGCTGTGAATTGCTTCTCTTGTCACAAACAGGTTTAAAAGGCGCATCTCAAAAATACGATTGGCTACCGCCACTTGTCCTCCCCTGTTTTTCAGAAATCCAAACACGACACCGATATTAATCGCCTTTTCATCTCTATTGAAAGGAATACGCCTGCCCTGATACAAAATGCCCTCAATCAAAGTCTCCAGCTCTTTATAGATATCCAACTGTCGCACCATACTCTCAAAAAGCGGCGTGCTCTCGTCCAAAATTTTTTTGACGGCCTGTTCAATCCCTTCCTTTGTCCATGAAGCCTGCAAATCCGCAAATCCGTCCTCACCCGGCAAGTTTTCATCCATATACTTACAGAGCGTCGATACGAATACCGGATAACCGGAAGTGTACGCATAAATTTCCTCCGCAATCTGCTGAATATCCATTCCTGTATGATAATCGGCTTCGTATTCGCTTATCATCTGTGCAATCTGCGCAACTGAAAAACTCATCTCCACCTCAAAGCTTGCCGCGATATTCCAAGGACTGTTATATTGGTGTTCGGATTCCGGACGGATTTTCAATTTCAGATTTTTAATATCATATACCCCCGCAAGAATAACGGAATGGAACGTCGGCGTCTGATCCCGATCCAGATACGAGCCTCTCAACAGTGCCAAAAACTGAACAAACACTTGATTATTTCCCGCACTGTCCACCTCGTCAATCATAAGCACAATCGGTCGCGTACTTTTCCGACACATACAGCTCAGGAGCTTAAACATCTCGTCCATCTCTATTTGAGGATTCTGTGCGATAAAATCCGACGCCATACCATACAGCTTCTGCGCCTCTTCATCCTCACATTGCTCAAGAGCATCACGCAGCATATTTACGAAAGCAAGGGAAAATGTATTGCCACTCGTAAATTTTTCATCCGGCATTCTCTGAAAATCCAGAGAAAATACAAAATAATCTTCCGCCAAATACGCAGCCAAAGCCCGCAGGGTGGTAGTCTTCCCGTACTGTCTGCCCCTATTGATGACAAAGTATTTTTTTCTGTCCACCAGTTTTCTCTTAATTTGCGCCATCCTGTCATCCAATCGCACCATATAATGTTCTTCCGGTGTGCACAATCCTTCTGTATTAAAATATCTCGTCATGCCCTTTACCTCCCGCGTTTCCTATAACGATATTCTAATATTTTTTCCACGAAATGTAAAGACATCTGATATAAAGTATGAAATTGTCAAAGTGCATTTTCTCAAAAGATCATCATAAGAATTAGCCGGGCGTTTCCGCCTGCGTCTTATAGCTATATAAGACTGCTTCGCTCCGTGTAGGCCACGGTCCTGGCATATCGGAAAACCGCCGTATGGCAGCTTAGGTAATGCCGTTGGGCGCTGCCTTGCGACAGCCATCCCTGCCCGCTGCGCTTTCACGCAGCATATATTTGCAACATGCATTTCTGCGATCCGTCCGCCCTGCGGCGTCATACGGTAAAACCTTCCATTCGAATGTCCGTAAACATCCCAATATGGGTTCATTCCCAGAACTGCATGAATCAGCCCCTTTGATCTTCGCTGTTTTTATTCCCGCGGGCAGCGAGCCAAGTGATTGCTTGCAAGCATTTGGCGACTGCCGCGAGGGTCTAATACCCTGCCCCTTGGGGCGTTTCAAGTTTGATGCCCCGCTGCTTGCGGCGGGGTATTTGACTGGCGCTTTTTGAAACATCTAACGCCTTATAAATGGCCTCAATTCGCCTCGCGCCATTTAGCGCAATGGAAGAGCGAAAGCCGCAGCTGACACAAACAAATCCCTCCGCAAGACGTTTCCCTTCTGCTCCACAAGCGGAGCAGATATTTCCCGTCCCTTTGGATGAAATCTCCACAAGGGTAATGCCGTTTGTCTGGCATTTCTGTGAAAGTCTCCTGCGGACATATCCCTGCGGGCTTTCGGAAAGTTTCCTGTTTGCCGGTTTATACCCGTGGGTCTTTTTATGGATCGTGACAGGCTTTGTAATGACGATCATGCCAGGCTTTTCCGCTTCCAGCATTCGATTAATTCCGGCGTTGACATAGGACTCAATCTGTGCCTGTTCCTTTTTCTTCCGATGGTCATACTTGATGCCGCCAAGGTTATTCGCCTCTATGTCCGCCGCCTTTTTCCTGTCTCCCTCGGCTATACTCTTTCGGTAGCTGTTTCGCATTCTGCCCCGTTCCCGGTTTTTCTCCATCAGCCGTTCGCTTTTGGCGGATGCCAGCTCCCCCAGTCCTTCCCCATATATGTTCCCGGAAGACAGCGTGCACATATCGCGGTATCCGAGATGGACAAAAATGGTATTTTGGTAATCCTCATGCCGCCGCATCTTCCTATTGACCGGAAGCGCAATTGCCGCATCGCTTTGTCTGATACAGATGCGGAGCTGTCTGTCGCATGTCCTGTCATCTTTCAGAGGAAGCCGTATTCTCTTTCTGGGCACTCTCGATACGAGGCAGAGCGCACCGTCCCTGTAGGAATAGCCTCCCGGCGATACGCAGAAGCTGTCTGCTCTGCCCGACGGCGCAGGCTTGACCAGATATCTTCTGGTAAGTCTCCGCAGGAGATGATTCAGGCGTTTCGTGTCAATCGCAAGTCCCGCCGTCTTCTCCGGCATCGGATACTCTACTCTGTTTAAGATGGCAGCGTATACAGGATCGAGCCGTAAAACCGTCCGCAGATACAGTCTGTCTTCATCACTCAGATTTTCATTGGCCGAAACGAGGGTGCGTATTTTATTTTTCAACATCCCCCACATGCCCTTGATGTCCGTAACCGCATCCCGCACCGCAAGTTCGTAGTATACAGAAGGCAGGCCAAGCTGCTCCCGCAGTCCACAATGCCGCATTTGGGTCATAATGTCATAAATGGAGGCCAGAAGCCCGAGGCTCGCAATTCCGGAATACCGCTCGTAAACGCTGTGTTTCACCTTCGCATAATCTTCCGCGATTCCTCTAAGAAAATCCATGGTTTCCTGCGGGAGCGTTTCCGTGTACTGCCAGGCTATCTTCGTCATGCGGTTGTCCTTCTGCATATCCTCCACCATATCCGGCAGTCTGTCATCACATCCGCTACATTCCATGCCGCGAAGGGTACGGCCCCTGACCGTCTGCTGTTTCGCAGAACTGTATATTCTGCGAA
>VSNH01000140.1 GCA_009774215.1 Lachnospiraceae bacterium
ACACGCCGCCTCACAAAAAGTGAGCGCTGATAAAGATGTGTTTCATTGCGCCACATTTCCCATAGAGACGGTAACACATGTGAGAGAACTTTCCGGCGGCGGAGGGTTCTTTTTTTGTTGCCGGTTTATAGAAAATACCATAGCGTAAATCATTTAAGGAGAATGCCTTGCATTCTCTGAATCGCCGCTGTCTTGCGACGATATTGTGAAGGGAGAGATGTGTATGTCACAAATAAGTGTTATGAATCTGACATTTGCCTACGAAGGAAGCTTTGACGACATCTTTGAAAATGTTTCCTTTTCCATTGACACCGACTGGAAACTGGGGTTTATCGGCAGAAACGGGAAGGGCAAAACGACTTTCCTGCGTCTGCTGACAGGAGGGTATTCTTATGAGGGCTCCATCAGCGCGTCCACCGCCTTTGATTACTTCCCGTATGCCGTCACCGAGGTGCAGAAAAAACTTCCCGCCTCCGCCTTTCTGGAGGAATTAAAATCGGGATGCGCAGAGTGGCGGGTGATCTGTGAGCTGACACAGCTAAACGAGGACGCGGAGATCCTCTACCGCCCTTTTGAGACGTTAAGCTTCGGGGAACAGACAAAAATTCTGCTTGCCGTTCTGTTCTCCGGCGAAAATGATTTTCTGTTGATCGACGAGCCGACGAACCATCTGGATCAGGATGCCAGAGAGACCGTAAAAAACTATCTTTCCTCCAAGAAAGGCTTCATTCTCGTGTCCCATGACCGAGATCTTCTGGACGCCTGCATCGACCATGTCCTTGTGTTAAACAGGCAGACCATTGAAGTGCAGAGCGGCAATTTCAGCGTCTGGTGGGAAAACAAACAGCGGAAGGATCGGTTCGTGATCGCGGAGAATGAGAAACATCTGAAGGAGATCGGGAGATTGAAGAATGCCGCCAGACGCACTGCCGAGTGGGCCGACAAAAACGAACGCACAAAAATCGGTTTCAATCCCGTAAAGGAGCATGACAGATGTATTGCCACAAGAGCTTACATCGGCGCAAAAACAAAAAAGATGCAGAGCCGTGTCACCCAGATGTCCAAAAGAATTGACCGGGAGATCGAGGAGAAGGAAGGACTTTTGCAGGATCTGGAAAAGTCGGTGGATTTGAGGCTGACACCCCTCTCCCATCCCAAAGACAGGCTGGTGCATATCCGGGACTACCGCCTGCAGTATGCGGACACGCCGCATCCCGTTTTTATCGACGTTACCTTTGAAATACACAGAGGAGACCGGGTTGCCCTGCACGGGGAAAACGGATGCGGAAAATCAACTCTCATAAAAGTAATTCTGGAAAGAGCAGGATTTCAGCATTTTGGTATGACGTTCACAGAGGAAGGTGTCTGCAAAACCGCTTCCGGACTCGTGATCTCCTACGTCAGCCAGGACACCTCCGGCTTGACGGGCAACATTGCCGGTTTCTGTAACAAGCGGAATCTGAACCAGAGCCTGTTCTGTACCATCTTAAGGCAGCTTGACTTTGAACGGGTGCAGTTTGTGAAAAACATGGAAGACTACTCGGAAGGGCAGAAGAAAAAGGTACTGCTGGCGGCGAGCCTGCTGACCCCCGCTCACCTCTACATCTGGGATGAACCGCTTAACTATATCGACGTTTTCTCCCGGATGCAGATCGAGAAGCTGCTATTGGAATATGAGCCGACGCTTCTCTTTGTAGAGCACGACATGCGGTTTCGGGAGACGGTAGCAACAAAGGTTGTGGAATTGTAAGCACTGCCCATTTTTGATACAAGCTGCTCTGCTTACATGATTTCCTTACACCCGTCAAAACCTTTTCTCCCGATGCCAATCAGATAAATCAGTTTCGGCTCCTGTCCGGACAGATGCGCCACGGCATCCTGCAACATATCATAGGGACGGCTCTCGCAAAACCGTCCCTTTTCATCCCTGTGATATGCGTTGTGGAGCACAAATTTTCCTTCCCGGTTTTTGGTGATGCAGACGGTGTGAATCTGTGCCATAATGTCATTTTTGTCGTTATAAGCTGTAGCGATCATTACGTTATGGTTTCGCGCAATCTCCGCCACCGCTCTCTCATCCGCCCCGTCCGCCGTCTCCGCCCTAAAACCGTTCTTCTTAAAATACGCTGCAATCATTGTGGGGGCTGTGCCGAATGCACCCCAGAGCGCCGCGCCCCGCGTCTCATAAGCGTCAATCAATTCCGCCATAAACTTTTTTGACACCGGTGCGCCCAACGCCTTTCTGGCATTGTACGTGGCAATAATCTCACAGCCGGCATATGCCATGCTTTGATGCCGTCCCACCCCGAACCGGATGTTCTCCCACTCGCTCTGGTTCTCGATACAGTCGTCCGGCACATGCCAGAAATCCCAGTCTGCCTGCTCCAGCCGGATACGGTTTTCCCGCAGATGACTTCTTCTTATGAATCGTGGTACGCCAAAAGTTGCCAGAAGCCGATAGACTATAAGCAAAGTACGATTACTCACATGCCTCGGAATCAGCGCGGCTATCATAGTCTCACGTCAAACGGCATATATCCCTCGGGTATTCCCGCCGCATTCGCTGCTTCCTGCTCCGCCGCCTCTGCCGCGGCAGCTGACTCCGCAACCTCTTCCGCGGAAAGCTCTGCGTTCTCAGGCAACGCTTCCGCCAGATCCTCGGTCATCTCTTCCGTCAATTCCTCAGTCAGCTCCTCGACGACTTCCTCGAGTTCTTCCATAGCCTCCTCGATTTCGCCGCCGTCTTCGATGCCAAGCGCTTCCTCGACCATCTCTTCCAGACGCTCCTCCGGTGTCTTAGGTTCCATGTTGTCAACCGCTTCCGCGATCTTCTCGCCCTGCTCCGTGGACTCATCCAGAATGTGGAACATCTGCTCCTGATTGTAGGCCGCCTTAATCGAAGAAATCTGATCCTCATAAGACTGGTACGTTTTCAGCTTTTCGGCAATCTCCTCCACGCTCCCACAGGCTACATTTTTCAGATTTTCCTTCTGCTTCTCATAAAAATCCACCTGCTTCTGTGTCTCTTCCTGCCGCTCCAGCCTGTCCTGCGTGCTCTTTAACATACCCGCCGTATTCATTCTGCGCAAAATACTGCTGGTCTGATCCCATGAAATATTCATATACGATAACCGCCTTTCTGTCTGAAATATGACTGCGTCTCTACTTTTCTCTGTTACACTTTATTTCGGTATGCAAGTCACATTTCTAAAGCTCTTCCGTCATTAACAGACGAATTTTTGTCATGGATGGAAAAGACAAACCTAAATTCTTCCAATCAGCCAACGGTTTGTATACAAAATCCGCCATCTGGTGTACGATTAGAAAAATAGTATGTCACAAAAGTTCTGCAGCGTTGTCTAATTTTATAGGAGGTAAAATTCATGGACAAAAATACAGAAGCATTATTTACTTTGGTGGAAAAAGCCACCGCCGGAGACCGGGAGGCTCTGGAAACCGTTATTTTAAGCGTACAGGATCTGGTTTTTAACCTGTCCCTGCGTATGCTTGGCGCCTTTGCCGACGCGGAGGACGCGACACAGGATATCCTGTTAAAAGTCATCACCCACCTTTCTTCCTTCAAAAAGGAAAGCGCCTTTTCCACTTGGGTATTCCGCATTGCGGTGAACCATCTGAAAAACTACAAAAAGCACATGTTCGCCCAGCATCCGCTCAGTTTTGAGTTTTACGGCGAGGACATCAAAAACGGTAATATCCACGACGTGCCGGATCTGACGCAGAATGTGGAAAAGGCTGTTCTGGCGGAAGAACTGAAACTGTCCTGCACCAATGTGATGCTGCAATGTCTCGACACGGACAGCCGCCTGATTTTTGTGCTTGGAACCATGTTTCGGACAGACAGCCACATAGCCGGGGAAATTCTGGAGATTTCGCCGGAAGCATACCGTAAACGTCTCTCCCGTGTCCGCCAAAAGATGGCGGATTTCCTGAGTGAATACTGCGGCGAGTACGGAGAGGGGACATGCCGGTGCGCCAATCGGATCAACTACGCGATTCAAAACCACAGGATCAATCCGTCCCATCAGGACTACACTGCGGCAGAGGAGATCGCAAGACAAACCACGCTTGACGTGAAGGAAGCTATGGAAGAGATCGACGATCTGGCGCAGCATTTTTCGTTTGCCAGACTCTATGCGACCCCGGAGCAGACCAGACAATTTATGAGAAATTTTCTGAACTCCACTTCTCTTTCGGTCGTAAAAAATGCGTAGCATAAAAACAACACACATAAAAAAATCGGAGGAAATCATGAACACAGAACCAATCTTTAAATACTTATCCGAATTAAAGGAAAACAACACCAGGGAATGGTATCATCAACACAAGGCAGAATATAAGGAGGCAAACTCACAGTTTGAAGCGCTGGTACAGGAACTGATTCTGGCAATCGGAAAAACAGACGGCAGCATCCTCCAGAATGTACCGAAAGACCTTACCTTTAAACTGGTGCGGGACACCCGCTTCAGCCACGACAAATCGCCCTACAATCCCGCCTTCCGCGCCCATATCGGCGCCATGGGAAAGCTGCCGGTTCCGGTCGGATATTATCTGATGATAAAGCCCGGCAATGAGTCTTTTTTAGGCGGCGGGCTTTTCGCCGATATGTTCAAGGACGCCACCGCCATGGTGCGGGACTATATCGTGCAGCATCCCGACGAGTGGGAACAGATTATCCATGCGGACACCTTTACGAAATATTTTACGGTACAGGGAAACGCCCTCAAAAATGTGCCCGCAGGCTATGACAAAGAACACCCGCAGTCCGAATACCTGAAATATAAGAGCTGGTATCTCGAATACCCGGTAAACGATCAGGATCTGCTGGATATCGACACATTCCTGCCAAAAATGGTAGAGATTTTCGAGGCAATGAAACCTTTCAACGATTATTTGAACCGTGCGCTTGCAGACTTTCAGATGCCGGCAAGATAATGCCGGCATTCTTTTCCATCGTCCGTCCGCCTGCCCCGGAAGAACATGTAACCCTTCAAATACTCGACAAAACTCCAGAAAAATATTATAGTAAATGCAGGAAACCAGTGTGAGAATGCCTGAAATGAAGCATTCTCCATACGGATTACGATAGAGGAGGTATTTACTATGGTCTACAAATGCAGTGTATGCGGGTACGAGTACGACGAAGAAAAGGAGGGCAGACCCTTTTCTGCATTGACTGAATGTCCCATCTGCAAACAGCCACCCGAGAAATTCAAGGCATTGGAGGCTGAAAAACCTGCCAAAGCCTGCGCTGCACCGGAAAACGGCTGCGCTGCGGAGACGGATTTAAGCTACCCGAAAGAAACGAGAAAGACCGACAGCGATTACCGCTACATGAAAGAGATTCATGAGATGGCTGTCACGGGAAAATCAGCGATTGAGGCAATGGGCACGCGGATGAAGATGCCCAACTGGGACGACGTGCTGATTCTTGGCGCGCAGCTAAATCCAATGCCCTTAAATGAACACGACGAGGTGTCCCTGCAGACCGTAATTGGAAAGCACGCGAAAAAGCCGATGACGCTCTCCATGCCGGTCTATATCTCCCATATGTCCTTCGGCGCCCTCTCCCGGGAGACCAAAATCGCAATGGCAAAGGGCAGCGCCGCCGCGGGAACGGCAATGTGCAGCGGGGAAGGCGGCGTTCTCCCGGAGGAAAAGGCGGCGGCGTACAAGTACATATTTGAGTATGTCCCCAACCTGTACAGCGTTACCGAAGAGAATCTGAAAACATCAGACGCCATTGAGATCAAAATCGGTCAGGGAACGAAGCCGGGCATGGGCGGGCATCTGCCGGGCAGCAAGGTGACCCCGGAGATTGCAAAAATCCGCAGCAAACCGCTCGGGGAGGACGTCATCAGTCCCTCGAAATTCCCCCGCATCAACAGTGCCGACGACTTAAAGGGCATGGTGGCGGATTTGCGGATGTTAAGCGACGGCAGACCGATTGGTATCAAGATTGCCGCAGGGCGTATTGAAAAGGATCTGGAATTTTGTGTCTACGCGGAACCCGACTTCATCACCATAGACGGCAGAGGCGGCGCGACGGGCGCGTCCCCCGCCATCATCCGGGACTCCACCAGCGTGCCGACACTCTATGCGCTCTACCGCGCGAGAAAATATCTGGATTCTGTCGGTTCCGATATCGATCTGGTCATCACAGGGGGCTTGCGGGTATCCTCCGATTTTGCAAAAGCGATCGCCATGGGCGCGGACGCCGTAGCCGTGGCTTCTGCCGCTATGGTAGCAGCGGCATGTCAGCAGTACCGCATCTGCGGCAGCGGCATGTGTCCGGTAGGCGTGGCGACGCAGGATGAAAAGCTCCGTGAAAGACTGCATGTTGACGCCGCCGCAAAACGGGTGGAAAATTATCTGCGTTGTTCCGCTGAGGAGTTAAAAACCTTTGCACGGATCACCGGCCATTCAGACATTCATGGACTATCGGTGGATGACCTGTGTACAATCAGCAGGGAGATCTCGGAGCACACCAATATCCCGCACGCGGGTGAGGCGCGGTAACTGCATTGATCCGCCAATTAGACATCATGCCGATAAAGGCGATTATGCTCCAGGCATCGTCTTAAAAACTGTTCTTTAAAAAGATACAAAGCGACCTCCGCGCATTCTCTTGATCTGTAGACTGCCGGAGGTCTTTTGTCATGTAAACTCGTCGTATTCTTTGTTGTTATTAACTGTTTTATTTAGGTTTTTGTTTCTAGTATCCCATTACTTTCCTGACTTCCATAGCTTTTTCTTTTGACGTAAGCATTTCTAATAAACGAAATGCGACATCGGGAGCCGTTTTCGGACATGAAGATGTTATGATATTATCATCAACTACGATCCATTCATCTCCGAGTACAACTCCAGAATTTTTTAATTCCTCTCTCTTATATCCACCTCGTAAATGATATGTGGTCGCTTTTCTATTTTTTAATATACCACTTTTAGCCAATGGAAAAGCAGCAACACAGACTGACGCAATGAGCTTATGCTGTGAATAAAAAGAGCGAATTAAGTTTAGTGTTTTTTCACAGTACGCTTCCTTATAAAATCCATATTCTTCAAAGCCGCCCGGTATAGCCAACGCATCATATTGATCTACATCAACATCATCTATTAGAATATCTGCCGCTATAGATACTCCAAATGTACTTACGATAGTACGATTGAATCCACATATATCAATCGCTACATCACAATTAAAATCATCATGTGCCCATCCAATAACGTCTACAAAGGGGCTAAATTCCATTGTCTCAAAAGCATTTAAACACAATAATAATATTTTCATTTCTCGTTTCAATGACCCATTCTGCTAACCATTATTACATTCAGATCGTCATCAGCTCATACTGATCCGTTCCCAGCCCAAGCTTTACCGCGTGGGAGATGCAGGATTTCCACTCCGTATCCGGGTGGGTCATAAAGAAGTGGTCATGTCCCTCCTCATTGCCGTGCTTGTGCAGATTTTCACCAAGCACACTCTCCTCCACCGGAGCCATCTTATTACACAGATCGGCGCATGCCTGATCTAACGCCACCGGGTCGAAGGATGCCAGCATTCCCACATTGGGAATAATCGGAATATCATTTTCCGCATGGCAGTCACAGTTGGGCGACACATCGCAGATCAGGGAAACGTGGAAACACGGTTTATCTTTGCAGACCGCCCACGCGTACTCCGCCATCTTGTAATTTAACATGGCGATGGAGTCCTCAAAACTTGCGGAAATCGCATCTTTCGGGCAGACCGCCAGACAACGTCCGCACCCCACACATTTGTCATGGTCGATATGCGCCTTGCCATTCTCGATAATGGGCGCGCCGTGGGCACAGATCCGGTCGCACGCGCCGCATCCCACGCAGAGGGACTGATCCACCTCCGGCTTTCCGTCACAGTGCTGCTCCATCTTGCCGGCACGGGAACCGCAGCCCATACCGATGTTCTTTAATGCCCCGCCAAAGCCTGCCATCTCATGCCCCTTAAAATGAGTCAGGGAAATGAACACATCCGCGTCCATGATCGCGTGACCGATCTTCGCCTCTTTCACATACTCGCCGTCGATGGGCACCAGCGTCTCATCCGTCCCCTTAAGACCGTCGCCGATGATCACATGGCATCCCGTCTGATAGGGGGAAAAGCCGTTCACATACGCCGTCTCCAGATGATCCAGCGCATTCTTCCTGCTGCCCACATAGAGCGTGTTGCAGTCCGTCAGATAGGGCTTGCCGCCCAGCTCCTTCACATAGTCCGCTACCACCCTTGCATAGTTCGGGCGCAGAAACGCCAGATTCCCGTACTCTCCGAAGTGAATCTTAATCGCCGTATACTTGTCCGCAAAGTCGATGTTCTCAAAACCCGCCGTCTTCATCAGACGGTGAAGCTTCTGTAATAAATTCTCATGCTCCGTAGCCTTAAAGGATGTAAAATATACCTTTGCCTGTTCCATGGGTGTTATGCCTCCTTTTCTTTTCACTTTAACCGCCATGATTCCGCTCTGCGGAATCTCAAATCCGTGCGGAGAATGCCGTATTTCAGGCATTCTCCCGAGTGAA
>VSNH01000141.1 GCA_009774215.1 Lachnospiraceae bacterium
ATCGCCTCCCTCAAACGCCTTGTATAAGGAAATTCCGGACTTCGCAAAAAGTGTATGCAATTGGAAAATGGCGCACTTGTTCGATTTGTTATACAATCGCATCCAATATGGAATTCGTGGTCGGCACATTCACGCCGCCGTTGTTATCGTAGGTCTTGTTTGTGAGGGCTTCTCCCTGCGTTGCGTAGCGGTAAATCCGGTTCACACGGTCGGTCATCTTCTCTGCGAAGGAGTACGCGCCGCCGAACAGATTCTTGACGCTGCTCATATCGGCGTCTTTAAACTTTTCCTCATCAATAGAGAGGGACTTGTCGGAGTTTACGGTAACGCCCATTTTGGAGAAGGCACTCTTATTGTTGCCGATAAGGCTCTTGAGGTAGGTAGCCTGATTGACGACGTTACTGTTTGCGCTCTTATCCGTATTTTTAATCAGTTCGTTATAGTTCTTCACAAGGGAAGAGAACGCTTTGTAGACGTTGTCCTTGTTGTCGTTCGTGATATCCGTGGTCTCCAGATTCTTGATGGATTTGTAGAGCGAGTCCGCAGCGGCAGCCGTGGAAGCGTCCGTCACGGTTTTGTTCTTATCCTTATCCTTCGTGGAGGATGTGCTTGAGGCGCTCGTCGAAGAAGTGCCGCCTGCGTATTTCGCTTTGGAGGAGGTGACAGCCTCGCCGTCGCCTGCAGCCCTGTAAATCTGACTTGCCTTGTTTACGGCCTTGTCAGCGAAGGAGCCGATGCCGCCAAAGAGCGTCTTCACCGTAGCACCGTTTCCGTGCTCCGTGTCCTGAAGCGCTTTCTTCATGGAATCCTCGTCGAAGGACAGCGTCTTGTCGGAATTCAAGGTAATGCCGACCTTGGCGAAAAGCTTATAGTTCGTGTAGTAGGAGTTGTACAAGGACTCCGCCTGCTTCTGCACTGTGGCATTTTCGCTCTTTGCCGCACTCTTCATCAGACTGTTGTAATCCTTGATAAAGGAGGAGACAGCGTCTGTAATTTTGTCGATATTCTCCTCGCTGCGGTCGTCATAGTTGAGAGACCCGAGCGCGGAAGCGGAGCCGTAAAGTGATTTTGCTGCAGAAGCGGAAGCGCTGTCCTTAACTTTACCGGCTTTTTTGGAGTCGGTTTTACCGGACTCCTCCGCTTCCTGTTTCTCCAGTTTTGCATAGTAAGTCTTCAGCATCTTGCCGTAGCTGCCGTTTTTGATCGCGGCATAATCGCCAAGCAGTGAGCTCATCCCGCCGGCGTCGTCACCGCCGCCCATGCCGCCCAGCAGCGTAGAATAGGTGTCTGCCATTCCCGAATTGAAACCGTTTAAACTGATTCCCATATTTTCCTCCATTCCGAAGCGTTTGATGCTGAGGAACGCGGGCAAAATCTCAAATTTTGCTCTGCGATCAGGGAATTTGTGACGCTTCTGACACAAATTCCCGATTGAGAAATCAGCATTTCTATGTGATTTCTCAATCAGTTATCCTCCTTATCATAATGGTTGACATCCGTGTCATATATATGTTTACCGCAGATTAGTCTTATATCTATTATTTCGTCTTTTCCCTTGATTTGTAAAGGGGTTGGAGCAAAAAAATTCAAGTTTTTCTTCTTTTTTATAATGTATAAAATGTGCATAAAAATACAAGGGGAATTTTTTGAGGAAATAAGCAGAAATAACAATGAAAATTTTATTTAGTTGACACAATTTGTTTAAAGTGCTATAGTGATAGAAATATTGGTGCAGAAAAATTATAAAAATTGCAAAAAAGGAGAGCGGAATATGGGATTTATAAAAAATATTTTTGGAAAGAAGGAGGATGGAATACAGGTCTGCGCACCGGCAGCCGGCCGGCTGGTTCCTTTGAGCGAGGTCAGCGATCCTACGTTTTCGGATGGGATTCTGGGGCAGGGTGCGGCGGTCATTCCCACGGGTAATCAGTTCTTCTCGCCGGTGGACGGCACGGTCACCACGGTGTTTCCCACCGGGCATGCTGCGGCGATCACTTCTGCGGACGGCGTGGAGGTGCTTCTGCATATCGGACTGGATACGGTGAAGCTGAACGGGAAACATTTTACGATTCATGCGGAGGAAGGGCAGCAGGTGAAAAAGGGTGACCTGCTTCTGGAAGCCGATCTGGAACAGATCAAAGCGGAGGGATTTGACATAATCACGCCGATTGTTATCTGCAACACTGATGATTTCGCGGAGGTGGCGATGGCGGAAGCCGGAGATGTGGAGACCGGGGATACGGTTTTGATTCTCAAAAAATAAGTGTCTTGACTCAGCGGAGGTGGGGATGGATAAATATATTGGAAAAAGCGTGATGAGGGGAATTGCCATAGGAAGGGTATACCTTTATAAAAAGGTAGAGATTCAGGTGACGGACGAGAAGGTGCCGGACGCGGCGGCTGAGAAGGAGCGGTTTATCGATGCCGTGGACCGCGCGAAGGCACAGCTCACACGACTTTATGACGATGCTCTGCAGAACGTGGGAGAGGATCATGCCGCTATCTTTGACGTACACAGAATGCTTCTGGAAGATGAGGATTATCTGGAAACTGCCGCAGGGGAGATCGAGAACGGTTACAATGCGGTGTACGCGGTAGATCAGGCAGGAACACAGTTTGCGGAGCTGTTCGCGGCGATGGACGACGAGTATATGAGAGGGCGTGCGGCGGATATCCGGGATATCTCCCAGAGAGTGATCCGTATTCTTCTCGATCTGCCTGAGGAGGAGATCAACTCGGATGAGCCGGTGGTTCTGGTGGCGGAGGATCTGACGCCCAGCGAGACGGTGAAGCTTGACAAAAAGAAAATTCTTGGATTTGTGACTGTGAAAGGATCGGCCAATTCCCACACGGCGATTCTGGCAAGAAGCATGAATCTGCCGGCGCTGGTGAACGTGAACATTGACCTTTCGGATGAGCTGCATGGAAAGAGCTGTGTGGTGGACGGATTTGAGGGTGAGTTTCTCGTGGAGCCTGAGGAGGAGATACTTTCCGAAAAGGTTGTGCGGAAAAACCAGTGGGTAGCGGATCTGGAAGCGCTCGAGAAACTGAAAGGGCAGGACAATGTCACACAGAGCGGGAAGCGGATAGATATTTTTGCTAATATCGGGAATGTGGAGGATGCGGACGCGGCCTGCGCGGCGGATGCCGGCGGGATCGGCCTTTTCCGTAGCGAATTTCTCTATCTGGGCAGAACCACTTTTCCGTCGGAGGAGGAACAGTATGCGAGTTATAAGACTGTTCTCGAGAAGATGGAAGGAAAGAAGGTTGTGATTCGCACGCTGGATATCGGGGCGGATAAAAAGGTGGATTATTTCGGGCTGGAACCGGAAGAAAATCCGGCTCTCGGCTTTCGGGCGATCCGCATCTGTCTGGATCGCGAGGAGATATTTATCACCCAGCTCAGGGCGTTATACCGCGCATCTGCGCACGGAAAGCTGGCTATTATGTTCCCCATGATTATATCGGTGGATGAGGTGAAGCGGATCAGGCAGATTGTGGAGGTGGTGAAGGAGGAGCTTACAAAGGAAGGCTATCCTGTCGGTGAGCCGGAACTTGGCATTATGATCGAGACGCCTGCGGCGGCTGTGATTTCCGATAAGCTGGCGAGGGAAGTGGACTTTTTCAGCATAGGAACCAACGATCTGACACAGTATACGCTGGCGGTAGACAGACAGAACCAGAAGCTGGAAAGCATCTGCGATACCCACCATGAAGCGCTGCTTCGGCTGATTGAGATGACTGTAAGGAATGCTCATGAGGCGGGTATCTGGGCAGGCATCTGCGGAGAGCTTGGTGCCGATACGGAGCTGACGGAGTGGTTTTTGAAGATCGGCGTGGATGAGCTGAGCGTTGCGGCATCAGCGGTACTCAAGGTACGTGGGGCGGTGAGAGCGCTGCCATGAAGGGGCTTTTGGAGCCGCCTCATACCTGGTTCTGAGGGACTTCGAAGGCACGTATAAATAAAAGTGAGAGGGAGGGTATAGGAAATGAAGGAATTTACGTATGTCATCAAGGATCCGGTAGGGCTGCACGCCAGACCTGCGGGTCTGCTGGTAAAGAAGGCGGGCGAGTTTACCAGCAGTATTACGGTTGAGTCCGGGGGAAAGAGCGCCGAGGCGAAGAAATTAATCAAGCTGATGGGGCTCGGAATCAAGCAGGGCGCGGAGGTTGTCTGCCGGATTGAGGGTGAGGATGAGGATGCCGCGCATGATGCGCTCGCAAAATTCTTTGAAGAAAACTTATAAAAGTATAAAACGATTGGGAGGTAGTGCTTATGATGAAATATTTACAGAAACTGGGTAAATCTCTGATGCTGCCGGTGGCTTGTCTGCCGATCTGCGGTATTTTGATGGGAATCGGTTATGCGCTGTGTCCGGCGACGATGATTGCAGGGCGTGAGATGAGCGGCTTTTTGAATCTGCTGGGCTTTTTCCTGGTGAAAGCGGGCGGCGCGCTGATCGACAATATGGCGCTCCTGTTTGTAATCGGCGTCGGCGTCGGCATGGCGGATGACCATGACGGTACGGCAGGTCTGGCGGCGCTGGCATCCTGGCTGATGATTACGAACCTGCTCTCTGTAGGGGTGGTTACCACATTGATTTCCTCCATCGCGGACGATGCGAACAAGACGCTGGCCTTCTCGGCGATTGCGAATCCGTTTATCGGTATCCTGTCCGGTATTATCGGTGCAACCTGCTACAACAAGTTTAAGTCCACGAAGCTGCCGGATTGGCTGTCCTTCTTCAGCGGCAAGCGCTGCGTGGCAATTATCTCCGGTGTCGTAGCAATTGTTACATCGGCAATCCTGCTGTTTGTATGGCCTGTTGTATATGGCGCACTGCTTGCAATAGGTAACGGCATTGTAAGTATGGGAGCGGTTGGCGCAGGTATCTACGCATTTTTGAACAGACTGCTGATTCCTACGGGTCTGCACCACGCACTGAACAACGTATTCTGGTTTGACACGGTTGGTCTCGGTGACCTGACCAATTTCTGGTCGGGCAATACGAGTGCGGATGTTACATGGAGCCTTGGTATGTATATGTCGGGATTCTTCCCTTGTATGATGTTCGGCATTCCGGGCGCGGCGCTTGCTATGATTCACACGGCGAAGAGCAATAAGAAGAAAGTGGCGATCGGTTTGGTTGCTTCCGCGGCTGTCTGTGCATTTGTCTGCGGCGTTACCGAGCCCTTCGAGTTCGGCTTCATGTTCCTTGCACCGGCTCTGTATCTGATTTATGCGCTGCTTTACGGTATCTTTACGACGGTTACCGTGCTGCTCGGCTTCCGTGCAGGTTTCAGTTTCTCGGCCGGCGCGACAGACCTTCTGTTCTCGGCATCCCTGCCGGCTGCGGCAAATACTTGGATGATCATTCCTCTGGGTATTGCGGCATTTGCAGTGTTCTATGTAGTATTCCGCTTCGCGATCGTGAAGTTTGACTTAAAGACACCCGGCAGAGAGGATGACGATGTGGAGACGGAGAAGAAAGCCGTACTCTCCAACAGCAATTTCACCGAGGTGGCGTCCATCATTCTGGAAGGTCTCGGCGGCAAGGACAATGTGAAGTCCCTTGACAACTGTATCACAAGACTTCGTCTGGAGATTAACGATTACACGCAGGTGGATGAGAAGAAGATCAAGTCCGCGGGTGTGGCGGGCGTTATGAGACCCAGCAAGACTGCGGTGCAGGTTATCGTGGGCACCAAGGTACAGTTCGTGGCGGATGAGATGAAAAAGATGCTGTAAACGGATTGTCGATTCCAATTAAAAAGTGAATAGCGAAAAGGATGTTTATGGGCAGTCTCTTTGCGGAGGCTGCCCTTTCCTGTGATGATTCCCCGGCATTCGGAAGAAAATAGGTACAAAATCTGCGGGTTTCCCGCATATATTGAAATAAAGTATATGCGGGAGACTGTCATGGCGGAAAAAAGGAAATGGAACGATAAGTTTAAGCTTGCGATGGGGGAACTGGAATATAAAATACAGCGGGAGCGCAGAGGACGGATGCAGGGAGGCTGGCCCGAGCCGGAAAAGGTGGAGGCATGGAACGAGGAGCGAAAGCGGCAGAGAGGGTGCGGGCAGTATTGCGGCTCTGTGAGCGCGGCGGAGCGTCCGCAGACGAAGAAAGAGTATAAGCGGGAACAGTTTTTGAAAAATGTGGCTGTGCAGACAGCGAAATCGGCTGCCTTTCTGCTGGCATCAGTGGCTTTGATTCAGGGGATTGTGAGGTTCCTGCCGGATTCCATCACGGTGAGCAGCTCGGTGGGCGGACGGGAGCTTCCCATTTACTGTGTGGAGACAGATAAGAAACAGGTGGCCTTGAGCTTCGATGCGGCTTGGGGCGGCGGTAACTTGCGGTAAAATGGTACGGATAAGATACACTTTATTTTGTGTAACCGTATCTTGTAGATGTGAATTTTTTGCTATTTTCGGCTGATGTTTGATGCATCAGCCGATATTCTCTTTGTTGGTGTAAACCGTTTTGAAAAGCGTTTCTAACTCACTTGAAAAATTGTATGTGATCTTGATTTTGTGGTTTTCATATACCGTTATTTCATGTATCATTTCCACTACAATATCCCTGTCCAATTTTTCAATAGCTCTAAGCTCTAACAGACGTTTTATCCACGGGCTGTCAAAAATATCCGGCGTAGCTTCGTCCTGCCTGTTATCCATGCTTTTAAGCTGCTTTTCCAGTAATGCTTCTTTCTTTAGGTAATCCTGCCGATATGTGACAAATTCATCTTTGGAAATCAATTCGCTTCGGTAATCTTCGTAAACCGCTTTATTCAGCTTCCGTACTTTTTCCAGTTCAGCGGTCAGGCGCTTTTGCTCATTTTCATTTACCCGCTTTATTGTAACGGCTGCCTCTTGGTTCTGTTCAATGACTTCGCGCATATTGTCAATGTTCTGCATGATAGCTTTCAAATCTTCCGAAATGATTTTTTCCAAAACCAAATGCGGTATAGGGTGCGGAGTACAATATTGTCTGCCGGAGCGTACATACGTCCCGCAATAGTAATTGACAATACCGCCGCCGTGTCCCGGTGTTCCGATTTTCTTTGTTAAAGCCCTGCCACAATCCCCACATTTCAAAAAACCTGCAAAAATACTCATGTTGCTGTTTAAGTCAAGATTGCGTGTCCTGCGCTTTAACAAATCCTGTACTTTGTTCCATGTTTCATCATCAATGATCGCTTCATGTGTGCCTTTTACCACAATCCAATCCTCTTTGTCTTGGGCTTTTGATTTTCCTCTCATTCTCTGGCTTTTCTTGTTCTGCACCATATTACCGATATACATTTCATTTTGTAAAATACGGTTTATAGTTGAGTACGTCCAGTAAGAGGTACTGTCTAAACGGTTGCTGTTTCTGTAATTATCTCCGTTTATCTTTTTGTATTCAGACGGGCATACAATTCCGTCCTCATTCAGCATAGCCGCAATACGGATTTTTCCATATCCCTCTATATAAAGTTTGAAGATTTTGCGGATAACTCCGGCAGCGTATTCATCAATAACCAACTTGCTTTTATCAGCAGGAGATTTCTTATATCCATAGGAAGCAAACGCCCCTATAAATTCCCCTGCCCTTTGTTTGGTTTTCATGGAAGCATGGACTTTTTTTGAAATGTCCCTTGCATACTGCTCGTTAAAGATATTCTTTATTGGCAGCAGCATATCATAAGCCTGCTTCATACTGTCAATATTATCCGTAATGGAAATGAAACGCACTTCGTGATCCGGGAAATAGCGTTCCAAATATTTTCCTGTGTCAATGTAATCACGTCCGAACCGCGAAAGGTCTTTCACAATGACACAATTCACTTTTCCGGCTTCTATGTCTGCAATCATTCTCTTAAATGACGGACGCTTAAAATTTGTTCCCGTAAAGCCGTCATCAATGTAGGTGTCATACAAAACAAAGTCGTCCTTGTCTTTTAAGTAATCTGTAATCAGTTTCCTCTGATTTCCAATACTGTCACTCTCTGCCTTATCGCCGTCCTCTCTTGATAACCTAATATATTCAGCCACGTTGAAAAGTATATGTTTTCTCATAATCTTTTACCTTTCAACCGCTTCCCTTGATCGTATTTTACTACAAAGAAGCGAATTTTCTATTGGTTTTTCACGGAGAAACATCTTTTTCAGTTTGTTCTTTTACATGGGTCTGAATAATACGGTTTACAAGCTCTGCGACAGTGATCTTGGCTAAAAATTCTCTTTCAATGGTATAGCGTGTAGTTTCCTGCTTGTCATTTTTCAATCGGCTGTCCCTCCTGCATATAATCAGTTCAAACAATGTTCTACAACCTACTCATAACAGCATATTAGATACAGCTTATCCAATATGCTAAATTGTTTTTGGATAAAATGAGCGAAACGGACGGGACGGGCTTTAGTCGGGCAGCTCTACCTTGCCGACAAGAGAATAATAGATTTCGATTTCCTGCTGCGGAGCTTCCCCCGGCGTTTCCCGTCAAGGGCTTCCGATTCGTGGATTA
>VSNH01000142.1 GCA_009774215.1 Lachnospiraceae bacterium
TTTTTCCTCATATCTGCGCTGCAGCTCCTGTGCGGGAAGCGGGTTAAAATCCAGAATTTCCCACAGTTCCCCCTGCACGCCCTCCAAAAAGACCAGCCTGCCCTGCACCGCCTTCCCCTTCGATCCCGCAAAAAGCCCTCTCCCGGCCCCGCCCATAAGCTCCTCCAAAACCTCCTCGGGAGAGGATGCCAGCCCGGCTCCCTGCCTGATCAGTCTGTTGCAGCCGCCGCTTAAAGGGTCGGTGGCACGGCCCGGCAGCGCGTAGACCTCCCTCCCCTGCTCCAGCGCCATATCCACCGTGATCAGCGTGCCGCTCTTCTCCCGTGCCTCCACCACGAGTACCGCATCGCAAAGGCCGCTGATGATGCGGTTTCTGGGTGGAAAAAGAACCGCCCGCGGCTCGGTTCCCGGGGGATATTCCGAGCAGATGCCGCCCACTGCAAGCAAAGTTTCGTAAAGCTCCCTGTTTTCTCCGGGATAGCAGATATCCACCCCGCAGCCAAGAACCCCCAGCGAATACCCGCCTTCCTTGAGCGCGGCGGTCTGTCCGATGCCGTCGATTCCTCTCGCCATGCCGCTGATCACCTGTATGCCCGCCTTCGCAAAAGCCGCCCCGAACTGCTCCGCCATATATCTCCCGTAGGCAGTGCACTCCCTTGCGCCGATCACCGCCACCGCCCTTTTCTCCGCCTGCGGAAGCCGTCCCGCAAAATAGAGGGCGTACGGCTTGTCAGGTATCCGCGACAGCCTTTCCGGAAACTGCGGTTCGTCCTCTGTCACGAGAAAGATGCCCCGCTCCCTCATGCGCCCATACATGCCGGCGACATCATATCCTCTGCTAAATTCTGACATTTTTGCCACTTTTTTCTCGTACCGCTCCGAAACCTTTTCCGAGAGCGCGCCCGAAACGGTCAGCCGATAAAGCTCCCGGGGCGTCCCTAAAGTCGCCAGCGACCGCAGAAATCCTCTGCTCCCCACGCCCACGGCCTGATATAGCCAGTGTATGTACGCCTTTTCTTCCTCAGTCACTGTCTCTGCCGTCTCTCTCATTTTCTTTCTTCCCACTGTCTCTGCCGCCCCCACGCTTTCTGCTGCTGTCACTTTCGTTGCTGCCGTCCCTGTCATTTTACTTTCTCCTTGGCTTCGTCCTCTTCTGTCTCTCCACTACGCCCTGTCGCTTTCCCTGTTTTCTCCTCTGTCACACCCATTCGTCCCCTCTCAGCTCCAGTATTTGTGGTCGGACTGCCGATAACAGATGGCTTCCGCCAAGTGCGTCTCCCCAATCCCTTCCCTGCCGTCCAAATCCGCAATCGTTCTGGCCACCTTCAAAATTCGATGGTAGGATCTGGCAGAAAGCCGGAGGGCGGTAAACATCCGCTCCATATAGCGAAGCTCCGCCTCCCCCAGTGCGCAGTAGCGTTCCACGTCCCCGGCTCCCATATCCGCATTAAAATGAAGTCCCGTCCCGGCAAATCTCTGTTCCTGCCTTTTTCTGGCCGCCATCACACGTTTCCTGACCTGCGCGCTGCTCTCCTCCCGTCTGTTGGAAGTCATGTCGGCAAAAGCCATGGGCATCGCCTCCACACAGATATCCATGCGATCCAGAATCGGCCCCGATACCCTGTTCAGATACCGCCTCACCTCAAAGGGCGTACAGCGGCATCTCTCCCTGTCGGGATAAAAGCCGCAGGGACAGGGATTCATGGCCCCCACCAGCATAAAATCCGCCGGGTAGACGTAGGAGCCGCTGCTTCTGGCAATCTGCACCCGCTTATCCTCAAGCGGCTGCCTTAAGATGTCCAGCGTCTCCCGTTTAAACTCCGGCAGCTCGTCTAAAAAGAGCACGCCGCGATGGGCGAGGCTGATAATCCCGGGCATGGGAATCCGCCCGCCTCCCGCAAGCGCCTGTCCCGTTATGGTGTGATGGGGATTCAGAAAGGGCCTGGTCGTCCGCAGAGAACCTGTGAACTGCAGCAGGCCGCTGATACTGTAGATGGCAGACACCTCCAGACTCTCCTCTCTCGTCAAGGGCGGCAGAATGGAAGGAATCCGTCTGGCCAGCATGGTTTTGCCGGAGCCCGGCGCGCCTATGATGAGCAGATTGTGGAACCCGGCGGCCGCCACCTCGGCCGCCCGCTTCAGCCCCTGCTGGCCGTTGATCTGGGCAAAGTCAAGCTGCTCCTCCCTGACGTTCTCCTCTGTGGGAACGGCGGCTGCGGCAATCGACAACCCATGGCAGCTCCCGCCTTCATTCCCGCCGGAATCCCCCTTCACCGCAGATTTATCTCCCGTCCCCGAACCGTCTTTGTCCCCGTCCGCATCAGGCACAGCGGCATCCTCCCCGGAAAGCAGCGCCACCGCCTCCCGCACGCTTCTTGCGCCGATACTCTCCATCTCCCCGACCAACGCTCCTTCCCACGCATTTTCCGCAGGCACAATGCATCTTCCAATGCCCCGCAGCGCGCTCTCCCTCGCGATCGGCAGCACACCGCGGACAGGCTTTAGCTCGCCCGACAGCCCCAGCTCTCCCAAAAGCAGCGTTCCCGCCACGGATTCCTGCTTCAATTTACCGAGCGCAATCATAATGCCCACCGCCACGGGCAGGTCAAACATAGTGCCCTTTTTGGGCAGGTCTGCCGGCGAGAGATTGACGTTGATGCACATGGGCGGCAGCTTGACGCCCACATTTTTGAGCGCCACCTTCACCCGCTCCCTCGCCTCCCGCACCTCGGAACCGGGCAGTCCCACGATCTGAAAACAGGGCAGTCCCTGAGAAATGTCCACCTCCACCTGAATCAAATGGCTGCGAACCCCGTAAACCGCCCCCGATGTAATTGTACTGAGCAAACACGTCCCCTCCTGTTCTCGTAAGCTCCAAATAACTACGTTAAATAGTCGCTTGCTTTTATGTTCCTGCTTACCCCTCTTTATGCCCTGTGTTTGAATTTCTGCGGCGAACGCCTGAATGTCAGAAATCAGAATATCCGAAATGTTTCGGTAGGATTATTATGCGCCGGGTGGCGCGGGTTTGTCAAGTGAAAAAGAAACGAATCACATATCCCGTGATTTGAGTGCAATTTTTACAAGCTCATCATCTATCTCTGCAAGACATTGTGCCTCATTTTCAGACATACCTGTTGCAAGCAAATTAAGAAAAATTTTTATGCCCTTTTCAGCGAACCCCTCGACACGTCCTTCATTTTTAATTTTTCTTGCGTTCGTCTCCAATAATGCTCCACCCATAATTTGATCCATTCCTTTCACGACAACCTGATATTTTTTCGCAATCTCGTCCATCACTTCTTTTGCTGTTTCCAGCAATGTCGATCTGTCAAAATCTGACAGCCAGCCTTCCTGTACCATCTGATCCAAACGCTCTATGATTTCCATGTACTCGTTCTTAAGCGCTTCTAACTTTAAAGGTTCCGCCTCATACATCGAAAACTCCGCTTCCTTTGAAAAAATATAAAACGGAATCAGCAAAAACAGCTTCTTTTCAAAGATCTCATCCAGCGTATACTGCTGTGTCTTAAAAAGCGGCACATCATATTCTACCCTTCCGCCCGGTGTTTTAATCACATATTTGTATGCGTCCGGCGTTTTTGTTTTTGCGTATCTGAGATATAACACTGCAGTGTGCGGAAACTCTACCGTAAGCACCTCTTTCACGATTTCGCCCTGATCCAAGGCAATTTGCGCGTCATATTCAAATAATCGAATCAGCATCCGGGAATCAGGCGTACTCTGGCATTCCCAGTGATAGATTTTCCTTACTGTTCCGTATACCGCAAAATTTGTATCCGTAATTCTCTTTTCATCAGGTGCGTTCTGTTGGTCTATAAAATGTTCATTAGGGTAAAAAATAATTTTCTCATTTCCCGTATAACGCTCCCCAAATGATATGTTGATAATCGGTATCATCAACTTACTGCAATCATTTAAAACTGTACGAAACGCAGAGTCATAAATATCTGCCATATATGAGAGTCCTTTCCTTATATTATATTGTACCATGCGAAGCCTTCTGCTTCAATCCTCCCTGACCCTTTCTTTTTACGCTTACCCCTCTTTATGCCCTGTGTTTGAATTTCTGCGGCGAACGCCTGAATGTCA
Organism: Lachnospiraceae bacterium; assembly: GCA_009774215.1. Taxonomy (GTDB): domain Bacteria; phylum Bacillota; class Clostridia; order Lachnospirales; family Lachnospiraceae; genus UBA3282. Next base: position 4,114 of record VSNH01000142.1, read on the forward strand.
GAAATCAGAATATCCGAAATGTTTCGATAGGATTATTATGCGCCGGGTGGCGCGGGTTTGTCAAGTGAAAATCGTCGCTCGGCAGCGACGATTCATTCGCGCTATCGCTCTTTCCTTTATAGAATAGAAGGGAAAGGCTGTGAACCCCTTCCCTTCCTATTATTATTCTATTACCAAATTCTCTGTTACAATTCCCAGCGCTTCCCGTTTGGCTTTCGCTTTACTCCAGCAGGAACATCTGCGCACGGTTCAAGGTTACGCTGTCCATGCTGAACGCCTCCACGCTTTTCCCTGCTCTCGTGTAGCGGTTTGTGAGCAGTACGCAAATCTGCGACGTCTCATCCTCCCCGTTCTGCAGAGCCGCCAGCGGCGCTTTGATACGATAAACCTTGCCGGGAACGACTCCCACCACCTCTACCAGACGGTTGTTCTCCACCGCCCAGATAGGACTTGTAAATACTGTAAAGTCAGCGGTGTTGACCGTACCGTTAGGTTGCAGGAGCTCCGCCTCCGCAGGTGCGCCCGCATTCTTATAGAAGAGAGACAGTTCCGTCACCTTGTCAACGGCAATGTTGTTATCCGTGAATCGGAAATACACATCTATCGTCTCGCCCAAAATACCATTTTTCGTGCCGTCTCCGGCCTCCTTAAAGGCCACATCATAAGGAATCGTGACGCTCTCCACCTTGACCGTGCCGTTAAAGCCTGCCACAATGGAGACATTGGCTCTGTGCACGCCCGCGTTGTAGGCCGCCATCAGCGCGTTCACAAAGATTTTGCACTCTTCCGTGCCGTCTCCCTCCGGCGCTCCACTGTTCGGATCATAGACATACTTGTATTCTGTCTGCCCCACATACACAACATTTCCTTTGCTGTACACATAGTAGTTATTTCTGCCGTCACGAGGCGACGAACTGTAGGCGCCCTTCGAGAGATTCGAGTCAAGCAGGGTAAACCATGCCGTCGCATACGACTGTCCCGCATCCTTTGCCGTATCGATGTCCAGCAGATAATCGGGCATCGAAACTTCCGTATTCGCGCCAAGCTGCGCCCTCGTGCCGATCGCATAAGGCCATCTGGAAATCGTGCCTTCATTAACGCGATCTAAAAACAGACTTGGTGTCTTGTTAAACATACGTGCCTCAATACCTTCGTAGCGGAACTTCGTATCACTGTGCAGACCAAGCTTGCCGTAAGTCTTTTCATCCTTCTGTCCCATCACGTCCGCCGTCATGCCGAGTCTGCCTTTATCTTCCGCCGCTCCTGCTGAGGAGACAAGCACGCTCCCTCCAGCGGCAATGTAATCATTGACCGCTGTAGTCACCGTTCCGCCGGGATTTCCGCTGTCACCAAAGCCCAATACTACTACATCCCACATGGAAAGGGAATTCGCATTTTTGGTAAGCCGATCCGACAAAACCGCAGGCGTGACCGTCTCAATATCCCAATTCATCTTGAGAATCCCTTCCGCGCCCTTCAAATAATAACCAAGCATGGAATTTTCAATCTTCTCGTATATTTCCTGCAGATTCGCAAAGTCGTTCGCCGGATCGTCAAGAACCTGCAGTACGCGTATCTTCGCCTTCTCGCCACCGCTTATGGTAAAGCAGCCCTGTGTAGAAGCGCGCCGAAACTTGTTATCGGTATCCGTCACTTCCAATTTCCACGGCACAATGCCAAAATTAATTTCATTGAAATCAACGCTGATTCTACCGTCGTTTCCGCTTCCCTCAAACTGATATCCGCTGTATTCCTCCTCTGGCGCAAAGACGCCGTCATAGTTCAAATCAAGATACAGATGCCTATCCAGACTGCCCCTGTAAGTCTTGTCTTCGCCTGCCCTGTCGCTTGTGATGCGGTAATCAATCGTACCTCGAAGAATACCAGTCTTATCCGGCACCGCCACTGTCGCGATCACATCTGATACAGTCTGCTCCTCATCGGATTCATCACCGCCGTTTTCATCCTCTCCCCGCAATTCTATCTTCGGCCGGAGAGCGTTTAACTGCACGGCAAACATCGCGCTACTGTGCACATCCTCAATCGTATAAATACCAATACCGTTCTCCTCGTCGTCATCATCCGCGCCACCCATATTGACTGCTTCCCGTAAAAAGGCGTACATCTGCGTATCAGAGCCGATTACATCCGTATTGATATCGTCTACCCCCGCCTTTCTGGCGCTTCTGCCCTCAAAGCACTCGTTCTCGACGACAATGGGATAACCCGCCCGCAAGTAGTCCAAGAGCGCATTCTTTTTCTGCTCCGTAATATCGTTGGCGTCGTATCTGGCATCGCCGCCTGCTACACGGTCACCTGTATGGTAAACCTTTCCCTTTAAATCCTTATCATTGTAGGCGGCTACCATTTTGCCGTCTTCATTTTCCTCATGGTAGAGACGCTGTCCATCCAGACCGATAAAGATCATATTATAGTCCGCGTTGATATCCTGATAACTGCTGTTGAATGCCGCCACAGAACTTGTGATAACGTTCGTCTCTATCATTCTGGAGCTTCTGAGAATCTGCTGCCCTTCCCCCTCCTGACCCTTTTGCCAGTATAAGACAACGCTTCCCTTATCCTCATCCGTATCGCGATGCAGATCAGAATCCATGTTCGCCGTTGGCTGCAGCTCCAAAATCGTCAAATCCTTGTATTCCCCGACCAAACCGAGAGAATAGTTGATGATATACTGCACCGCCATCGCCTTGCTGACTTTTTCGGAAATTTTATCGTCCTCAGACAGCATGACATTCTCCGCACGGATCGCCGCCAACACCTCGCTAAACCCTGACGTCGCCTCGTCCTTGTCCATCTCCTCCGGGAAGTCATCACCCACCAGAGGCGTACCGTTTACAATATAAACGCTTCGGTTTACATAATGATAATCATTGTCCTTTTTATTCGGAAATTCTTTGGAATCCTTGTCAACATTCATTAGTATGCTGCCCGCCAAATCATCCGATTTCTCCATTTCATGATAGAAAGCCGTGAGATCTTTTTTCAGAAAAGCCTTTGCCAGTCCCTGATACTTGCTCTCCGGATACTTTTCCTCATCCTCTATGATTCCGTAATCCACAATAACGGGTTTTGACTCCATCACCACTTCATACAGCAGACGCGTGATCACGCTGTCGTCCACATCCGCCAATCCGTCCTCGGCATTTCCCGCCGCTTCGGTATAGATATAGCTCTTCTTCGCGTTCTGGTCAAGATACAGTCCCGTGCCATCCTCCAGATAGACAAGATCGGCCTCCTGCACCATCTGATAGGTAACGTCACCCGCAAGCACCGTATTCACCGTGATTGCAAAATCTTCAAAATCATTATCCTGTGATTTCAGAGAATTAAACACATAACGTCTCAGCCAGTCTTTCCCGCCGGTGCATCGTATGTACACAGGCGCGTTCTGCACCTCCACATAATGTACGGAACCGCTCGCCGCCGCGCGTGTGCTGACCTCCTGCGCATCGGCGCTCTGAGAATCTGTATTCAGCGCTTCGATCTCCTGCAGCGTACCGCCCGTCAACGCCGATACATTCTCCATGGCGCGCATTCTGGTAAGCTTATACATACCCTTGCCGCCGCCAACATATTCGAACTGCCCCTCAAGCGCGGGTTCCGCGGCATAGACCTCCGCATCCGTTTCCGCCGCATCCGTGCCGTTCAAAACCAAACCACTTTCCAAGATATAGCTGTCGTAAGGAATGGGAACGCCATCTTCCTTAGAAATCTGTCTGACATCCTTAATCCGATACAGGAACTCCTCTTCCGTCGTCTCAACGTAGGTAAATTTTAAGATACAGTAGGTGCCGTCCTCCGGCAGCTCCGGCAGAGGCGTCGAAGGCGTATCCGGTGTGGGTTCTGTCGGCGTATCCGGTGTCGGCTGCTCCGGCACAGGGTCGGTCGGCGTATCCGGTGTCGGCTGCTCCGGCACAGGGTCGGTCGGCGTATCCGGTGTCGGCTGCTCCGGCACAGGGTC
>VSNH01000143.1 GCA_009774215.1 Lachnospiraceae bacterium
ACCTCGTGAAGACTGCCTCGTGAAGACCCTATGAAGGGATATCGCTATCCGGGTCTGCCGTATCAGAAAGGGCGCCGACATCCGCCGATGCCCGCGCCCTTTTTCCGCCCTATTTAAAATACTTTCAGGTACTTCTCATACTCCTCATAGGTGACCGTCACCCAGCCCTCCTCATAATTAAATCCGATCTCCATGCCGTTTGGCGTGTAGAAGACAATGATATCGTCGGACTTAAAATAATCCGTGATCTGCTGATCCGTCATGTAAGTGAGATAGGAAATTTCACCGTTCTGTTCATCGCACTTCTGACGAAACTCCACGGAAAACGCATCGTCAACCGCAAGAATATCCTCATTGTCCAGAACAACCCCGTTTTTCATGTCAACGTTGATGCTTCTGAGATAAACGCCGCCGTCCCTGTCGCTGTACATCTCTTCCCGCCAGGCAATGCTCAGTTTATCTTCGTCCATATAGGCCACATAGCCGGCCAGAGACGCCACGAAATAATTTTCCTCGCTCTCCTTGATATGTGACTCGTATTCCGACTCGAAAAGCGCCGTCATCTCATCCACTTCTTTGCGGATATCTTTATTGATCTTATCCAGATTCGGCACATTCTCCCCGGAAACAACAGGGATACTGGCTACAATAATGACGTTCTCATAATCGGATTCATAGTCATAATCCTCCAGCTCTACCTGATAAGAGAGGTCGGATCGAATCTCGTTGTGCAGATCATAGTACCGGTCGTCGTATTCCGAATCTTCGGAATAGTCATAATCATAGCCATAATCATAGTCGTAACCATATAAATCGTCATCACTGTAGAAATCGCTGTAATCATAGCCGTCGTCATAGTCATAATCGAAATCAAAATCGCCCTGGTCATCATGATAATTATAATCATAATCATCATCAAAGTCATACACGTCACGGCGCCTGTCATCCTTCTCTTTTTCTGATACCAAATTCACCGCCTTGCTTGCCAGGGCGAATACCGCCACCAGAAACAGCACGATAATGCCGATGACAATGCCGACGATCAAACCTGTATTCTGCTTTTTCTGCGGCATGGCATAGGGACTGTAAGGGTTATCGTAAGGCGGCTGTCCGCCAAAGGGAGGCTGCCCGCCGTAACCGCCGCCCTGCTGATTCCCATGAGGGGGCTGCCCGCCATAATTGCCATTTGGATTCCCGTAAGGGGACTGCGCGCCATAGACGCCCTGCTGATTTTGATTCCCGTAAGAGGGCTGTACACTATAATCGCCCTGCCTGCTCTGATTCCCGTAAGAGGGCTGTACACTGTAATCGTCCTGCCTGCTCGGATTCCCGTAAGAGGGCTGTACGCTGTAATCGCCCTGCTGACTCGGATTCCCGTAAGAGGGCTGTACGCTGTAATCGCCCTGCTGGCTCGGATTCCCATAAGAAGACGGCGCACCGTAACCACCCGCCGGATTCCCGTATGGAGGCTGTACGCCGTAGCCGCCCTGTTGACTTTGGTTTCCGTAAGGGGGCTGCACGCCGAAACCGCCGGCCGGATTCCCGTATGGGGGCTGCACGCCGTAGCCGCTGTTTTGATTTCCGTAAGAAGGCTGGCTCTCTGCCTGACTCCCTGAGAAGAGGCCGTGCGTATCCGCCACAACTGCCGCGGTCTCTGTCTCCTCCGCGACAACGGACGGCTCCACCACCTCCGGCGCTGTATAAATATCCTGACTGCTCTCGGAGGTATAGGGATCTATGTAAACGCCGTTCTCCCTGCCTTCCCCCTCCTGCAGTCCTTCCCGCTTATCCGATTCGCTCATTCTTCTCTCCTTTTTCGTATCTGTTCCGCTTCTTTTCGAAACCGACACAACATTTATTTCATATCACCCGTTATATTATCTACTTCTCCTTGCCGCCGAAGGTCACTTCACTGTAATACTGCAAAATGCACTCCCGCATCAGGGACAGCGCCGCAGATACCGTACTCTCCCGAATCTTCTCGCGATTTCCGTTAAAATGACACTCCTTCACGGTAATTCTCCCACACACATTGCATCCGATATACACCAGCCCCACCGGCTTTTCGGGCGTGCCGCCATCCGGCCCCGCAATGCCTGTCGTTGACACACTCACATCGGTTCTGGCAAGGATCGCCGCCGTCTTCGCCATCTCCCTGGCAATCTGTTCACTGACCGCGCCGTGCTTCATCAGGATATTTTTCTTGATGCCCAAAAGCTTTCGCTTGGATTTATTGGAATACGTCACATAGCCGGACTTAAACACCTCCGACACACCAGGCACATTGATCAGCCTGGCGGAGAGCATACCGCCCGTACAGGACTCCACCGTGCAGGCCGTCAGCTTGTTTGCCATAAGCAAATCCACCACGGCCTTCTCCAGCGTCACCTCGCTGTCCGTAGTGTAGACGTGATTGCCAAAACGCCCCTTCAGCTCTTTCACCATAGGCTTTACGAGCTTTTTCGCTTCCTTCTCGTCCTGCGCCGTGGCTGTCACCCGCAGATGCACCTCTCCTATTTTCGCGTAGGTCGCGATCGTGGGATTGCTCTGCGCGTCAACCAGATCCTCCACCATGCTCTCCGCTTTGCTCTCTCCCACGCCGCAGATTTTCACGGTCTGGGAATAGATCACCCCCGACGTAAGCCCGGCGAGATAAGGCATGATCGACCGCTCAAACATGGGAATCAGCTCCCCGGGCGGTCCCGGCATCAGCACCACGTGCTTCCCGTTCTCCGCCATAATAATACCAGGCGCGGTGCCGCCCGGATTTTCCACCACGGTACAGCCCTCCGGTACCATGGCCTGCTTCCAGTTATTCTCCGTAATCTCCAGATTCCTCTCCGCGAAGAACTGCCGAATCGCCTCCCTGGAAGGCTCGTGCAGATACAGCGCTTTCCCCATCACCTTCGCCGCGGCTTCCTTGGTCAGATCATCCTGCGTGGGGCCTAAGCCCCCGGAAAGGAGAATGATATCCGCCCTGGTAAGCGCCAGACGAATAGTTTCCATCAGCCTCTCTTCATTGTCGCCCACCACATCCTGATGATAGCAGGAGAGTCCGAGTCCCGCGCATTTCTCCGCAAGGTAGGCGGCGTTTGTGTTCACAATGTTGCCAAGCAGTATTTCTGTTCCGACCGCAATAATCTCAACTGTCATAGTTTTATCATCCCTCTTCGCCAAAACATTACACCTGTTTTCATTACACGCTCTGTCTTACTTGTTGTTTTCCTTCATCACACTCTTGTTTTTCATCAGGTAATCCACAAGGGAAACCACCGTCAGCGCCAATGCCACCCACATGATAATCTGCGTCACCAAGGTAAGCGGCTCAAGGTCTGCAATCATAAGGCAGATCATAAGCATCTGAAACACCGTCTTAAATTTCCCCCAGTAGCTGGCTGCGATCACCACCCCGTTATCCGAGGCCACCAGCCGGAAGCCGCTGATAATAAACTCCCTCGCGATAATGATGATCACCACCCATGCCGGAATCCGCGCAAGCTCCACCAGACAGATCATCGCCGAGCAGACCAAAAGCTTATCCGCCAGCGGATCCATAAACTTGCCGAAATTCGTCACCAAATTGTATTTTCTGGCGATATGGCCGTCCAGAAAATCCGTCAGGCTGGCAATAATGAAAATCGCCAGCGCGATCCACTTATCGTAAGCCGTGATATCAAACAGTAGAAGCACCACAAAAAAAGGAATCAATATCACGCGAAAAATCGTTAATTTATTCGGCAGATTCATCTTCCAACTCTCCCATCAAATCATATTCGTTGGAACCTGTGATCCTGACCCGCACAAAATCGCCGGTCATCAGTTCCCTTTCCGTCTGTACAAACAAATACCCGTCCACATCCGGCGCGTCCTTGTAGGTTCTCGCCACGTAGACGTCCTCGTCCGCCACTTTTCCCTCAATCATGGCCGTCACAAGGCGTCCTTCCATAGCGGCCGCAGCCTCAAAGGCAATTTCCTGCTGCAACGACATCAGCCCGTCGCAGCGCGCCTGCTTCACCTCGTCGGGAACCTGGTCCGGCATATCCGCCGCCGGCGTGTCCTCCTCCTGCGAGTAGGGAAAAACGCCCAGACGGTCAAAGGCCATTTCATCCACAAAGTCAAGGAGCGTTTCGAAGTCTCTCTCCGTCTCCCCCGGAAATCCCGCAATCAGCGTGGTTCTCAGGCAGATATCCGGAATCTCGCACCGCAATTTATTAACCATATTGGTCAACTCTCTTTGATCCGTCCGCCGTCCCATACGCTTTAAGATAGAATCGGAGGCGTGCTGAATCGGTATGTCGAGATAATGACATATCTTCTCTTCCTTCCGGATAACCTGAATCAGCGCGTCATCTATCTCCTCGGGATAACAGTAAAGAATCCTGATCCACACAAGCCCCTCTATCCGGCAGAGCCGCTCCAAAAGCTCCGGCAGCGCCTTATGCCCGTAGAGATCCCGCCCGTAGACCGTCGTCTCCTGAGCCACCAGAATCAGTTCCTTCACGCCCTGATCCGCCAGCTCCTGCGCCTCCCGCAGCAGGCTTTCCATGGGAACGCTCCTGTACGGGCCACGCACCTTTGGAATGATGCAGTAGGTGCAATGTTTATCGCAGCCTTCCGCGATCTTGAGGTAAGCGAAATGGCCGCCCGTGGTCAGGATTCGCTTCTTATCCGTAAGCGGCTTTTCATCAAGACTATGGTAGCAGTCCTGCGCTTTCCCCGCAAATGCAGCATCCAGAGCCATCGGCAGCTCCTCTATGGCGGTGGTGCCGATCACGGCGTCCACCTCTTCAATCTCTTTCCGAATCTCTTCCTGATATCTCTGCGCCAGACAACCTGTCACAACGAGCGCTTTTACCCGCCCGCTTTTTTTCAGTTCCGCCATCTGCAGAATCGTGTTGACGCTCTCTTCCTTGGCATCCCCGATGAAACAGCAGGTGTTCACCACCACGGCGTCCGCCTCGTTCTCGTCGTCCGTAAAGCAGTAGCCGCTGTCCGCCAGCATACCGAGCATCCTCTCGGAGTCCACCAGATTTTTATCACATCCCAAAGACTGGAACAGTACCTTTTTCTCCATATAGTAAATACCCGGCCTTACTCGCCGTCAGGGGCATCGGCCTCCTGTGCCTCTTCCGTCTCCTGTGTCTCTGCGCTTTCCTGCGTTTCAGCAGCTTCCGTTTCTGCGGTGGGAACCTCCTCCGTCTCCTCCTCGGACTCGTCGGTCAGAATCCGTATTTTCCCCTCGTTCAATTCCTCCACAGCCACGGATAAAGGTTTTTTACCTCTGCCGTCCACCAGCTCGTCATCCCCGGCGATAATCTGTCTCGCCCTCTTGGATGTGGCCATCACGATGGAATAGCGGCTGCTCACTACCGGGTCTTCCCCCTCTTCCACACCGCTGTTTACTACCTTAATCAAATCTGCATAAGATGGATGTAACATAGATTCTCCTCATTTCTGCGCTGCTTTCTGCGCATCATCGGGTTTGTGACAAGCAGCGCGCGGTCACAAATCCCGCGATTGAAAATTTAATTTTCAATCTGTTTTCCTTCCAATTCTCCCCTCATTTTCTCTATGAACTCTTCATTCCGCGCGGGCGCGTGATGCGCCGCGGCGATAATTCCATGAAGCTCTTTCACACATGTCTCCAAATCGTCATTGATCACAATATAATCATATTTCTCTATCCCCTCGGCCTCTTTCGCCGCACGGCAGAGCCTTTTTTGAATCACATCCTCCGTCTCCGTCCCCCGCCCTGAAAGCCTACGGCGAAGCTCCGCAGCGTCCGGCGTCGAGACGAACACCAGAAGCGCGTCTGGGTACTGTGCCTTAATCTTAAGCGCTCCCTGGATTTCAATCTCCAAAATCACATCCCGGCCCTCAGCCAGTTTCTGCTCCACATAATCCCGGGGCGTCCCATAGTAATTGCCGCAGTATTCCGCATGTTCGATCAACGCATGCTCCGCAATCCGCTTCTCAAACTGTTCCCTGGACATGAAAAAATATTCCCTGCCATCCGTTTCGCCCGCGCGCGGCGTCCTGGTGGTGGCCGAAATAGACAGCGCGTAACCGTCGTACTCCTCCACCAGCCGCTTCATCAAAGTTCCCTTGCCCGCCCCCGAAAATCCGGAGACAACAATCAATATCCCCTGTCTATTCTTCATCTGTCTGCCCATCCTCAGTCTGTGCCCTGCCCGCTATGGTTTCCGGGAGAAGCGCCGAGAGCACGATCTGACTGTTTTCCATCACCAACACCGCCTTGGTCTTGCGACCCTGCGTGGCATCGATCGCCATCCCCGTCTCTTTCGCCTTCTGCACCATGCGCTTCACCGGCGCGGAATCGGGGCTGACAATGGCGATAATCTTCCCTGTGTTCACCACATTGCCAAAGCCTATATGAATTAGTTTACCCATCACAGCGTCCCTATTCGATATTCTGTATCTGTTCCCTGACCTTCTCGATCTCCGTCTTCAATTCGATGGCCCTGTTCGATGTCTCCAGATCGGTAGTTTTGGAGAGGATTGTGTTTGCCTCACGGTTCATCTCCTGCGCAAGAAAATCCAGCTTGCGTCCAATGCTGCCGCCCTCAGTCAAATCCCCCTTCATCGTGGTAATATGGCTTCTTAAGCGTACCAGCTCCTCATCCACGCACACCTTATCCGCAAAGATCGTCACCTCCGTCAGCAGTCTGGCCTCGTCGATCTGGGTATCCTCCAAAAGTTCCTTCACCTTATCCTTAAGCTTCTGCTTATACTCCGCGATAATCTGCGGCGCACGATGCTCGATAAATTCCACCCCCGCCAGCATCGCGTTCAGCTTTGCAAGCAGGTCGTCGCGGATATTTTCGCCCTCCTTAATTCTTGTCTCCACAAAGGACTGTGCCGCGCCGCGCACCGCCTTCTCCAGAAACTGCCAAAGCTCCTCCTCATCGACCGTCTGCTCTTCCATGGTCAGCACTTCCGGATACCGGGAAAGCGTGGAAACCCGCACATCATTGTCCAGCGAAAAATCCTCCGACATCTGCCAGAGATATTTCATGTATTCCGTCGCCAGCTCTCTGTTGTATTTCACACAGAGATTAGACTCCGTCATATCCTCGTAGGTAATAAAAAGATCCACCTTGCCCCTCTGCATGTAATTCTTGAGTTCAGCCCTGATCGCGGTCTCAAAAAAATTCAGCTTTTTCGGCATCTTGATGTTGACGTCCAAATACCTGTGGTTGACGGATTTCATCTCCACGGTGATCTTCCGCGCACCCTCCGTCACCTCACATCTTCCGAATCCGGTCATGCTCTTAATCATCGCCATAATCTTCTTTCTCTTAATTGTAAACTTCATGCTTCCAGTGCATAAGCAGGGTCGAAGTGCTCGTCATAAATCGCCATAAGCATATCTGTATAAAAGCATGTACTCCGCTTATGCCGCTTTCCGACTCTGCTTATGCGTGGAAAAAGACCTACGCATACAGTTTTTATTATAGTGTAAAGGGAAAAAATAGTCAAGAAATTTGAGTTTTCCCGCACGGAAAGAGGATCATGCAGGAAAAACTCCGTGTAAAGAAGTATGAAGACTCTTTTAAAGGTCGAGTCAAAGTAGTACGAACACCCCTTCTGGGGGTACAATAGAACGGAGAGAACGTCAGGAATCCCTTGAGACGCTGTCCAGTAGCAAGGAATTGCATCCAGCGTCTTGAGCCACCCGTAAAACGAGCGGCTATGCATGCCAGTATAAAAAAGATGTTTGAGGAACCAGTCCTTCCCCAGCAATAAGCATTGTATAACTGGAAGACGCACCAATCATTCTAAGAAGAGCAGGCTTGCCCATATATGGATTGTTGTCGTTTTGTTATTTTGACAGAATCGTGATCGCAGAAAACCCCTGCCGACAATTGAAAAGCGCCACCGTTTATGCTATAGTTTTAGGCTGTAAATGTATTTATGATTCTGTTTTTCGGTGGGA
>VSNH01000144.1 GCA_009774215.1 Lachnospiraceae bacterium
TGAAAATTTGCGCCCTCACATAAACGCTCCACGCCCACGCACTTAGGGAGATTTCTTGTCAGTTCGTAATTATCCCTCGCTGTGATTGTTCCATGACTGTCGGTCTGCCTTACCTCATCTTCGCACTGGCTTTTCTGCTCCAACACAAGCCACTGGTATTTGTTGCTTTCTTTGGTGAATACAGTCTGATGCGCATTGGAGTGTGTCTTGCTACGGATATATTTGTCGGTGGTGCTGTAATAATCTAAAATCTGCTGTTCCTGCTTTTTGTTCATGGTTTTTACCCTCCTGTGATATGGATTGATATGATTGGTTGGTTTCGGTGCTGATATATGGTTTTCCTTCGTTTATTGTGGGAAAATTGGATTGTGGAATATTGTTGACGGGCATTTCTCCGCTTGGGGGAATAGTGGTTCACTTCTTTCGGTAATTACCACATGAAAAAAGACTATAACCGTCACTGTCATAGCCTTTTAAGGATTGAGGAAGTCCCTTTCTTATTTGTATTTGTTTTGTCACCCCTCCGCACTATCCTACATCCATCGCTCCCATAATTGAAATATCAATCTCCGACGCATCCACCAGCAGGGAGGGGTCTGCCCTCTGCCCCTCATCTGTAGCGGGTATCGTGCCGTCAATCTGCCCTTTGACGCTTTCCGCCCGCAGCATCACTGCCTGATACAGCATCTTTGCGGCCGCCTCATATGCCTCGTAAGAGTAGAGGGCAGTCGGGTCGGTCTCCACCAGCTTGCTGATCCGGTTACGGATACGGGTATAGACAGTCTCAAACCTTCCATCCAGAACATACGCCTGCGACAACTCTCTCAAGTATTCGTGATAGCGGGCAAGATACTCCTCATTTTCCAGCAGCGCATCAAAAAATGCCGTCCCCTCAAAAGGCGTGTCAACTGCATCGTTAATCACCCCGTCCGCGCCGCTTTCACGTCCCTGATTCATTCCTCCAAAGGAGAGGTTGTAGTCCCACGGGAGAACGTTGAGCATTCCGTTATATTCATACAGATAATAATTGTGCGCCATATTGCCGGAAAGACTGTCCATATTGACAGAAAAAGCGTGCACCGCCATATATTTTAAAATATTGTCCACATCCAGGTATTTTTCAAGCTCCATTCCCTCGCTAATCTGTTTGAGTGCCGTGACCACTCTGCTGTGGTCTGCCTTCCCGGTATCCGTTATTTCTCCTTCCCAGATATCGCTGTAGGAGTCAATGTCGTCGTCTGTGTAGTTTAAATTCGCGCCGTTTTCCCCTCCCATGGATGGATCGCCGCCCGGCAGCTCCCTCATATCCGGCGGTTTCATTCCTTCAACGTCCGCGAAGTCAAATTCTCCGCCATCCGCGAAGTCCGGCATTTCCCCGTCTGAAGACGCGCCAGTCTCAGACTCCTGTACTTTTCCGGCTTCCGCAACATCCTGTGCTCCGTTTTCATCTTTCCTCTGCGGCCACCCCTTTCCGTCGGCATCACCCTTCCCGCCGGGCCGGGGCGACTCTCCGCCGTGTCCTCCGTTCCCGTTCCCGCCTCCCATATTCATGCCGTCGGGTTTATAAAGCGCCCCTTCCTCGGTTCCGTAATTGCGGAGAAGAAAGCTCTCCTCCACCGCCTCCAACGCCAGATACACACCCCAATATTCCCCGTTGACCGATATTTCGGCATAGTTATATAAAGACGCATCCGCTCCCAGATACTGGTACATATCATAAATGACGGCCTCTTTCATGTTGGTGGGATCCGCATAGTTATTGTTCAAAATCAGCTTGTCAAGCCCGAAGCATGTCTGCCCGTCTACATAGTGATCAAATTCCAGTTTCAGGCTGTATCTGTCAGAATCCGGATTTTGGGCAATCGACGACAGACTTGTATTGCCCTTCGGGCGGATGCCGACGTTATAGATTTTCCGGTCGTTGACGAGAACATCACAGGGATAATACTCCTCCGCCATAGCGTTCTCCAGCATTTCCTCCCATTTTTCCTCCGTCATCTGAATATCAATCTGTATCACCTGATCCGTATCGAACAGAGCCGACTCATATGCCATCGGCTCCCTGACACCGCCCAGCGTCTCCACCGCTTCCTGTGAAAAAGCCATCATCCAGAAGCAGAACATGACAGCGGCAGCCATCATTACACCGATGATCTTCGTGATATACTTATATGAAATCATGACATATACTCCCCGTTATAACTTACCAATGTCACATTTTCCACGCCCTCTATGTCATGAATGCCGTTGACAAAGGAAGTTGCCGCATCCTTCAGGCGCACCTCCGCCGTCAGTTCTATGCCCCCGGCGCTCACCGTCTTGGATTTCACCAAAAACCGTCTCAGCGCTGTCTGCGCCATCTCCACCGCCGCGTCTTCCGCCTTTTCATCTGCACAGTTCATAATCAGAATATAAGGATTGTCGTGCGTTTTCCGATTGGCAAAGAGAATCAAAATCAGCCTGATTATCGCAGAACCGATCACCGCCAGCGGAATCATGCCCGCGCCGATCACGATGCCTGCCGCAATCGACCAGAACAGATACACAATCTCAATCGGCTCCTTGATCGCCGCCCGAAAGCGAACAATGGAAAGCGCGCCCACCATACCGAGGGAGAGCACCACATTGGACGTCACCGCCATAATCACCAGCGTTGTCACCAAAGAAAGTCCCACCAGCGTCAGCGCAAATCCACCAGAATACATTACCCCGTTAAACGTCTTCTTGTACACCACGAAAATAAACAGGCCGATCACAAGGGCAAACAGCATCCCAATCAGTGTGTCAACCGCCGAAAACTGCGTTACATTTTCCAGAAAGCTTGCTTTAAAAATATCATGGAAAGTCATTTATTTTCTCCTCCTTTTAGCCGAATCTGCGGCACGCCCCATACTTTGAAAATGCCGTCTGCCGCAAAGTATTTGTCTGAATGAAACTGCGGATAATTTCCGGCAGAAACGCGTCATATTTTACTTCCAGTATCATATCCTGCGGCTCCTCGGCTGTGTCAATATCTATGACCTGATCCTCCAAAAATTCCCTGTGATACAATGTCGTTCGTATGTGGGAATCAAAGGTAACCCGCACATTTCCCGCCTGATAAATATAAGGCTCACGCACATAAGATACAAGCACCCGCGGGCATAACATCTGGTAACGCATTTTCGCGTACAGCTCCTGCATAAGCGGCTGAGGATGCTCTCTCATAAAAGCGGTGTCACCCGACAGAATCCTGCGGCATTCCTCCTCCGTGATCGTTGCGTCCACCTTCATGCACAGCGCATTATCTTTGATCTTTTTTTCCAGTGTGATAAAGGAAAAATCATCGTTATAATATCGGATTCTGAACTTCTCCCTCCGGGAAACGCCGTCTATTTTCTCCCGCAGAGCCTTATCCATATAATTGTCGAAATAAATGCTCCTTATCAGATATCTGCCGTCCACATCCGTATGTACGTCGCTTCGCATGACTGTCCGCAAGCGGTTTCTCAGTTCTATATACTGCGCACAACCGATCCGGTATTTCAGTTCATGCCGAAATTTTTCTGTCTGATTCAATCGGTTTTCTCCTTTCCATGCCTTATCAAATCAACTCGGAGAATGCCCGTATTTTGGGCATTCTCTTGGGTGAAGCTTAGAAGTTCCAAGTCAGCTTTGCTGACTTTGCGAAACAGCCATTGCTGTGAGCGGCTAGAACTTCTTTTCACCCCAACCGCCATGATTCCGCTCTGCGGAATCGCAAATCAATGCGGAGAATACCGTATTTCAGGCATTCTCCTGAGTGAAACATAAAGCTTCTTAGCGAAGCAGCCTCTGCTGCTGAGCTTTAGAAGTTCTTTTCACTCTAAGTATGGATTAAAGTATAGGGGACATTCCTGAAATGTACTTAAAATCAGATGTGATTTTTTGATGAACAATTGACAAAACGGTTTCGCAATTCCTATTTCTTAAATTACCACCCTGAAACAAATCTCTTTCCCGTCCGCACTCTGCACCGTCGCCTTCCCGCCGTGCGTCTCCGCGATCGCCCGCACCATGGACAAGCCGATTCCCGTGCCGCCGGTCTTGGCAGACCGGGATTCATCCAAACGGTAAAAGCGGTCAAACAATCTATCTAAATCCGAGATATCCGGCAGCTCGCAAGTATTAGACACCTCCACGCAGACTTTGCCCCGCCTGCGGTTAAGCTGCATCTGAATTTCTCCGCCATCGTCGGAATATCTGACCGCGTTGTCCAGCAGAATGGAGATCATCCGCTGGATGGCATTTCTGTCGCCGTATAAGGTCAGTCCTTCCTCTATGCGCTGGCTATAGTTTTTCCCTTGCGCTTTCGCAAGAACCGCAAAAGGCTCCGCCGCTTCCCACGCCGCCTCGCTCACGGAAAATCTGCTTTTCTCGGGAAAGGGCATCTCCTCATCCAGCCTTGACAGCGCTACCATATCCCCCACAAGCTTTGTCAGACGGGCGGCCTGCCTACGGATATTTTCAATCCATTCGTCGCCCTCATGCTCCATCGCCGCGATATCCGCGCTTGTCGAAATGGATGTAATCGGCGTCTTGAGCTCATGCCCCGCATCCGTGATAAATCGTTTCTGCCGCTCTATATTATTCATATAAGGTCTGACCGCACGCCCGGAAAAGAGAAGGATTAAAAAGAATACCATCAAAAGGCTGCATACGCCTGTCGCCAGTGATACAAAAAGCAGGGAACGCATGGACTGCAGCTGAATCGCTGCATTCAAAAAGAGAACAGAAACTCCCTTCTCACTCCTGCTCACCAGATACCGATAATCCTTATAATATCCCCTTTCCCTGCCCTTCAAAAGAACAGCCTGCGCGTATGCTTTTGCCGTCTCCTCATCCACAGAGGAAATATAATCCCTTAAAACCTCCTTTACCCTGCCGTCCGCATCACAGTGAACCGTAAAAAAGCGGGTCATAAACGCCGCTTCCGGATCTCTCCCTCTCTTTTCCCTGACAGGCGGCGGAGGCGCTTCGGGTTCGGATCGGTTCTTCTGTTCATGCGTCAAAAGCTCCGTCGCCAGTTGATCCTGCATGGTGGTTGTCCTGTAATAATTTGCCGCGTTGATTCCGACAAGAATTAACAGCATCACCGTGCCAAACGCTGCCATCGCTGCCAGAATAAACCGTCTCTGTATCTTTTTCAGCATCTGTTCTCCTCAAAATCGACATTCGCCAACTGTCTGCTCCACGAAAGCAGATCGTACAACACCCAATCCGATCATGTCTCGCGGGAGTCAAGAAAATACCCTGCGCCGCGGGCCGTCCGAATCTCAATATCCGCGTTAAGCTCCTTTAATTTTTTTCGAAGGAATCCCACATAAGTCCAGACTACGCTTATATCCGACTCCGAATCCTGCCCCCAGATCTTATCCATCAAATGCGCCGTGGAAAACACAAAACGGGGATTGCGCATAAAAAGCTCTATCAGTTGAAACTCCTTATTGTTCAGACGCACCGCCCTGCTTTCGCATATCAGCTCATAACGGTTACAGTCAAGCTGCACATTTCCGAACGCCAACCGCTGTTCCGCATATCCCGCGTTCCGCCTGGAAAGGGCCTTCACCCTGGCGATAAACTCCGGACTGGCAAAGGGCTTCGGCAGATAATCGTCAGCCCCCGCCTCCAAGCCTGCCACCCGATCCTCAATCTCTGCCTTTGCCGTCAGCATCAGCACAGGAACCCCGGAGCCCGCCTCCCGAATCTTTCTCAAAACATCCAGCCCGTTTACCTTCGGCATCATAATATCCAGCACCACGACATCGTAATCGCGGCCCTGAAAATAAGTCAGAGCCTCCGCGCCATCGTGAACCACATCCACGGTAAACTTATTCCTTTCCAATAAAAATTTAAGTCCCTTCGCCAGTTCTGTTTCATCCTCAGCTATTAAAATGCGCATGTCAATACCCTCTGCTTTTCTCCCCTTTCCCCATTAGAAGCAATATAAGTATAGATATTTTATCATATTTTACGGAACTTTCACAACGCCACCTTAACATATTGTTTTTACACCGCAGTTATTATATGATATGTTCATAAATCAGTTCAATCTTTGCAATGGAGCGTGCACAAATGACCCGGGAAATTTTACTTTTAGAGGACGACGACAGCCTCAACCACTCTGTCAGTCTGAAATTGAAAAAGGAGGGCTACACCGTCCGCAGCGCCTTCACGGTGAAAGAAGCTTTTCTGCTTTTTCGGCAGTTTTCTCCCTCTCTGATTATTTGCGACATTACCCTGCCCGACGGAAACGGTCTGGACTTCTGTGCCCGTATAAGGCAGGAGAGCGACGTACTTTTCCTGTTTCTGACCGCCCTCGACACGGAGGAAGATATGATGGCCGGTTATCGGCAGGGCGCGGACGATTATATCACCAAACCTTTCTCTCTGGCCGCGCTGGTCTCCAAGGTCGGCGCACTCTTAAAACGGTTTCCTGCCGAACAGCCGAAAACCATTGTATCCGGAAATATCACACTCTACCCGGAAGAAAAGCGGGCTGCAAAGAACGGTGAAAATCTGGTTCTCACCGCCAGAGAATATTCCCTGCTTGCCTTCTTTATGGAAAATCCCATGAAAGTTCTGTCACGCGGGCAGCTCTTGGAATCCATCTGGGACATCGAGGGCAATTTTGTCGATGAGAATACCCTCTCCGTCAATATCAGAAGACTGCGGGAAAAAATAGAGGACAATCCTTCCGCCCCCGCCATCTTGAAAAATATCCGGGGACTGGGCTATATTTGGGAAAGGAAATGTGAAAAACGATGACAACCACTTTGAAAACATCCGGGTTTGCATGGAAAACCTGCGCGCTTATTTCGTGCCTCTCCGTGCTTTTTGTCTGCATATACGGCTTCTGGGGGTTTTCCCTTCTGAACGTGCAGTATACATTGGCACAGAAACAACACGGGAATATCGTGGGCGCGATTCTCTCCAAATATCCCGAGGCGGAACAGACACTGATCGCAGCCATGCAAGACACAGATTACGACTATCTTGACAAGGGATTTTCCATCCTTACCAAATACGGTTATCGGGAAAATATGCTGATGACCGATGACCCTTACTATCATTCCGCTCTCCTGCCCTTCTTTCCCCTTCTGGCTGTCGTCCTCCTCATTGATCTTCTCCTCATCGCGCTCTGTTTCTTTTTCTTTTATAAAAGCCGGAGGCAACAGGAATGGCGTTTGC
This sequence comes from Lachnospiraceae bacterium, assembly GCA_009774215.1. GTDB lineage: Bacteria > Bacillota > Clostridia > Lachnospirales > Lachnospiraceae > UBA3282. The sequence continues at coordinate 7,210 of VSNH01000144.1, forward strand.
ATGAAATACTGGAATCCTATCTTGCAGACAACTATTCACCTCTTGTGGACCAGAAAAATCGGAAGCCTGTTTTTAGCGAGTCCTTCACCGACACCCTCCTCAAACTTGGACATAAACTGAAGGCAAAAACGCGGGCGCTGGAGGAAGAGCATGACCACACAAAAACGCTTGTCACCGATATCTCTCATCAGTTGAAAACACCTGTCAGCGCCTTGAAGAGCTGTTTTACTATGTGCATGGAAGCCGATTCCGAGGCGGAACGCGCCGATTTCTTAGAAAGGTGCGCCGGACAGTTATCACATCTGGAAAATTTGATAACTGAATTAGTCAACATCTCTCGTCTGGAAACCCACATGGTCACGCTGAAACAGGAGCACGTTCTTTTGTCCGACCTGCTCGCCGACGCTGTGAATATGGTATATGAAAAAACGCTGCCTAAAAATATCACCATAGAGTTGATTGAACCCGACGGAGGAACCAATTCCCGTATCCCTCTGTTTTTAGACAGACGCTGGACTGCCGAGGCGGTAGCAAACCTTCTGGACAATGCGGTCAAATATTCCCCGGCAGACAGCACGGTAACCCTGCGGCTCCACCGGTTTTACAGCTATATCAGGCTGGAAATTGAGGACGAGGGCATCGGTGTCTCCCCGGAGGATGCCAACCGGATCTTTCAGCGTTTCTACCGGGGCAGCCACCCGGTCGTCAAACAGACCGAAGGCTCCGGCGTTGGGCTTTATC
>VSNH01000145.1 GCA_009774215.1 Lachnospiraceae bacterium
CCGCCACGGGGTTTGCGGCAGGAATGGGCACAGCAGCCGCGTTGATCCCCTCGATCTTCTCCCGCAATGCTTCCGCCTGCCCGCCAAACACCGCATTCTTCAACCCAAGCGCCGCCATGACAGCCCAAAAAAACAGCGCCGCACCGCCAAATCCCACAACGCTGAAATCCAAAAAGAAAACGGGCGAAACCAGAATACAGGGCAGAAGCCACAGCGTAAAATCCTGTTCACGACCTCCCCGTATGAATTCGAATCCCAGAAAAGCTGCCAGCAGGAAAAGAACCGCAAAAAAGGGATACGCCGTCCCGATGGCACCAGACATCCTCGCTTCCATTCCCACAGAAAGATAAGGCGCCATCCATGTCATAAACCCCTGCTCTAAGCTGACGCCGCTGAAGGACACATCAATCCCGATAGCGCAAAGAAATCCAACCGCACTGCCTGCCAATGTGAGAAACAGACTCCCGACCAGACGTTTCCGTCCGCCGCCGCCACTCATTTTACCGGTAAACAGCCCCGCAAAAAACAGGAACAAAATCAGAAGACCCATTTCCAGATAGCATAATAGTCCCAAAACGATTCCCAAAAACGCTGCTCCCGGCAGACTGCCAAGCCCGCCCTTTCCACCAAGCGATTCCTTCACAAAACTGAGAACAAGCCAAAGTCCCACCGCCAATACCGCCAGCAGCATACACGCAGGATCAATCACATAAATCTTACGGATAAACACATTGGAAAACGCCAACAGTAAAAGCACCGTGCAGGCAGCGAACCGCCCCGCAGCTTTTCTCACGGCAAGATAGGCAAACAGCAAAATAAGCAGCTGCAATAAAATCTGAAACAGCATAGCCGCCATCATACTGTTTCCCAAAAAGGAAAAAACGCCCCGGAGACTGCGCACAAACAAATCGCTCAGCCCGTGCGCCAGCGCCGGACTCTCTGCCCCGGCCCTCACAACCGCCATTTCGTAGTATTCTCCCGGCTCGAAAGAAGGCGCCGACTCATAAATTGGCGCCATAAGAAGCCCCTCCCTCAATCTTATGATAAGACCAAAGACAAAGGATACGGAAACGACAAGGGACTCCGCTATCGCAGCTGCATGAGCGGATATATGATATTTCTTTCGTATTGCCTGCGAGGACAGCCGAATCCCCAAATAGATGCACAGAAGCAGCGGAAACGGCAGAAATGTACCAAGCGTTGCGAGCGGTGCCCCCACATAGGATGCATAGATACGGTTTCCTACATAGGCCAAAAGCATCACGCAGACACCCGCGTAAACCGCCCAGAGCACATAATCAAACCAAGTTTTCCGATATGTCATAATGTTATCCTTCTCTTCTGAACTGAATACTTATATGGAGAATGCCTATGCGAGCGACTGCGAAAGATCCGCAATAATGTCGTCGATATGCTCGATCCCCACAGAAAGCCTGATCAGATCGGGCGCTACCCCCGCCTCTTTCAACTGTTCGTCATTCATCTGCCTGTGTGTATGGCTGGCCGGGTGCAGCACGCTCGTCCTGGCATCCGCCACATGAGTCACAATCGCCGCCAGCTCCAGGCGATCCATCATCTTCGCAGCGGCTTCCCTGCCGCCCTTCAAGCCAAAGGAAATCACGCCGCAGGTGCCCTTCGGCATATACTTTTTCGCCAGCTCATAGTATTTGTTCCCGGGAAGCCCCGGATAATTCACCCATGCCACTTTCTCATGACTCTGCAGAAATTCCGCGCATTTCTGCGCGTTATAGCAGTGTCTCTCCATGCGCAGAGGCAGCGTCTCCAGCCCCACATTCAGCAAAAATGCATTCTGTGGCGACTGCATCGAGCCGAGATCACGCATCAGCTGGCTCGTCGCCTTTGTGATATAAGCCGCTTTCCCGAACTTTTCCGTATAGACGATACCGTGATAGGATTCATCCGGCGTGCACAGCCCTGGAAACTTCTCCGGATAAGCCGCCCAATCAAAATTGCCGGAATCCACGATACAGCCGCCCAAAGCCATCGCATGTCCGTCCATGTATTTCGTGGTGGAGTGGGTCACGATATCCGCGCCCCACTTGAAAGGATTACAATTAATCGGCGTAGCAAACGTATTGTCCACAATCAAAGGCACCTGATGGGCATGGGCCAGCTTCGCGAATTTCTCTATGTCCAGCACTACCAGCGCGGGGTTCGCGATGGTCTCTGCAAACACACATTTTGTATGATCCCGGAAAGCCTTTTCCAGCTCCTCTGCCGGCGCGTCAGGATCCACCACCGTGCATTCGATTCCCATCTTCTTCATGGTACAAGTGATCAGGTTAAAACTGCCGCCGTAAACCGTGGAGCTCATCACCACATGATCTCCCGCCTCACAGATATTGAAGACGGCGTAGTGGTTCGCCGCCTGTCCCGAGGAGGTGAGCATAGCCGCCACGCCGCCCTCCAGCTCACAGATCTTCTGCGCCACACAGTCATTGGTCGGATTCTGCATTCGGGAGTAAAAATACCCGCTCTCCTCCAGGTCAAAAAGCCGTCCCATCTGCTCGGAGCTCTCGTACTTAAAAGTCGTGCTCTGGTAGATCGGGAGCACCCTCGGCTCCCCGTTCTTCGGTTTCCATCCCGACTGTATGCATATTGTCTCTTTTTTATACATGACATTTCCCTCCGATTCGTTGCAGAAAATGCCGCTTTTCAGGCATTCTCCCACGTGAGACTTAGAACTTCTCCGCGAAACAGCCTCTGCTGCGAGCGGTTGGAAGTTCTTCTCACGTTATGCCCAGTTGTGGTATACCGCCTGCACGTCATCGTCATCCTCCAGCAGATCCAGCGTCTTCTGCAGGTTCTTGATGGCCCCCTCGTCCGTCAGCTCCACCCATGTCTGCGGAATCATCGTTACCTCGGAGGAAATCGGCGTTATTCCCGCCTCCTTCAAGGCCGCGTCCACCTCGCTCCACTGGTCGGGATCGGTGTAAACCTCATAGCTGTCTTCCTCCTCGGAGAAATCCTCCGCGCCCGCGTCCAAAGCCGTCATCATCAGATCGTCCGCGTCCATGTCGCACTCTTCCTTGTCGATGATGATAAGCCCCTTCTTATCAAACATAAAGGAGACACAGCCCTGTGTGCCGATGCTGCCGTTACCCTTGGTAAAGGCGCTTCTCACGTTGGCGGCCGTCCGATTGGTATTGTCCGTCAGGGCATCCACGATAATGGCAACGCCGTTCGGACCGTAGCCTTCGTAAGTGACATACTTATAATCCACGTTTCCGCCTTCGCCGGCTGCCTTCTTGATGCCCCTGTCAATGGTATCGTTCGGCATGTTATTTGCTTTCGCCTTGGCAATCACCTGCGCCAGCTTAAAATTGTTCGCCGGATCCGGACCGCCCTCCTTCACCGCCACAGCAATTTCTCTGCCGATGATGGTAAAAATCTTGCCCTTCGCCGCGTCATTCTTCTCCTTCTTGTGCTTGATATTCGCAAATTTTGAATGTCCTGACATCTTCTTTCCATCCTTTCCAAAGCTTCTGTATGTTTTGATTGCTCTATCTGCAAATCCGCCATATGGCAGATTCCGTTTCTTTTTTGTCTGCTCCTCCTGACAGATTACGCCTCCGTCCCTTCCCTGTCCTTTCTTGCAGACACGCTCTGGATCATATGATCCTTCACCTCCATAATGCGGAAGGTATAGCCACTGTAAGTAAACTCGAAATCTTCCCCCTCCTCGGGGATGTGCTCCAATCTTGAGATCACGAAACCGTTCACCGTATCAAAGGGCTCATCCTCAAAGGAAATCTGCAGCTTCTCTTCCAGCTCCTCCAGCGGCATCATGCCCTGAATCACATAATGATCCGTTCCGCTCTCTTTGATATAAGTCGCGTCCTCGTCGTACTCATCCTGAATGTTACCGACGATCTCTTCCAAAATATCCTCCAGCGCCACCAGCCCGGCCGTCTGCCCGTACTCGTCGATGACGATGACCATCTGTATCTTTTCCTTCTGCATCACCTGAAAGAGATCGTTGATCTTACGTTTCTCCGTGATAAACCGCGGTTCCCGCAAAAGCCCCTTGATCTTGCCGATGGGACGGTTACGCATCTTTTCGTTCATCTGCATCCGCATCACGTCCTTCAAGTGCAGGATGCCGATGATATGGTCTATGGTTTCATCGTAGACGGGAAAACGGCTGTTGTGCGCCTCCACGATGAAGGCCGCCGCCTCCTGCAGCGTCATGGTGCAGTCCATGGCGATCAGATTGTTGCGGTTAATCATAATATCCTTGGCTTCCTTGTCCCCATACTCAAAGATATTCGTAATCATTTCCGCCTCGCTGGCATGGAGAATGCCCTGCTCATGGCCGACGCTCACCATAGAGAGGATTTCCTCCTCCGTCACATCCTCCCTGTCATCCGCGTCCCGCACGCCGAACAGATGCAGAACCGTCTTTGACGAGACAAAGATCAGGCTGCTGAACGGCGATACGACCCGCACATAGTAATAAAACGGATTCACCAGCGCGTGAAGCCATTTGTCCGGATGCTTCGCCGCCGCCTTCTTCGGCACCATGACGCCGATCGTCATAATTATGTACAGAAGAAAAATCGTTACAAGGAATGGCACCGCCACCGCCACCGCCTGCATCTGCCACCCGGAGGGGGCACCGAAACGTGCGCGTACCTGATCCGATACCAAAAAGGAAAAATATCTGTTCAGCCGGTACAGAATAAACGCACCCAGCAGCAGATTGATGGTCACCACCCCGAGCTGTGTCGCCGTAGCATAAGCTGCATGCTGCTCCATCATATAAGCCAGTCTTTCCTGTTTCTTTTTCTGCTTTGCTGTCTGCTCTTCGGGTTCCTCCCCGCCTGCGCCGTCCTCTCTCTCCGTCCCCCTGCGATTTTGCATTGCCGTGCTGAATCCGTAAAAAACCATCTCCAGAATCAGCATGAACACAAACCACAGGATGCTGTTACCGCCCGAGCCGCCGTCTTCCATAGTGTTTATTTGTATCCTCCTCCAGTAATAAATATCATAACTTTTCGACCCTGATATCATATCAATTATTACTCTGTGTGTCAAATCGCCCGCCCGAACCGTTCCTTACTTTCATGTTTCCAATACAGAATCCGTTTGAAATTCCCATCTTATGTACCTGTACCCAGCTCCAGACTGATCATTAGTCCCTCATTGACTGCCCGCATGATATCCGAATCCAGATGGCAGACTCTGTCCTTGAGTCGCTGCTTATCTATGGTGCGCAGCTGCTCCAAAAGAATGACGGAATCCTTCACCATATCATACTTGCCCGCACTCAACTCTATGTGGGTGGGAAGCTTTGCCTTGTTCATCTTCGATGTGATAGCGGCACAGATCACCGTGGGGCTGTGCCTGTTTCCCACATCATTCTGTATAATAAGTACCGGGCGCACGCCGCCCTGCTCCGACCCAACTACCGGGCGCAGATCCGCATAATAAATATCTCCTCTTCTCATTACCTTACACTTCCTTTGACATTTCGCTACTCTCACTGTTTTCCTGTTACCAGCAATAGTATTGCCGTCTTTTTCGGTCGTATACAGGATAATGATACGTTTTTCCACACGCGCGCTTACAGGCTCTCCCCGTAATCATCCACCGTACAGACAATTTCCCCGTCCTTGAGATAAACCCTTGGGATCCGCTTCCCGAGATCACAGGCCAGTTCATAGTTAAACCTGCCGGAAAGCGCCCCCAGCTCCTCCATGGTAATCTCCTCCCTGCCGTCCGCGCCGATCAGAGTCACTTCATCTCCCTCCGTCACGCCGGGAATTGCCGACACATCCACCATAAACTGATCCATACAGATTCTTCCCAGGATGGAGGCGCGCTTCCCCCGGATCAATACACTGCCTTTGCCTGAAAGGCTTCTCGGATAGCCGTCCCCGTAGCCCACAGGCACAGTGGCAATCCGCATCCGCTCCTTCGCCACAAATGTGCCCCCGTAGCTTACAGGCGTCCCCGCCTCGATTTCCTTCACATAGACCAGCCGGCTTTTCAACGATAACACAGGGCGCAGAGAAAGAATATCTCTTGTCACCTCCTCAGAAGGCGACAAACCGTACAGCGTAATACCCGCGCGAACCAGGGAAAGATTCGCCTGCGGCAAGGTGAGAATGCCCGCGCTGTTGGAACAGTGCTTAAGCGGAATCTGTTTTCCCACCCTTCGCTCCGCCTCCGCCACAAACGCCGTAAACTGTTCTAACTGCGCGAGAGCCGGGGTTTGATCCGCCTCGTCCGCCCTCGCAAAATGGGTAAATATGCCCTCCACCTCAATATGCTTTAGGCCGAAAAGCCATTCCATAAAGAAAAGCCCCTCCTCATCCGGCCTGATACCGATCCGCGACATGCCCGTGTCCACCTTCACATGCACAACCGCCTTTTTCCCCATCTTTTCAGCGCAGGCATCCAAAACCTCCAGCGCATCTTTTCTAAAAACAGCGGGACGAATCCTCTGCATGATCAGCTCCTCATAACTGTAAGGAAAAGTATATCCCAAAATCAGCATCGGTTTCTTAAGCCCCGCCCTCCGCAGGATAAATGCCTCCTCCGCCGTCGCTGTGGCATAACCGAACACATAGGGCAGTTTCTCCAGTTCCCTGCCGATCGGCACCGCGCCGTGGCCGTATCCGTCCGTCTTGATCACCCCGATCATCTCAGTCTGCGGCGAGAGCGCTTCGTGCATCCGCTCCATATTTTTAAGCGCCGCCGAAAGGTCTACCGCCGCATACACCCTCTCGTATTTTTCTAACATAGTTCTCTCTCCCTGTGCGCAGATTCGCAAACCCGCGCTTATGATACCATAATTGCAGAATCATACGACTATTATATCTTATTCACATCCGCCAAAAACGCCAAAGCCCTGAGACTTCGGCGTCTATGTATTCTTACTTTCCGGCTCCGCGCCTTTTTCCGGCTGCGCTGCCTGTTCTGCTTTCTCCGGTTCTCCCGCCGGCTTCTCCTGTCCCGCTTCCTGCTTTTCCGGGCTTACCGCCTGGGCTGCGGTCTCCTTCCTGCGGTATTTTTCCTCCGGGTCGTACTGCATGTCGAAAAGCTCGATTACCTCCGCGCCGAAAATATCATGCATGTACGCGTAGAGTCTGTTGATCACCGCTTCCTTTTCCTGCTTGCGCACCACCTTTTTCTTGAGCTCGCGTCTGATGCCGCTGATCCACTCCTCTATCTCCGAGAGCTCCTTCGTATTCTGCTGAAGCTTTTTGTAACACACGTCCATGGTAATCAGCATAAGTTGATTGTTAAGCTGATTGATCTGTCTGGGAAGTTCTACCAGCTCCTCCTCGTAAGCGTCCATCTTTTCATTGCACTCCTCGATCAGACGCTTGTGATCCGCCATCTCCTTATCCTGCTTTTTCGTGGGACGCTCCCCCATCGCGTCAGCCAGAAGCACAACCTCATCCATCAACTTTTTTTTCAGTTTCTTTAGCTCTTTCGTCTCCGTATTCAGCTTTGCCTGCCGCTTTAACATGTCATTTAAAGTCTTTTCCATTCCCTTTAATTCGGGCGTAAATTCCGACTGTGTAAAAAGTCTGTGCCATTTGTTGTCCAGCGTCAAAATCGGGATCTTCTTTCCCACAAGCGCCGACTTGAATACCTCGTCCGCTCTGGCCATCGCTACCACACCTTTCTGTACAGTTCAGCCTTCTGCTTTCCTGTACGTAATCTCCTCATTCCTCATTATTATTCTTCCGCTGTTGAAAGATTGTAAGACAGCTTCATCAGGCTGTCCGACAAATGTACGTTTTCCACCTGAATATGTCCGGGAAGCCTCAGATCCACATGGGCAAAATTCCAGATTCCCTTGATCCCGCAGGCGGCAAGCTGTTCCGCCACCTCCACTGCAGAGGTCTTGGGTATGGTAAGCACCGCAATATCAATC
>VSNH01000146.1 GCA_009774215.1 Lachnospiraceae bacterium
TGACCGAAAACAACGCAGTAGAAGGGAATGCTGGCAAGCAAAAAAGGATAGTTAATTGGTAAATGGAGCACTAGTCCGCGAACGAGGGAAACCGAAGGCTTTTCGAGTACGCACTGCGGAGAGCAGGGGGGGAACTGTATGGAGCTTATGTTTATCGGGGCAGACCATGAGGTGACAGGGAGCTGCCATTATCTGCGGGTAGGCGATAAGAATATTTTGGTGGACTACGGTATGGAGCAGGGAGCGAATGTGTTTGAGAACTGCGAACTGCCTGTGGAGGAAGCGCTGATAGATTATGTGTTCCTGACCCACGCGCATGTAGACCATTCGGGTCTTCTGCCGCTCTTGTATGCGAGGGGATTCCGCGGTCAGATTTTTGCGACGGCGCCCACCTGCGATCTGTGCAGCATTATGCTGCGTGACTGTGCGCATATCCAGATGCAGGAGGCGGAGTGGAAAAACCGCAAGGCGAAGAGAAGCGCCGAGAATGCGGTGGTGGAGCCGCTCTATTCCATGGAGGACGCGGACGGGGCGATCCGGCGTCTCATTCCCTGCGATTATGACAGTGAAGTGACGGTAAATGAAAATATAAGGATCCGCTTTACGGATATCGGGCATCTGCTCGGTTCTTCCAGCATCGAGGTCTGGGCGACAGAAGGGAATGTGACGAAAAAGCTGGTGTTTTCCGGCGATATCGGAAACAGTGACCAGCCTCTCATCAAAGACCCGAAAAACACGGCGGAAGCGGATTATGTGGTGATGGAATCCACTTACGGCGACAGGCTGCATTCCACGGAGAAAGTGGACTATGTGGGAGAGTTGACGAAGATTTTGCAGACCACTTTTGATCGTGGCGGCAATGTGGTGATTCCTTCTTTTGCAGTGGGCAGGACGCAGGAGATGCTCTATTTCCTGCGGCAGATTAAGGATGAGCGGCTGGTAAAAGGTCACGAGAATTTCCCGGTTTATGTGGACAGCCCGCTGGCGGTGGAGGCCACCGGGATTTTCCATAAAAATGAGGCAAGGTGTTTTGACGAAGAGGCGATGGCTTTGGTCAGAAAGGGGATCAATCCGATTACGTTCCCGGGACTTCGCCTTGCCATTACAAGCGACGAATCCAAGGCGATCAACTTCGAGCATACGCCGAAGGTTATCATATCCGCTTCCGGGATGTGTGAGGCGGGACGTATCAGGCATCATTTGAAACATAATCTGTGGCGGCCGGAGTGTACGATTCTCTTCGTGGGTTATCAGGCTGTTGGGACGCTTGGCAGAATGCTTGTGGAAGGCGCGAAAGAGGTGAAGCTTTTCGGTGAGCCGATCGAGATCCGTGCCGATATCGCGAAGCTGGTCGGCATGAGCGGTCACGCGGATAAGAACGGGCTTTTACAGTGGGTGGACGGCTTTGAAAAGAAGCCGGACAAAGTTTTTGTGGTACACGGCGAGGACGGCGTCTGCAAACTCTTTACGGAGTGCCTGAAGGTGGAGCACGGGCTGGATGCCTATGCGCCTTACAGCGGCACCCGCTATGATCTGATCAGCGGTGCGTTTATCCATGAGGCGGAGCCTGTGGCGATCAAGAAGAAAGCGCGCGGCATCTCCGACGTCTTTGCAAGGCTTTTGGCAAGCGGGCAGAGGCTTATCGCCGTTATACATAAGAACGAGGGAGGCGCAAACAAAGATCTGGCGCGGTTTGCGGATCAGATCAATTCGCTTTGCGACAAGTGGGATCGGACATGAAGATGCGCTAGTGCATCTAAACATGTCCAGAAGAATGCGAAGAGCACGCATTCTTCCTGAATGATATACACAGTGAATCATAGAATGCAGGTCTGGGGATCTGATAGAGCAGTTTACATAATGTGAGAACGGGAGAACGAAGGGTGAGCTACGCAGATCACATTTTCATAGAAATGTGTAAGGATATATTAGAGAACGGGACGAGCACGGAAGGGGAGAAGGTGAGGCCCCACTGGGCGGACGGGGAGAGCGCGTATACCGTGAAGAAATTTGGGGTGGTGAACCGCTACGATCTGTCGGAGGAGTTCCCGATTATGACGCTTCGCAGGACGGCTTTAAAAAGCGCCACGGACGAGATGCTTTGGATCTGGCAGCAGAAGTCCAACAACATCAACGATTTACACAGCCATATCTGGGACGAGTGGGCGGATGCGGACGGCAGTATCGGCAAGGCATACGGGTATCAGATGGGCGTGAAGCATCAGTATAAAGAGGGCATGATGGATCAGGTGGATCGGGTGATTTATGATCTGAAAAACAACCCGTTCAGCCGCCGGATTATGACGAATCTTTATGTGCATCAGGATCTGCACGAGATGAATCTGTACCCCTGCGCTTACAGCATGACCTTCAATGTAACGCAGAAGAAGGGGCATGAAAAGCTGACGCTCAACGCGGTTTTGAACCAGCGCTCGCAGGACGTGCTGACGGCAAACAACTGGAATGTGGTGCAGTACGCGGTGCTCGTGCATATGCTGGCGCAGGTGTGCGGCATGGAGGCGGGAGAACTTGTCCATGTGATCGCGGACGCGCACATTTATGACAGACATATACCTATTATAAGGGAACTGATTGAGAGACCCGTTTACGACGCGCCGACATTCCGGCTGAATCCTGAGATTACGGACTTCTATCAGTTTACGCGGGACGACGTGAAGGTGGAGAACTACGTTACGGGCCCGCAGGTCACGGATATACCTGTGGCGATCTAGGGAAGCGCTGATTAAATCAGCACTTCCTTAGAGCCTCCGGCGGATGCACACGGATTTGCAAAGGAATGTGCCGCTTCGCGGCGCAAATCCGGTGCGGGAAACGCTTTAATCAGCGTTTCCCTAGCAACTGCGCGAGGGAAACAAAGCATTGTCGCGAATAAAGCGTCTGCGGTGGGAGCGGCATTTGGTTCCCGGCAGCGTTAACGGGCAAACGTCCGACGAAGGCGGACATAGAGCGCAAAGCGCGGGGGTGCGAGTCTAAGAAAGGAAATGTACAGTATGAATGCAATCGTAGCCGTTGACAACAACTGGGCGATCGGCTGTAAAAACAGTCTGCTTGTGAGGATCCCGGCAGATCACAAGAATTTCAGACAGGAAACCACGGGCAAGGTGGTAGTGCTTGGCAGAAAGACGCTGGAGACATTTCCACAGGGGATGCCGCTCCAGAACAGGACGAACATTATTTTGTCCACGAACCCGGATTATCGGGTGAAAGACGCTGTGGTGGTGCACAGTAAGGAGGAACTGGACGCGGAGCTAAAAAAATACCCCACGGAGGATGTGTATATCATCGGCGGGGAGAGCGTTTACCGTATGATGCTCCCGGCGTGTGATGTGGTGCATGTGACGAAGATCGACCACGACTATGAGGCGGACGCGTATTTCCCGAATCTGGATAACGATGACGCATGGGAAATTACTGCGGAGAGTGAGGAGCAGACGTACTTTGATCTGCCGTATTATTTTGTAAAATATGAAAGAAAGCAATAAAGAATAATGCGATTGGGGAGTCTGTTAAGGGCGGACGGGAAAAGGCAGCATAAAGGAAGGATGCGCAGGTATGGGGCAGGAGACAAAGAAAACGACGGCGAAAAAGGGGACGGAGCTTTCCCAGGCAAAGGAAGCATTACAGCAGAAGAGTGTGGAGCTGGAGGCGGCCAGAAGTGCGGTGGAGAAGGCGGAGTATGCCAGAGATATTTTCCTGGCGAATATGTCCCATGAATTGAGGACGCCGATCAACACGATTCTGGGACTGAATGAACTGATTCTGCGGGAGAGTCAGGAGGAGGCGGTCAAGGAGTACGCAAGAGATATCAGGCAGGCGGGCAACATTCTGTTGGCGCTGGTCAGCGATATTTTGGATTTCTCCAAACTGGAGGCGGATAAGATGGAGCTGACGGAGGGGATCTATGATGTCAGCAGCCTTCTGAATGACTTGATCAACAGCATATCGGTGCAGCTGCGCCGCAAAAAATTGGATCTGGTTCTGGAGATCGCACAGGATATCCCCTATAAACTGTTTGGCGACGAGATACATATCAGACAGATTATCGGTAATCTCTTGTCGAACGCTGTGCGCTATACGGAGAAGGGCAGGATTACACTGCATCTGAGCTGGAAGGAGCTGCCGAAGGATTCCATAGAGATTTACGTGATTGTGAAGGATACGGGAATCGGCATCAAGGACGAGGATATTCCGAAGCTCTTCAAGGCATTTCAGCGGATGGACTCCACAGTCCGCAGCAAGGACGACAGGACAGGGCTGGGACTTGCCATCACACAGCGTTTGATTGAGATGATGGGCGGCAGGCTGGAGGTGCAGAGCGTATACGGGAAGGGTTCCGCCTTTTCTTTCAAAATTGTGCAGAAGGTAGTGGACAGAGAGCCGCTTGGCGATTTTGAGAAGCAGTACAAGGACAGCCTGCGAAGCATCGAGGATTACCACGAAAAGTTTATTGCGCCCATGGGAAGAATCCTGATTGTGGACGACAATTCCATGAACCTGGCGGTGGCACAGGGACTTTTGAAGGGCACCAGAATGCAGATCGACGTGGCGGCCAGCGGCGAGGAATGTCTGGAACTGATTAAGAGAAAGACATATCACCTGATCTGCATGGATCACATGATGCCGGTGATGGACGGCGTCCAGACGCTTCATGCCATCCGTGCGCTGGAGGGAAATCCGTCCAGAGACATTCCGGTGATTGCCCTGACGGCGAATGCGGTGGCAGGCGCCAGGGAGCTCTATCTGAAAGAGGGATTTCAGGATTACCTGACGAAGCCGATTGACGCGGATAAGTTTGAAAACATGCTGATCGAGTATCTGCCGAGCAATGTGGTTTACCTGACCAACAACAGGAATATCAGCGATGAGTATGAAGAAACGCAGGAAGAGGGAGAGTTCGATATCAGGGAGAGCCAGCTTTATCTGATGGGCTTTAACCTGAGAAACGGTCTTCGCTATATGGGCGGTGACAAGGCGCTTTACGGCAAGGTGCTTCGCGATTTCCATTCCATTTTGCAGGAGAAGGAGACAGCCCTCAAGGACTTTTTGCAGAAGGGGGATATGCCCGGCTATACGATTATTGTGCATTCATTGAAAGGAAATGCCAGAAACGTGGGAGCGGATGATCTGGCGGATGAGGCATTTGAGCTGGAGAAGATGGCGAAAGCGGGGCAGCTTGAGGATGTGACAGTGCGTTCTCCGATTCTGTTTGGTATGATGAACACCATGAGAAACAGTCTGCGGGTGTATCTGGAAACGGAGGATGCGGGCGAGAAGGCGGAGCAGACGACGGAGGAGGAGAGCATCGGAAAGATCACGGAGGAAGAGTGGACCAGGGCTTTGCAGGAGCTGGCGGCAAGACTGGATGATTTTGACGGGGAGAGTGCGGCGGTTAAGATAAGAGAGCTAAAGTGTTATGATCGGCCGGAGTCGGATAAGAAGATGCTCAGGCTCTGCGAAAAGGCGGTTAAGGATTACGCTTACGATATTGCCCTTGAGGTGGTCAACGCCGTTCTCTAAACGGGCTTGACTTTTGGGGATAAAGGTATATGATATAAAAAAGAAACGACAGAGGAACTGACTGAGGGAGAGGAGTTGGCTATTATGGAAAAAAGGAATCTGGATTGGGCGAATATCGGTTTCGGCTACCATGAGACGGACAAGCGATTCGTGGCGAATTACAAAAACGGCGCATGGGATGACGGCGCGCTTGTGGATGACGCCAACATTGTGATGAATGAGTGTGCGGGCGTTCTGCAGTATGCGCAGACCTGTTTCGAGGGAATGAAAGCTTACACCACAGAGGACGGACGTATCGTGACTTTTCGTCCTGACCTGAATGCACAGCGAATGGAAGATTCCTGCAAGCGGCTGGAGATGCCGGTATTTCCGCAGGAGCGTTTCATTCAGGCCGTGACGGATGTGGTGGCTGCGAACGAGGCTTATGTGCCGCCCTACGGTTCCGGCGCAACCCTCTATATCAGACCTTATATGTTCGGTATCTCTCCGGTGATCGGTGTGAAGCCCGCGGATGAGTACCAGTTCAGAGTGTTTACCACACCGGTGGGTCCTTACTTTAAGGGCGGCGTGAAGCCGATCACGATCAAGGTGAGCGATTTTGACCGTGCCGCGCCGCATGGAACGGGACATATCAAAGCGGGACTGAATTACGCGATGAGCCTTCATGCCATCGTGACGGCGCATCAGGAAGGTTACGATGAGAATATGTATCTGGATGCGGGCAGCAGGACGTATGTGGAGGAGACAGGCGGCGCGAATTTCCTGTTCGTGACAAAGGACAATAAGGTGATTACGCCCAAGTCCGACAGCATTTTACCTTCTATTACCAGACGCTCCCTGATGACGGTGGCGAAGGATTATCTGGGCCTTGAGGTGGAAGAGCGGCCGATTGCGTTCGAGGAGGTAAAGGACTTTGCGGAGTGCGGTCTGTGCGGTACGGCGGCGGTTATCTCCCCGGTAGGAAAGATCGTGGATCACGGAAAAGAGATTGCATTTCCCAGCGGCATGACCGAGATGGGACCGATTACCCAGAAGCTGTATGATACGCTGACGGGCATCCAGATGGGCAGAATCGAGGCGCCCGAGGGGTGGATTCATGTAATCAAGTAAGCGGTCAGGTGCAGAGCGGCATTTGCAAGATATGGCATGATGGCAGCACATGATGAATCGGCTGCCGTTAGGGAATGATTTTAGGAAACGAATGGGATAAAAGGGAAAGGGATTAGGTTGGGATGCATAATAGGCATACGATTTAATCCTTTTTTCAAGTCATGAGGCAGAGAAGCACGGGGGAGGAGATGGCGAGAGCCTGTAAGGAGTATGGGTATACCGGTATTTTTGTGACAGACCATAATTGGGGCGGAAACACCTGCGTGGATAGAGGGTTGCCCTGGGAGGAGTGGGTAGATTGCTTCTGTCTCGGCTATGAGCACGCGAAGGCTGAGGGAGATCAAATCGGGCTGGACGTCTTTTTCGGCTACGAGGCAGGCTATGACGCCACGGAATTTCTGTTGTACGGCATCGATAAGGCGTGGATGAAGGCGCACCCGGAGCTTCGCCATATAACGGTGGAAGAGCAGTACGGACTGGTGCACGAGGCGGGAGGCTTGGTGATGCATGCCCACCCTTACAGGGAGGAGGCTTATATTCCGGAGGTGCGTCTCTTTCCGGACTTTGTGGACGGCGTGGAGGGAATCAATGCCGCGCATCATTGGTATTCCGGGACACTGAGGGATAAGACCGTGTTTGACAGAAAAGCCGTCGCCTATGCGCGGGCGCACGGGTTTCCCTTGAGCGCAGGTTCTGATATTCATTCTACAGATTTGTTTGGCGGCGGCATGGCTTTTCGCAGGAAGCTGCGCTCCGGGGCGGATTATGCGCGGGCAATTTTGGGCGGCGAGGATTATGTGATGACGGACGGGAAAGTGTGGTATGATAGGAAGGGAAATGTTATTTGAATAGGTTGAGATTGTGCAAATAGCATAATGGGCGCAGACGCGCTTGCGTTCCGCTCCGAGCGTAACAGGCGCTGAACTCGTGAAAAACCTCGTTAAGCGCTGACCGTTTTAATCCAAAGGATTTAAACGCCTACAAGGGTCTGCTTATAATTATACCATTCACACAATAATATACTGTATAGAAATGAATTTTGCATTTTTTGGATTTGCCTTAGCTTTTTTGGCTTTTTTGGTTTAATATG
>VSNH01000147.1 GCA_009774215.1 Lachnospiraceae bacterium
GATGAGAGATAGGAAGACAGTGATCGGCCTGCTGGCTCATGTGGATGCGGGTAAGACGACTTTGGCGGAGCGTGTGCTCTATATGGCGGGGGAGATCAGAAATCCCGGCCGCGTGGATCATCGCGATACGTTTCTGGATACGGATGCGCAGGAGCGTGACCGGGGCATCACCATTTTTTCCAAGCAGGCGCGTCTGTCATGGAAAGGCGTGGAAGTGACGCTTATGGATACGCCGGGGCATGTGGATTTTTCCGCGGAGATGGAACGGACGCTGCAGGTGTTGGACTGTGCGGTGCTCATCATAAACGGTGCGGATGGGGTGCAGAGCCACACGCGGACATTGTGGAGGCTGTTAGAGCGCTATCAGGTGCCTGTTTTTCTCTTTATCAATAAGATGGACCAGCCGGGGACGGATGCGGAGAGATTGCTTTTGGGGGTACAGAAGGAGCTGGACGGCCGCTGCGTATCCTTTGTGTGCCCGGGCGGGGAGTGGACGGATGCGTTTTACGAGAATGTTGCGGTGTGCGATGATGGGCTGTTAGAGAAGTATCTCGAACGGATGGAGCAGGGGGCGGCAGACGGACAGGCGCGGATCGGGACAGAACAGAATGCGGCAGACGAACAGATGCGGATCGGGATTGAGCAGGGACTGCCTCCGGTGAGCGATGCAGAAATTGCGTCGCTGGTAGAGAGCAGGAAGCTCTTCCCCTGCTTCTTTGGTTCCGCATTGCATGGAGACGGCGTGGAAGCATTGCTCGACGCGCTTATGGCATATGCGCCTTCGCAAAAGTATGGGGAAGCATTTGGCGCGCGCATTTTTAAGATTACGAGGGACGCGCAGGGAAACCGTTTGACGCACGTCAAAGTGACCGGAGGCAGCCTTAAGGTGAAGCAGATGATCACGGCGTCCGCCGGACAGAGCAGGGCGATATCTGACTGCGCGGAAAAGGTTGACCAGATCCGTCTGTATTCCGGGGAAAAGTATGTGGCGGCGCAGGAGGTATCTGCCGGGGATATCTGCGCGCTTCTGGGGCCGGAGCACACGTTCTGCGGGCAGGGACTCGGCGCGGAGAGCGATATCGTGCTGCCGGTTCTGGAGCCGGTTATGACTTATCGGGTCAATCCGTTTGAGGGAGTGGATATCCACGACTTGTATATAAAATTATGTAAACTTGAAGAGGAGGAACCGCAGCTTCACACGGTCAGACAGGTGCAGAGTGGAGAAATACATGTCCGGCTTATGGGTGAAGTACAGATTGAGATTTTAAGGAAAACGATCCTGGAACGCTTCGGCATAGAGGTGGATTTTGACGAGGGGAGCGTTCTCTACAAGGAGACCATTGCGGATGTGGCGGAGGGGGTGGGACACTTCGAACCGCTCAGACATTACGCGGAAGTACATCTGAT
The DNA here is from genome assembly GCA_009774215.1 of Lachnospiraceae bacterium. Taxonomy (GTDB): domain Bacteria; phylum Bacillota; class Clostridia; order Lachnospirales; family Lachnospiraceae; genus UBA3282. Next base: position 1,408 of record VSNH01000147.1, read on the forward strand.
TCTGGAGCCGGGGGAGCGGGGGAGCGGGCTGATTTTTCGAAGCCGCGTAAGCGAGGATAAGCTGGATCGAAACTGGCAGAGGCTGATTCTGACGCATCTGGAGGAGAAGACCCATCTTGGTGTTCTGACGGGATCACCGATTACGGATATGCAGATCACGTTGGCGGCGGGGAAATCCCATGTGAAGCACACGGAGGGCGGTGATTTCCGGCAGGCGACCTACCGCGCGCTCAGACAGGGGCTGTGCAGGGCGAGGAGCGTGCTGTTGGAGCCTGTCTATGCCTTCCGTATGGAGCTGCCTGCCCCGCTGGTTGGGCGCGCCATGACAGATATACAGGCCATGGGCGGCCGTTTTGATGCGCCGGAGACTGTAGGGGAGGAGGCGGTGCTCGTGGGTACGGTTCCCGTCTCCGAGTTTGGCGGTTATCAGACGAAAGTGCTTGCATATTCCGGGGGAAAAGGCAGGCTGTTTACGAGACTGCAGGGCTATGAACCGTGCCATAACGCGGATGAGGTCATGGAACAGATCGGCTACGAGGCGGAACATGACACGGAGAATCCGTGCAGTTCCGTGTTCTGTGCCCATGGGGCGGGATTTGTGGTGGAGTGGAATCGGGTGGAGGAGTACATGCATCTGGAGCCGGCGTTGAAAGCCGGGTGGCGTCTGGCGGACGGCAGTATTTATGGGATGGATGACGAGAGTGACCAAAACAGTCAATCTAACCGATATGGGCAGAGTGGAGGAGAGGGAACGGGAAGCGGCGCAAGGCAGGGAGAGCACGGTGCGAAGAGCAGCTTTGCCGAACGTTACGCGAAACGTACTTCCGGCGGCAGGTCGGCAGTTGACTTTATCGGTCAGGATGAGGTGGAGGAAATCTTTGCGCGTACCTTTGGCACAAAGGAGCCGAAAAGGCAGGGGTGGGCGAGAACCATCCGCGCCAGGACGGTAGCGCCCGCCGAAGTAGAATATCATGGCGGTCAGGGGATGCAGGAGGAGTATCTTCTGGTGGACGGCTACAATATTATCTTTGCGTGGGCGGCGCTTTCCGAGCTCGCGAAAGCGGATTTAAACGCGGCCCGCGGCAGGCTGATGGACATTCTCTGTAATTTCCAGGCATTCCGGAAAATGCACCTGATCCTTGTCTTTGACGCGTACCGCGTGAAGGGGAATCCGGGCAGCGTGGCGCATTACCATAATATCGACGTGGTCTACACGAAGGAAGCGGAGACGGCGGATCAATATATCGAGAAGGTGACCCACGAGATGAGCCGGAAGAATTATCGCGTGCGGGTGGCCACATCCGACGGGCTTGAACAGATCATCATTATGGGCGCCGGCGCGATCCGGGTTTCCGCCAGAGAGCTTTTAGAAGAGGTGAGGGCGGCGGAGGCGGAGATGCGGGAGAATTTTGATATATCGGTGGAGTAGAATGAAAAGTTCAAAAAGCGCCATATATAAAGAATGATTGTGCATAAGCAGACGCATGATGCTGCGCATCTTTCGTTCGCATTGCTTGTCAGAAGTCTTCCGAAGCTGGCATTCATGTAAGCATGATGCCTGCTTCATAAGCCTTCTGACTCTGCTTATGCGCGCATTTTAAGATTTTTATAAGAAATCCCACGACTTTTTTATAAGGACTTCTTTTTATGATAGGTTCAGTTTCAGGAACGGTTCATTGGTCGTTTGTTCAGGGGAATGCTTGAAAAAAGCGGCTTCGGATCTGTTCCGCGGATGAAGGAGGTAAGATTTTTAAGATGGATGCATGTGTGCTTGTGGTGGACGACGACAGGGAGATTGTGCGGGCGATTGCCCTTCTTTTGGAAAAAGAAGGGTACCTTGTGCTTAAGGCTTACGACGGCATGGAAGCACTGCGGATTTTGGCGGAGAAAGAGGTGCAGCTTATCATCATGGATGTGATGATGCCAAAGCTGGACGGGCTTTCCGCCATGATGAAGATCAGGGAGCGCAAAAACCTTCCTATTATCGTTCTGAGCGCGAAGACGGAGGACACGGACAAGATTCTCGGACTCTCCATGGGGGCGGACGATTACGTGGCGAAGCCCTTTCACCCGCAGGAGCTGGCGGCCCGGGTGAAAAGCCAGCTTCGCAGGTATACGCTGCTGGGCGGAATCCATGCACAGAACGAGGAGGACGAGATCACAAACGGCAGACTCTGTTACCGCCTTAAGGAGCGCACGCTCTATGCGGATGGGGAGCCGGTCAGGCTGACCGCCACGGAGACGAAGATCATGGAGCTTCTGATGAAGAACAGGGGCCGGATTTTTCCGGCGGAGGAGATCTATGAGAGAGTCTGGGAGGAGCCGTCTTTTTCGCCGGAGAATACGGTGATGGTGCACATCCGCCACATCCGGGAGAAAATCGAACTCAATCCGAAGGAGCCAGAATATATAAAGGTGGTGTGGGGCATTGGCTACAAAATGGAAAAAAGGTAAGGCAATATTTAGTTTTTTGGCATTTTTTACAGGGCTGACTATGTTGGTCGTCAATCTGGTTCCCGCTGCGGGCATAGCTGCGGCCTTCGGCATGGAAATCTATGAAGGACAGCCGGATTATCAGGAAAGCGGGGAATTTCGGGATCTGATCAGCGAAAAGCTGTCGGAGCTTATAGGTGTGGCAACCGGGGGAAAGTCTTATTCTGGATACTTTACGGACTCTACGGGCGCGGTGTATAAGTTCATGGATGAATCTTATGACGAGTGGGTCGAGGAATTCCAGAATGAGCCGCTTGTGGAACAGGAAGAGACTGCCGTGGAGGAGAATGCGGCTTATGGGCCCGGAGCAGATTTTCTGAATAATCTGGAAGGGCCGGAGGCTTTTGGCGGGAACTGGGACGATTATCAGGCATATCTGGCGGAAGAGCAGACGTACTATGATGAAATGATGGCAGCGGAATACGGATTCGGCAGCGCGTATGATTATGACGGGGATTATGGCGGCTACAGCGTTTACTACGGTTATAACTTTGGCGACAAGGAGAGCCGGGACGCCTACATGGCGGATGCGGCGCAGAATAAGAACCTCCGCTACGCCGTGATTTATCAGAACAAGCTTCTCTACTCGAACATTGAGGGATTTGAGGAAAGAGCGGGTGAGGAATGGAAGGGCGAGGACTTTGCCGCGGCGCTTGACGCCGGGGCGTACAATTTCACGCTCTGGTATAACAGGGCGGGCGACGGCAAGGTAACGATCGTGAAGGACGGCCATGAGGAAAATGTGTACGGCGACGGGGTCTACAGCGATAAAAGCCGTTGGCGGGTGCCCGGCTATGCAAACTTTTCGATCGGAGAGTCGGCCGGGGAAGCGGTGATCTTTCTGGCGGCTGCCAAGTCCCCGCAGCTCTATCTGGTAAGATCTGACGGGGACGGCGGGGTCACGCAGTACGGCGGCCGCCTCTATCGCATGAAGGAGCGTTTGGACTGGCTCCGCAGCGCAGCCGAGCGGATGGAGATGTTTCTGACGGCAGCGGTGATCCTTCTGGCGGCTGCCCTTCTTATGCGGAAGAGCAGGCGGCAGGCAGTGGAACGGATCGCGGAATTACTGGGGAAAATCTGTCTGGAGATCAAACTGTTTCTTCTGTTTGTTCTGGCCATTCTCTTTACGGGAATGAGCGTGGGCGCGCTGGGACAGCTTGTCTGGTGGATCAGAACCGGATTGGGCTACTATTATAGTTGGAGCGGCGACTACATCTACGAGATGGCAAGGCTGACGAAAGCGGGGGGATATCTGGCTCTCTGGTTCTGGCTCCTTTATCTGGTTGTGCTGGACTGGCGGACGAATGGGAAAAGGCAGAAAAAACCGGTTTTTGATCTTCTTAAGATAAAAGACTTTACGCATCCAATTCAGAAAAGGCTGGTGCTGAGACAGCGGCTTACTCTGGTTGCAGAACTTACCCTGCTTGTACTGTTTGCGGCGGCGCTTGGCGCGCTCTGGCTGTATCAGGAGGAGTTCCTGAATTATTTCATGGACGGATATGCCTATGATTATATAAATGTTGTAAATGGAGGCGTGGCGCAGGATGTGGGTTATCCTTTTGGCATGAGAGGAGCCTGTATGCTGACTGGCTGTGTGATTTTCACCGCACTGTCTGGCTTTACACTGATCACATTTTTAGGTTTAAGGAAAAATCACCGGCTGGCTGCGGACATCGGTGCGCTCAACGACCGGATCCTTGCGGTGCGGGAAGGCAGCCTTACGGGAGAACTGATTTTATCCGGGGACACAGATCTGCAGGAGGCGGCCGATAACCTGAACCAGATTCAAAAAGGCATGGAGACGGCGCTTGCAGAGCAGGTGAAGAGCGAGCGGATGAAGGTGGATCTGGTAACCAATGTGTCCCACGATATCAAGACACCGCTCACCTCCATTATCAGTTACACGGAACTTCTACGGCAGGAGGAGGAACTCCCCCAGCATGTAAAGGAATATATTCAGATTTTAGGGGAAAAGGCGGAGCGGCTGCGCGGTATCGTACAGGATGTGTTTGAGATCAGCAAGGCCACCTCCGGGCAGCTTCCGATTCAGATGGAAACGCTGGATATGGGGAAACTTCTGCGACAGACCCTTGCAGACATGAATGACCAAATTAGTCAAAGTGCGCTTCTGATGCGCACGGCGATCCCGGAGACGCCGGTGCCGGTGCTGGCGGACGGGCAGAGACTTTACCGGGTGTTCCAGAACCTTTTGCAGAACGCGCTGCGCTATTCGCTGGAGGGATCAAGGGTATACCTGGCGCTTACGGAGGAGGCGGGACAGACGGTTGTCCGCATCAAAAATACCTCCGGAGTGGAGCTTGCGGACAGTAAAGACTTTACGGAACGTTTCGTGCGGGGCGATGAGAGCCGCACCGACGGCGGCAGCGGGCTTGGACTTTCCATCGCGAAGAGCTTTACGGAGGCCTGCGGCGGAAGCCTGACGGTGGAGACGGACGCGGATCTGTTTACGGTGACGGTGGCTTTTCCGGTCAGCGGACAGAAGCAGGCGGCAGACAGAATGACGTCTGGAACGACAGAAGGCCAAGGGAAAGAGGCGATACAGGCAGGCGAGAAGCCGGTGAAACCGTCGGAGGAGGAGTCGGTATGAGGAAAAAAAGTTTGGCAGCAGTGCCGCCTGTTTATGCGGCGGCACGGAATAGGCAGAGAAGGGTGCGGCTGTGCGGCGTCTGTCTGGGCTTAGGTGTGGCGGTAACGGCCTGCGGGGCAGACGGACACGGATTTGGCGGACAGGACGCTTCGGAAATACAAAGCGTGCAGGAGACGCAGGAGTCGCAGGATGCAGGAAATGTGCAGGATGAGCAGGAGGCAGCAGGCACACAGAAGGAAGAGGAGATCAGGAAACAGGTTCTGGCGGAGATGAGCGAAGAACAGAAAAACTGGATGGGTGGCCTTTCCAAAGAACAGCGGTTGGCAGATTTCAAGAGTCTGTGCGAGGGCCTGCGGGAAAATTACCCCTATGTGAAACTGGCGAAACGACAGGCCGGGGCGGATCTGGATGCGCTGGAGACGGCGTATCGGGCAAAAGTTGAATATTCTAACGCTTCGGAGCCACCGTTTTATCGCTTGAGAGCCACCTCGGATTTTAACACTTTAGAGCCATCA
>VSNH01000148.1 GCA_009774215.1 Lachnospiraceae bacterium
CGTCAGATTTGTATAAGAGACATTTCTTTAAAATTCCCGCAATATTCTATTTTATTTTACCCCCCCCCCACTGCAAAAAAGCAAGTATTATCTATGTATACAAAAAAGAGCATCTTTGCAGATGCCCTTTCTTTTGCAATGAAGCCTACACTATATCTATCGTTTACTGTAACCCCTCTATCCATTCCGCAAGGTCTTCCTCCGACATGCCGCCGTCGAGCCGCTCCCCGGAAAGCCATGTACCGCTGCCCGCCTGCACCGCCAGATTGTCTCCGCTCCTGCCGATCCCGCTGCCGCCGGACGTGCAGAAAGGAATCACCGTAATCCCGTCAAAACTCTGGCTTTCCACAAAAGTGCTCACAATGCGCGGAGCCTCTCCCCCACCATATTGCGTGTCCAGATTGATACAAATATTTCTTGGGTGCTATCGTTTTTACATTTACCTCAAATGCCCTAAAATCAACACCTTTCAGAAAGGCAGATGCACCCAGACTTATGCGGCTATCGTTATTTTTTGCACCCAAAAGATTATCACAAGTATTAATCAACTCTCTTGATTTGACACAAAAATGATTCCTATATGAACTATAATTATCTTGTGCAGGAATAAAATGTACCAAGCTTTCTTTTAATCGCTTCACATGTTCTCCTGTAATGACACGATCCTCATTTGGTGTCTTCCAGTAATAATCTAAATATTCTAAATAAAATTGACACAAAAAGGACGTACACCCTCAAACAATCTTAGCGTATACGTCCTTTGCTCGTTAACGGCGCACGATAGCTCGAGGCATAGCCTCTCGCTATCGTTTGGCTTCGCCATATCAGCCAATAGAAAAACACATGCCCTCAAGCAAGCTTGGTGCATGTGTCTTCCTATTGTCTGCTGCGCCGCAGCTTATTACGTTACATCATCCCCATGCCGCCGGCACCGCCTGCGGGCATTGCGGGTTCGGGCTCTTTGATGTTTGCCACTACGGATTCCGTGGTGAGCAGGGTGCTTGCCACACTGGTCGCATTCTGCAGTGCGCTTCTTGTCACCTTGGCGGGATCAAGGATACCTGCCTTTACCATATCCACATACTCCTCGGTCAGCGCGTCGAAGCCTACGCCCACCTCGGACTCTCTCACCTTGTTGATGATAACGGAGCCTTCCAGACCCGCATTTGCAACGATGTGGAACAGGGGCGCTTCGAGAGCCTTCAGAACGATCTGTGCGCCTGTCTTCTCGTCGCCTTCCAGCTTATCTGCCATCTTCTCCACTTCCTTGGCAGCGTGAACATATGCGGAACCGCCGCCGGCGATGATGCCCTCTTCCACAGCAGCTCTGGTCGCGGCAAGCGCGTCCTCCAGACGGAGCTTCGCTTCCTTCATCTCGGTCTCTGTCGCCGCGCCCACACGGATCACAGCCACGCCGCCTGCCAGTTTCGCAAGACGCTCCTGCAGCTTCTCCTTATCGAAATCGGAAGTGGTCTCCTCGATCTGTTTCTTGATCTGACCGATTCTTGCCTCGATCTCCTTCTTATCGCCCTCGCCGTCCACGATGACGGTATTCTCTTTCTGCACTTTAACGGACTTCGCACGGCCGAGCTGGTCGAGGGTTGCGTCCTTTAATTCTAAGCCGAGCTCGGAGCTGATCACCTGACCGCCTGTCAGGATAGCGATATCCTCAAGCATTGCCTTTCTTCTGTCGCCGTAGCCGGGTGCTTTTACCGCAACCACATTGAAGGTGCCGCGCAGCTTATTCACGATCAGGGTGGTGAGCGCCTCGCCCTCCACATCCTCAGCGATAATCAGCAGTTTTGCGCCGGACTGTACGATCTGCTCCAAGAGGGGCAGGATCTCCTGAATGTTCGCGATCTTCTTATCTGTAATCAAAATATAAGGGTTCTCCAGAACCGCCTCCATCTTATCCATGTCAGTTGCCATATATGCGGAAATGTAGCCTCTGTCGAACTGCATACCTTCCACCAGATCCAGCTCCGTGAGCATGGTCTTGCTCTCCTCGATGGTGATCACGCCGTCGCCGGAAACCTTCTCCATCGCGTCCGCCACCAGCTGACCTACTTCGTCGTCGCCGGAAGAAACAGCCGCCACTCTCGCGATATGCTCCTTGCCGTTTACCTTGGAGCTCATCTTCGCGATTGCGTCCACTGCCGCCTCGGTCGCTTTCTTCATACCCTTTCTCAGAATGATCGGGTTAGCGCCTGCCGCCAGATTCTTGATACCCGCATTCACCATAGCCTGTGCCAACACGGTCGCTGTGGTGGTGCCGTCGCCCGCCACATCATTGGTCTTGGTCGCCACTTCCTTGACAAGCTGCGCGCCCATATTTTCAAACGCATCCGCAAGCTCGATCTCTTTTGCGATGGTCACGCCATCGTTTGTGATAAGGGGTGCGCCGTAGGACTTATCCAGAACTACGTTTCTGCCCTTCGGTCCAAGGGTCACCCTGACGGTATCCGCCAACTGATTTACGCCAGATTCCAAAGCCGCTCTGGCTTCCGCGCCATACTTAATTTCCTTAGCCATAATTTTATGTCCTCCTGATTTTCGATTTTGAATCCTTCCATTTATTCAATGCGGAGAATGCTGCTTTTCAGGCATTCTCCTGCGTGAGAGTGATTTGCGAAGCAAATCTAGAACTTTTCCACGAAACAGCCTCTGCTGTGAGTGGCTAGAAGTTCTTCTCACGCTAACCGCCATGATTCCGCTCTGCGGAATCTCAAATCCGTGCGGAGAATACCCGTATTTGGGGTATTCTCCTGTGTGAGACTTAGTACTTCTGAACGAAGCAGCCTCTGCTGCTGAGTTTTAGAAGTACTTCTCACACTACTCTACAACCGCCAAAATATCATTCTGTCTCACGATAATATATTCCTCATCCTCGCCGAGCTTCACCTCTGTGCCGGAATACTTGGAGTAGATCACCTGATCGCCAACCTTCACTTCCATCTTTACTTCCTTGCCGTCCACAACGCCGCCCGGGCCTACCGCGATCACCTCTGCCTGCTGGGGCTTCTCTTTGCTCTGTCCGGGTAACACGATGCCGGATTTCGTGGTCTCCTCTGCTTCCAGCTGTTTTAATACAACTCTGTCGCCAAGTGGTGTTAACTTCATAATAACTGCCTCCTTTTTATTATGTGATACATTTTGCGCTTATCCTTTGCTTTGTTAGCACTCGCCTCTTATGAGTGCTAACTCTGGAACATATATTATCTTCATATGCGGGTGTTTGCAAATGGTTTCACGAGAATGTACATGTGTTTTCCTCGTATTTTCTAATCTATCCTTTCATTTTCTCCCATTATCTCGTTTTTATCCAGAAAAAGGGATTTAATACTTATTTTAGAATTTTCCCATTTACTTTCTTTTTTCCAGCCGTTCCCTGTATCCGGGCGCGTTTTTGATCTCAAATTTGTTATTGAACATCTCGTACTCCGCGTCGTCGAGCTTATCCTCGACCATTTCCTCCACATTCGTCTTGTAGACGACGCCGCAGGCAACAGACGGCGCAAGAATCTTGTCCTCAAAGGATAGACAAGTCTGCTGCACCCGTCGGCAGTAATCCTCCGCCTCTCCGTCCTCCGCCATGGGAATCAGCACGATAAAGACGTCCCCGTCCACACGGCCAATGACATAGTCCGGCTTCTTCTCCTGCTTTAAAATGTCCGCGATGGTCTTGATCAGACGATCGCTCTCCTCGTCACCGTAATTGTCGTTCACATACTTCCAGTCGTTAATATTCACATTGATGACCGCCACAGGCACCACTTCCGCCCGATCGATCACCTTCATGCGCTCCTCGAAATAGAGCTTGTGGTATACCCCGGTGAGGGGGTCCTCGTTCTCCCCTCTGGCCGTCTGCACATGCTGTACACCCAGCTGCTGCTCCATTTCATCCGCATAGATCGCCGTCTCCGTATGCAGATAGGTCTGCTCACCCCAATGGGAAAGCATGGCGGCAAAACCGTCCAGCATCCGCTCCACATTCTGCCGTTTATCCTCCGGCACCTTGCCCGTCTCGGCATACAGATGCGCAATCGTCCTGCCGTATACCCTGACTTTCCGCCCCGGCTCACCGACCACATCCGGTGTAAATCCCGCGAAACCGCCCACAGAGACAATCTTCTCTCCGTGCCTCTCCGTGATTAAAAGAGCGGCGTCCGTCACCGCGCTGAGCGCCTTGCAGTATTCCGTCAGCGTGTCCAGCGCGTACAGGTTATCCATGGAATAACTTCTGATATTTTCTTTGATTCTCTGCTCAAAAGGAATTGCTTTGTAGTCCATATGCCGTCCATTCTCCCGTTTATTTATTTTGGTTCTGGTTCTTTAACAACTCGAAAAAATCCTCCGCTCTCTCTTTGTTCGTCACAGTTTATTCCACCCCGCAAAGAAAATTTCCAAAGCCTTCCCCATGGGTTTATTCTAACAAATAACGCCGCGCTTGTGAAGCTGAAAATAGGTCTGCGCCGTATTAATTTCCCGAAGATTTTGGTATACTGTATCTGTGGGCAGCAAAGGTTCCGCTGTGAACCGGTATAAGCCAATCGGGCACAGCCCACAGGAAAGGAAAACATATGTATACCGCAGCCGACAAAAAAACGTATCTCTCAACCATTGAAAAAACGATTGCACATGGCCCCTACAGCGACGATTGGGCCTCTCTCTCATCCCTGCAGCCGCCCCGCTGGTTTTCCCCCGCCAAGTTCGGCATCTTCCTCCACTGGGGGCTGTACAGCGTGCCCGCCTTCCGCAACGAGTGGTACTCCCGCAATATGTACATACAGGGAACCCCGGAGTACGAGCACCACATCAAAACTTACGGTCCGCACAAGGACTTTGGCTACAAGGATTTTATTCCCCTCTTCACGGCAGAAAAATTTGATCCCGATTTCTGGGCGGAAACCTTTACAAAGGCGGGCGCGAAATATGTGATTCCCGTGGCGGAGCACCACGATGGTTTCCAGATGTATAAAAGCAGTCTCTCTGCCTGCAATGCCGCCGACATGGGCCCGAAACGAGATATTCTCGGTGAGCTGAAATCCGCTGTCGAAAAACAGGGGCTGATCTTCGGCGCCTCCAGCCACCGGGCGGAGCACCACTGGTTTATGGGATCCGGAAAGGACTTTGAAAGCGATATCAAAGAGCCACTTTCCTGCGGAGATTTCTACTGGCCCTCGGAGCAGACACAGCCCGATCATCAGGATCTGTTCGCCAAGCCTTATCCAGACCAGACGTTCCTTGAGGACTGGCTGCTTCGCACCTGCGAGCTCATCGACCGCTATCAGCCGAAGCTTCTCTATTTTGACTGGTGGATCCAGCACGAGGCATACAAACCGTATCTTCGTAAAATCGCGGCCTACTACTACAACCGCAGCGCAAGGTGGGCGCACAAAGGCGCCATCTGCTACAAGCATGACGCCATGGCTTTCGGCAGCGGCATCGTGGACGTGGAGCGGGGCAAGTTTGCGGACGCAAAGCCCTATCTCTGGCAGACCGATACTGCTGTGGCGCGCAATTCCTGGTGCCACACTACATCCTTAGATTACAAGAGCAGCTATGAGCTGATCTGTTATCTCATCGACGTGGTGAGCAAGAACGGCAACCTCCTGCTGAATGTGGGACCGAAGGCGGACGGCAGCTTTGCCGATGAGGATCTGTCCATCCTGCGGGATATCGGCGGGTGGCTCTCTGTCAACGGGGAGGCCGTCTACCAGTCAAAGCCGTGGCGGTACGCGGCGGAGGGCCCCACCGTGGAGACGGAAGGGCAATGCTCCGACGCTGCCGCCCCATCCTACACACCGCAGGACTTCCGCTTTACCGCCGGAAACGGGTGCATCTACGCCGCCTGCCTGCGCTTTCCTGAGAGCGGCTCTGTCACCGTCCGCTCTCTCGCCGCCTCCCCCGATCCTGACAAGCCCCATTTCCACGGGATTATCCGGGATGTAAAGGCGCTTGGCTTTGATGAGAAACCGGTTTACTCTATCGACGAATCGGGACTTCATATCACGACAAAAACCGTATGCAGCGATTTCCCCGTGGTATATAAAATTTTCCGTAAAAATTTATGGTGAATTTAGATTATCTCTTTAGAAGTTCTTATATGTCGGTATAGCCCGTATTTTCGGGCTTTCCCGGCATTTTAGATATGGGGAGAAGTTCTTATATACCCTCAAAACCTTTTAGGTTTTCCCTCTCAATGGTAGTAAAAGAAGTAGTAAATCCGTCTGCGGCTATGCTGCAATCAGCCTTTCCATTTCAGCCCTTGCGGAAGCGAATGTTGCGTGTGCGTAATAGTTCAGCGTCATGGTAATGTTGGAATGTCCCATGATATACTGTAACGCTTTCGGGTTCATGCCCGCATTGGCTAAGTTGGTGCAGAACGTATGGCGCAGGGTGTGGGGTGTCATTACTTTGGGTAAGGCTTCCTCATGGCACTTGTTGTACTTCTTCGCAAGCCCCCGGAACATGGTCGCATAGTTCACATTCGTTTTCGGGCAACCGTCCCGGTTGAGGAAAAGGAAATTGCTGTAACCGTCAATGGTGATCTGCTTCGCTCCCTTGCGGTTCTCCAACACGCGCCCCAACGCTTCATACACTTTTTCACTCATTGGAATTTGTCTGATACCGCTCTGTGTTTTGAGCTTCTCTATGTAGTAGCCTGTTTCCGCGCTCCGTAAAAGCTGGTGGTCTACATTGATTACCCAGTTTTCAAAGTCAAGGTCGGTGTCAGTCAGTCCGCAGAGTTCGGAAATCCTAAGCCCCGTCCCCAGCAGTATGATAACCTCGTCACGGTATTTCTGATAGACGCTATCACTTTGCATAAAGGATAAAAGGCTTTCTTCCTGTTCTCCTGTGAGGGGTACTTTCGGCTCTGTGTCGTCCTCGATCACGGTGTTTAGCTGGAAGTCAAAGGGGTT
>VSNH01000149.1 GCA_009774215.1 Lachnospiraceae bacterium
CCCTACTTTTCTGATCTTATCCGCCGCCGCTGCATTCGGATTGGTGGTTTGCACACTAATATATTCCGCATAGGAATAGGTGACATTCTTGTCATAATCTTTGCCCGCCGCAAGGGCTTTGCCGTTCATATCCAACACACGGATTTTAGTCTTGTAAATATTTGCCTTTGCCTGAAAAACCTTATCCGCCGCCGATACGGTTACCTTGGAGTCGGAAACGCCTGAAACCTCTCCGGAAATATCCCGCACATCGACCCTGAAGGATTTCACTGCGCTTCCCTTAAAGTTGCCCTTGCCTTTGACAGTCAAGGTGGCAGTGCTTCCCGCCGCCTTATTATTTTTGTAGGACAGTGTGTAGTCGGTTCCCTCCGTCAGCTTCTTCCCATCGAATCTGACAACGGGCTTGGGCGCGCTTCCTCCCTTCATATAGGGATATGCCTCCAATGTCTGGATCTCCACTTTTTTGTTCTGATCAGCCATCAGATCATAAGCGCTGATCTTGTACGTCTTTTTCAGGGTGCCGCCATAAGCGCCTTTTCCTGTAAACACTGCCGTCGCCGTCCCGGCCTTCACGTTGTTCTGGTAGGTCACGGTATAGTCCGTATCCTTGACCAGCGGGCGGTTTTCCGTGACGCCGTTTACCTTCTGTGATATTGTCACCGTACATGCGGGCTCCACCGCACTTCCCGTATAGACAGCCGCTTCCGTAAACTGTACCTTCGCCTTGTTCATCGTCGCGGCAGCCTTAATCTGGAAGGTCACACGCTTCACGCCGAAATACTTACTTTGACCTGTCGCTCCGGCGCCGGTAATAATTACAGAGGCCGTTCCCACTTCTTTATTGTCTTCATAGGAAAGCGTATAGTCTGCACCTTCCCTGAGTTTCTCCTTGCCGTTCTTTACCGTAGGTTTGGGCTCAATCGCCGCGCCCGTGTAGGTAACCGCGGCAATTTTGCTGACAGTCAGTTTGGGCACGGGCGTTCCCTGCGTGATGGTGAAATTGATCTTTCTCTCGCCCGTGTAATTTCCGGTTCCGGTCAACGTGATCGGATAGCTGTCCGCTTCAATCAGCACCTCCGAACCAGTGGCAGCACCTTTTCCAATACTAACGCTGTAATCCTTTTTACCGGAAAGCTTCTTGCCGTTCCATGTCACCGTCGGTACGGGCTTCTGCAGTTTGTTGTTGAACGCAACCGTCAGATCATCCGTCTTGACATCCGCGTCCGTGATTTTCTTCGGAGATATCGTGAAGGTTTTATTGATCTTCCCCTCATAATTTCCCTTGCCCGTAATCACAATCGTGGGCGCCTTGGCAGAATTTTTATCCGCTGCGTTCACATTGTTCTTATAGGTTATGGTGTAATCCTTCTTCTCCTCCAGCCGTTTCTTGTAATCGTAAACCCGCACCGTGGGTTTGATCGCCTTACCGGTATAAACAAGCCCTTCATATCCTTCATCCGGTTTCACATCTGTCACCCACATATCCTTGGGGATTTCCAGCGGCTTTCCGTTTTCATCCTTGGGAATATCTTCCGGGGGCACCGTCGGGTTATCCGGGTCATCCGGATCGTCCGGATCGATGGGTTTTATATTCTTATCCAGATAGTAGGTCGCCCGCAGAACCTCGCTGTCCCTCTTGCCGTGTATATGTGAAACAGCAAGAATCGTCATGGTTCTGTTGATCTCGATGGCTTCGCTGTAAAGACGCCTCCGCTCGGATGTACGTGGATCGCTCCCATCTACGGTATAATAAATCTGCGCGCCCTCCTCGTCGGTGAGAAGCCGCACACTGGTTTGCAAACCTACAACACCGGATGCCACATCCGTGCGAGGCATCAGCGCCTGGCCATCATCATAGGCTTCACGCACGTTTACCTCAACCGTCACAGTTCGCTTCTCATCATCCTCCGCATATACAAGCTCCGGCAGGACGACCTTGCCCTGCATTGTAAACTTCTGTTCTCTTTTCTCCTTTTCGTTGTAGCTCGTGCCGGGTGCAGGCTTCTCCGTATCCCATTCAACCTGAGCCGTAGTCCTGATATCATTTGATGACACCGTATCGTTATACTGATCGTCCGCCGCGTTATCCGCCAGATAAATGACTGCCGTCTTTTTGGACAGATACTTTTCCGCAATCTGCGCAAGAGTTAAACCGTTTTCCACATTGGTGACAGCTTTCAGCACACCGCCGTTGTCAACGCGCTTGAATCTCGCCTTGACCGTCAGCTTGCCCTCTGTATAGGTAATATCATAATTCGGCCATTCCTCCGCTTTGATTCCTTCCGCTTTCAGATCATAAATGCCAGTCTGTACAGGATTTACCTCCTGCTGGACATTGACCGTAAGATTCTTTATAAAATCAGCCTTTTCGTCGTCCGGAATCCCCTCGATCTGATACAGCTCTTTTTCAAAATCATCCTGTGACAAAGCTGTTCCCGCCTCGATCGGGTCGCCTTTCTTCACATGCATCTCCTGATCGTTCACGGCAACCTTCACTGCCCGCCGACTGATCACGAACGGAAATGCCCATTCCCTTGCCATATAATTATGCGTTGCGTTTTCTTTGAGATTGACATAGAGCGTATAGCTGCCGGCATCCGCAGGCAGATCGTCCGCCGACGTATCCGCGGCTACTGTCTGCTTGTATTCCGTACCGCCCTCCGTCTGTCCTTCCACACGATATTCGAGTTCTACCTTGTCTGTAATATCCACGCCTTTGTTTGTCTGTACCTTCACATTTTGAATGCTCTGGACAAGATCGACGGGCTGACCGTCATAGTCCTTATCCGCAATCCCCGTCAGGCCGACAAGGTTTACCTCTTTCCCCAGCAGGGGAAGAATCGAGAACGTAAAGCTCTCTTTCATACTGCTTTCTTCATACTCATACTTATCTTTGTCCGCATCATTCGTAAGCGCAGCCGAAATCTCCAGCGTATACTTGCCGCATTCCGTGGGCGCAATGTCCTCATAAGCCTTTGCGAAATCATCTGCCACACTGTTATGGGACAACTGAACCGACTTTGTCGTCTCGGCGGGACTCGGCTCCGGGTAATAGTCATGAAGCTTTTCAGCCTTCAGCTTATAAGTCCATGTCAAATCCGCTGCCTGCGGCGTCCAGATCGCGTATCCGCTAATGCTGTGCCGTTTGCCGTCGTAGGTTTTGTCTTTTGCCGTCACCGTCCGGGTGTTAAAGTCAACCGTCAACTTCTGTTTCTGTGTCTCCGTCGTATCCCCATCGGCCGTTGCCGACGGCAGCGCCGGTTCTTCCGGCAACGGAGCGCCCGGGCCGTAATCGTCATCCGTCGGCGCGCCGCTATCTTCCGGCTTCGGGTCGGTATCCTGATTGTCTCCGTTTCCGCCCGGCTGGCCGTCATCCCCACCGTTCGGGTCTTCTGTCTGTCCCGGCGCAGGATTTTGATTCCCGGTATCAGCCCCGGGCTGATCATTGTTTCCGCCGTTTTCATCCGGTTCCGGGTCAGCAGCTTCCTGATGTTCGTTGCCGTCCTGTTTCGGCCCGGCATCTTCCTGCTTGCCGTCGGTGCCGCCCGGCTGGTCAATGCCCGGGGTCTCCCCGCCTATCCCCGGCTCCTGTGCGGGCGCATCCTTCTCTTCCCCCTGCGCATTTGCCGCCGACGCCGACTCCTCCGCGCGGACATACAATCCGGCCTGCGGCGTGCAGGTAAACACCATCGCTGCAGCCAGAAGCGCTGATCCCACTCGATAAAGCCTGCTCTTCTTCATACTTCTCATCCCTCTTTCTTCCCCTAATTCCATTATATGACAACAAATCCCCTGTAATCCTGTCCGGTATCCGACAATATACAGTCGGACATAATCTTTGAATATTGTAGCACAATTCTTCCCTTTTTACAATATTGTGTCCTCAAAAAAGCCCTTTACAAGTCCACTGCAAAAGGTGCAGAGACGTTGTTCCCGTCTCTGCACCTTTTGGTTTCCATTCCCAACCGGCCGACTATGCCATTTTTTCTCTGATTGTCTGTTTGATCTTGTCCACCTCTTCCAGAAGTAATTGACTTTCATCTCGTAAGTATAGTTATTATGTGCTGCGGGAATCGCCATATTGAGCTTCTTCGTCAGCTCAATAAAGTTTTCAGCCAACAGTTGGACTTTTTGTCCGTGCAGTTCTCAATACGCATCCCAATCCCTGCCACTTTACGCTGCAGCTCATGAACCTCGTCTTGCAAATCCTGAATATCGGGCTTCAAGTCTTGCATGTCAGCCTTCATGACCTGAACTTCGCCTTTCAAGTCCTGCATGTCAGCCTTCATGACCTGAACTTCGCCTTTCATGGCTTGCATGTCGGCCCGCATTGGCTGCAGCTTGGCCTCCAGTTTCTCGTCCAAAAGATCGGATATTGCCTGCAATAATTCTGTGTTTGTCATAACTGACCTCCTTATGTGCAGCACAATTCTCTCCGTCATATCTAGGGAAGCGCTGATTAAATCAGCACTTCCTTATAGCCTCCGGCGGATGCACACGGATTTGCAAAGGAATGTGCCGCTTCGCGGCGCAAATCCGGTGCGGGAAACGCTTTAATCAGCGTTTCCCTAGCCACATTCTGTAAATTGACTATCACGTCCCAGGGAATTTGTCCCTATGTTTTCACAAATTAAATAAGCGTTATTTCGTTAATTTTCTCAATATCTCCTCCACATGATTCTGCAGAAAATTATCCTGCCTGCCGGACAAGCCCTTCTCGTTCAAGATCTGCACCAGCACATTGCAGACCGCCTCGATCACCAGCACTCTGCCATCCTCCGTATTTAAATGATACAGGTAGTCCGTGGGCGCAATGCCTTCCCAGGCCGCCGCAGGATCGGGAACCTGATAGAGAAGCGCAAGCATATCCCCGATCTCGCCGCCGACGGCAAGCTCCTTTATCCCTCTGTGCATCCACTTATAAAAGGGGGCATATTTCCTGTTCAGCAGATAGACGATCTGCATGGCCTCCTTCACAAACTCTGTCAGGGCAAGCTCTGCCGCAATGCGCTCCCCCCGCTTCATGGCACGGGCATAGTTGTATTGTCCCGCCTGCGCTGCACGGGCCAAACTCTCCGCCAGCTTTTTCAACCATACCTCTCGGGGATAGTAAGCCAGAAGCGCTTCCCTGATTCCGGTAAACTTCCCGCACGGATCGGTAAACACCGCACCGTTTGTGGCTGTGGCGAGAGCGGCTTCCGAAACCGCGAACCACTCCTCCGGCGCCTCAGGCACGCTGTCCCGCCCCAGAATCTCCCGATAGAAATCCTCCAGACAGAGCACGCCCACACGTCCTTTCCCCCGTTCTTCCTCCACGCGGGCCGCGCAGCCCATAAATTCTTTCGGCAGCGCATCGTATGCCGCCTGCATTCCTCGCTCATATTTTATGTAAACCTCTTGGGGCAGCCAGATACAAAAAGACGGGCCATAGTCGTGATCTGTCGAAATCTCGTCGTCGAAGCCGAAACATTCTGAGCCATAACCTACAAGCCCCGCCGCCGTCTGCGTCACGAGCTCAGGAAATTGCGTCGTGATCATCCGTATGCCGTATGTATCATAATATTTTTTTGATAATTCCAATCCTTTCATATACTTTCTGCTCTTCCTTTTTCTTCAATATCCGGCAGCCCAGCTTCTGCCTCATTCATTGCCAAAACCGTCCCGCCTCTCCCATATCATCTAAACAGGCTATGCTTTTCACTCTGCCTTTCTCTGCAGCCGTCCCATCACTTCCTGCGCCTTTTCCACATAGCGATTCTGCTTTTCCCTATCCCCCATCGCCCCATACACCGCAGCGCAGTTCTCGCAGAGAATGCCATAGCTCATGTTTTCTCCGTAATGCCGTTTCACATCCTCCAGCGCCCGCTCATAGTAGGACAGGGAGTTTTCATACTCGCCGTCCCGGAAGCAGGCTTCTCCCATTCCGGCCAGCGCGCCGCTGTAGTGCTCATTCGGATCACCCGTTCCCTGTTCAAAAAGGTCAATCGCCCGCTCAAGGCACTGTTTCGCCTCCTCATTTTCGGAAAGTTTAAAGTAAACCAGTGCCAGATTGGTGAGGGTAGTCGCTGTCTGCGCCTCATTTCCCTCCTGTTTCTCAATAATGGCAAGCGCTCTTTTCGCGCTCTCCGCCGCCTCTTCGTTCTCGCCCGCTTTTTCCAGCATAATGCTCATATTGTTGTAAAGACTCGCCCATCTGTAATCCTCCGCAGGCAGAAGCCTTTCATAAATCTGCATCGCCTGCCTGTAAAGCCGCAGCCCCTGGGCATAATCCCCCGCTGCGCTGTAAGCGGTGGCCGCATTCAACAAGGTTGTGGCAAAGTGCTCCGTGTCCTCCAGTTTCAGCTCCTCCATCAAAAGAAGCACATCCTCCGCCGCCGCATATGCTTTCTGAAATGCCGACACACTCCTGTAAAAGCCGATCATCTCATTGCAGATGGAAATATAGGCGGCATAATCCTCTTCCTCCTTCGCCCGTGCCAGAGAAGCCGTCAAAAAACCGTCAATCTTATCCACCTGATTGTTGTCAAAATAAGAATCCAATTCCTCAAAAAATGCGTCAATATTCATACTAACCTCCATGATTCCGCTTCAGCGTAATCTAAAATCTGTGCGGAGAATTCCCGTATTTTGGGTACTCTCCTGTGTGTTGACTTAGTACTTCTTAGCGAAGCAGCCTCTGCTGCTGAATTCTAGGGAAACGCTGATTAAATCAGCACTTCCTTAGAGCCTCCGGCGGATGCACACGGATTTGCAAAGGAATGTGCCGCTTCGCGGC
>VSNH01000015.1 GCA_009774215.1 Lachnospiraceae bacterium
GGAGCTTCCCCCGGCGTTTCCCGTCAAGGGCTTCCGATTCGTGGATTACGATTTTCTCCACAAACTCCCGCAACAGGTAGGGGTGAGTTCCTCAAGGCTGGTGTACATGCGTTCAGCGTTCGCCGTGGCTTCCAGCGTTTTTGAAAGTTTGCTCTGCAAAGCGGCGGCTTTCTCTTTCAGTTCCTTTTGCGCGGCTTCGTAGTCTGCCGACAATTCCGTGAAACGCTCGTCCGATATGCGCCCGGTCACGCTGTCTACGCCGTCATTGATAGCAATGAAACGGACGCCATTCTGTGGGAAAATCATTTCGGTGTACATTCCCGCTTGAAGATAATTTCGCCCTAAGCTTTACGACGTCTATATGACTGCGGGTGCCAACAAGTTTCTAAGAAGCTGCTATGGGCGAGTGAAAGAATATCTTGCATCTCTTCCAGAATCCTCATTATCCACTACAATTTTCAGACCAGCACTGGCGATTTTTAAAATGCCAAAAATGGGAGCAAAAAGACAGGAAATTTTTTGTCAATTTCCTGTCTTGGTGTGCCATTCTATATAGCGGCGGCTATTCAGTTTTTAACTGGCAAGCGATAATGATTGGGGCTGTTGCTCTTTATTCTGTGCCATTCGTATCTGTAAATCATTTGTAAAAGAATTATCTTGCTGCGTCTGATGCACCATAAGCAAAACTTACAATTGTAGCATTGCTGTATTTCTCAAATGCGGCATAATAATCTTCTTCTGAAATTGTTTTTGTTTCATTCTCCTTTGTCATGGTATAAGCAGCGTTTCCGTTTTCATCAAATTGTTCGTTAATTACTTCTGCCAACTTAAGTGTACCGGATTTCTCAACCTCAAAACGCTGCATAGCGTGACCGGAAGCCGTATAGATGCCTGTTTCATCATAGGATATAGGATATGCCGTTCCCATACTCTCTATCGATCCTATGTTTTTAACTTCTTTGTCTACCAAATAATATACATCACAATCAAGTGCCGCCTGTTTTCCTGTCCCTTCATCATACACCTGTGATGTAACAAGTAAAACCGGCAAAGGGGCATTCGTATCAATCGTTACAAAAAGCTCATTGTCCTCCAATCCTCCAATGGTTTCCCCGTAAATGTCAGCGTTATCTTTACTTTCTTTCCCACACGCACATAGCGAAAAGATGAGCACACATAAAACGAAACATGAAACAACCTTTTTTGTCTTATACATATTTTTCAGTCTCCTTTTTTTCTATTTTCAATGACATAACTTACAAACAGTACCAGTCCGATCGCACCGGTAATCATAGACGGAATCATTAATCGCATATAATCAACGGGAGCGTCAGCATATTGCCCTGTTGCAATATATCGGTACAGCATATACTGGGTACTGAGCGTTGTGCTTTGTAACGCAATCACATAGGCAAAATTTAATACGCTGACCATAACAAAAATCAATCCGCCAATGAGTAACAGCGTCATTTTTCTGTTATGAAGATTTATTTTCATCAAATCTTCTAAAGTGATCTGTTCATCATTTCTGTTTGTCACACTTGTTTCCGCCTCCTTAAGCAAATCATCTAATGACACATGAAAAATCCTGCTTATTTTAACGATACTTTCTAAATCGGGAGAGGTGCTGTCTGACTCCCATTTGGAAATTGTCTGTCTGGACACGTCAATTTTCTCAGCTAATTGTTCCTGTGTCATTCCTGAAAGTTTTCTTAATTGGTTGAGTTTATTTCCAATTTTCATTTTCGTTGTCCTCCTTAATCGTGATTCTAAATGATTTTAGTTATTTTTTCTATCAACATATCTTTACATTTGCGCTCAATATGGCGACATTAGGGAAAAAACCGCAATTATCTCCGTTTCAGATTTAACCCATTCCAGAGATTTTCAAATTATAACATTTATTTTTGGTTTTTCCATTTCGATTTGGAAATGCGGGATTTATACTAGAATAGTGTGGTGCTGGCGGTCTCTTAACGTGGGGCAATACGACGGTTTTTTAAAAATGCCAAAAATGAACACAAAAAAACAGGAAACCTTTTTAGGCTTTCCTGTCTTGGTGTGCCGTTCTATGTGGCGGCGGTTATTCATTTTTGGGGTATGGTTGTTCATCAAAGCGGGACTGGAACAGGGCAGCGATAAGCCGCCGTTTCATGTTGCCCTCGGTGTCCTTGTTTTGCTCATACTTACCTTCTTAAATTGCATTGGCTAAATCAGCCGCTTTTTGGCAGCCTTCGGTTTTGTCTATATCGCCAACATTTAATACGCCAGGAATTAAAACCGTGCCTACCATTTTCCATTTATTCAATGCCGCCATACGCTCAATAGGAATACGAACGCCGTCCATGACGGACATATCATCTTCTTCACAACAGGTAATCAGCGCACATTCCTTTCCGGCAATATCCTTGCCGCCTACAACCATAGAAAAAATACGGTCAATGACACCTTTAATCTGCGCCGGGATAGAATACCAGTAGACAGGCATGGTAAATACGATAACGTCCGCTTCAAGAATTGCCGGTGCAATCGTGTTGAAGTCATCATCAAAAGTACAGGCTTTTCCAGTGGAAAAACAGGTTTCACACGCCCGGCAGCCGCCCACTTTTTTTAATGCAGCGTCAAACCGTGTGATTGTGTGCCCCTTTGCTTCGGCTGCCTTGATGAAAGCGTCTGTCATAGCAAAGCTATTCCCGTTTTTCCGGGGGCTTCCCGTTATTACAACTATTTTTTTGCTCATAAAATATGTCCTCCTAATTCTGTGAGATTGACTTTCTCTGCTTCTGATATTATAATCCTAGCAAGAATTGAAACAAAGTCAAGTACGCACATAAAAGTACGATACTTACAATAAAGTTATATACTTACCCAAAGGAGAGTGTAAAATGAGTAAACGCTGCATTTCAAATGAATGTCTTGAAACAACAGGTTTCAGCTATACTTTGTCATTAATCAATGGCAAATATAAAATGACTATTTTGTATACTCTAATGGAGTTCGGAGTCGTTCGCTTTAACGAAATGAAAAAATATATCAGTGAAATTTCGTACAAGACTTTAAGCTCCACTTTAAAAGAATTAGAAGCAGACCAATTAGTGCATAGAAAAGAATATCCACAAATCCCGCCAAAGGTAGAATATAGTTTAACAGAGCGTGGAAAATCTTTAATTCCTATTTTAGACGGAATGTGTGAATGGGGTGATAAAAACAGGTTATAAATTGGGAATGCTGTTGCTTTTGATGTTCCACTAGGGAAACGCTGATTAAAGCGTTTCCCGCACCGGATTTGCGCCGCGAAGCGGCACATTCCTTTGCAAATCCGTGTGCATCCGCCGGAGGCTCTAAGGAAGTGCTGATTTAATCAGCGCTTCCCTAGATGCCCTGCACGTTCCACCACCTATATTTTTTCCCTGATCATTCAACCGCTTCAATAGAATCCACGATACTTAATTTTGTAATCTTCCACAACGGAATACACGTTGCTAACAAACAGGCGCAAATCGCAAGAAACGTCGCCTCTGCAATTGGAATAATGGGAACAGCAGCCAACTGAATAGTATCTGTCTTTGCAGCCTCTACAAAAATCGTACAAATATATCCAGCTATGCTTCCGATTAACGCCGCAAATAAGCCATAATAAGCTCCTTCCCATAAAAATACACTATATAAGCCTTCTGCACTCATACCAATGGCCCGATGCATACCAATTTCTGCAATACGAGTATGGATATTGGTATAAACCGTGTTGATGATATTCAACAAACCGATTATTGCAACAAACAGAATCAGTCCCCATGCCAACAGCCGAATCTGCTCGAAACTCTCTGCCTTCTGACGATCTGCCTGCTCGTAGGATAAAACGGTACTGCCAGGAATCCGTTGGGACAAACTCTCTAATACTTTGTCAAATGCACTCCGGTCAGCATCTGATGATAGGATTGGCCTCAGTTCTGCATAAGTCTCGATTCCGGTAAGTTGGGGGTACAGACGGTCGCTAACCAGGACTTGGATACCGTTTGTAAATCCGTTGTTTCCCACGCTAAAATAGGTGTCATACCCATTAAGCGATAACAATACCGGAAATTCTTTTCCTGCAACAGCGATATTTGTGCCTGCCTCGATTTGAGTGGTGCCGATCTGTTCCTCTCCAACCTGCATGGGAATTGGATTTCGTATCACACAGCCTTCCCCGGCTTTCAACTGCTCCATCTGTTCCGGAGCTAGACGCTGTGCGAACGCATCCTCTATCCAGCAGTCATTCAAGCCAACGATTTGCAAGCATTCACCGATACCCAAAGTAATGCTGGTTTCTATGCCGATGGGGAGGTACTGTTCATCCAGGTCGTAGAGCGAAAACTGTTCTGCTGCCACGGCGAACACATTTTTATCCGCCTCCAATGCGGCAAGTTCGCCGGAAGAAATGCCGCCGTATTCATTCACAACCGAGTAGTCTCCAAGATGATCTGGCATCGCGGAAGAAGCATCCAGCAAAGAACTGAAACTTTGTAGTGCAATAAAGACCGTAATGCTCATGACCAAGGACAAAATCGTAATTGCTGTGCGTCCACGGTTGCGTTTTAGATTCAGCCAGGCATAAAGCGCCTCGTAATTACGAATTTTTTTTGTTTTCCGATTTCTCCGTTTGATCTTGATATTTCGCCCCGCCATGGCCACGGTGGGGGATACCTTTGCGGCATATCTAGCAGCAGGGATAGCCGCTATAAGCGCAAAAAACAATGTAATGAACGCACTTACCAGCAGAAAAATACCTTTGCCAGAGCTGCTTTCTGCAATCAGAAGGTTTAATTCATCCCTGTTCTGCACCAAAAAAATTTCCGGAGAAACAAAACTGGTTGCGGCAGTCAAGATGCCTTTGGCTGACAAAGTTCCCAGCAGAAGTCCAATCGGAATACCAATTACACAGAGCAAAAGCACTTGGGCCGTCACAAGAAAATAAAGCTGTCGTTTCTCTCCACCAATGGCCCGCAAAGTACCATACTGCCTGATCCGTTGGGACACTGCAATTTTCATAATATTATAGATCACCAATCCCGCCGCTGCCAGCAGCAACAGTCCGACCATGATCCCCGCTGCCAGCATAAGGGAGAAGCCTCGGCCGGATGTGTCGGACCAACCAGAATCATAGCGGATACCCAAAGCATCCAGGTAGGGAACATTATATAGAGTATCCAATTCATGGACACCCAGCGTAGAAATCAAGTCATTCACAGTCTCCTGAAACGTACTTTTATTGACCATCCGAATATCCACATTATAGTATAGATAGTTTTTCGGCAACAGGGATGCCGCCGTTCCCTTGCCCACCACGCCAGTGACGCCGCCAAAGGTATAGTTCAGATAATTGCTCTCCAGTATCCCTACCAACAAAAAATCCGCCATAAAATCATAAGAAGAAATCTCAATTCCGTGGCGGAGCGGCTTTGACAGCGGGAGTGAAACAAGTTCTCCCAAATTGCCCACAAGACCAAGGTGTTGCAGCACATCCTCCGGCAACGCTATTTCCATAGGCGCCTCCGGTAATCTGCCTTCTTTTAGCCGGGAGACCGTTGGATAAATTGCGACAACATCTTCCTGATATTCGTTCAGTCCCAACGAAAGGGACGGATTAAGCGCCGTTGTTCCCAAGGTGACATAGTTTCCAACAAAAGACAATCGCGGGTCATTTTGCAAAGTTGCAACCTGTTCCTGATTCATCTGTAAAAATGTTACATAGCGATTGCCACCCAAGGTAATGGCCTGCTGCTGGCGCATGGCGGACAGAACCCCGGCAGATTGCCCGATCACCGCCGTCATCATGCTTGAAAGGATAATGGCAACCAAAATCAAAATAGAAGTGATTTTCTGCGCTCTTGTCTCTTTGAGCGCCAGTGTGCGATAAGATTTCATCATGCTTTCACCTCCGAAAGAACACCGTCCACGATCACAAATTGTCTGTCAGCCATCTGTGCCACCCGGCGGTCATGTGTAATGATAACTAATTTTGTACCCGTCTTTTCCCAGATGTTTTCAAGCATCTTCATAACCTCGCTGCCGCTTTTGCTATCCAAGTTTCCTGTCGGCTCATCTGCAAAGATAATATCCGGCTTTGCAATCAAGGCACGCGCAATCGCAACACGCTGCTGCTGCCCTCCGGACAGTTCGTGCGGCAGGTGTTCCAGACGGTCACTGATACCTAACAATTCTGCAAGCTGCATCAGATAAGCTTCATCTGGCTGCCTTTTGTCGAGGAGCAGGGGCATGATGATATTTTCTTTTGCCGTCAGAACAGGCAGAAGATTATACTGCTGAAAAACAAAACCAATGCGCCTTCGACGAAACGCCGACAATTCCTTATCACTAAAACCGTAAATATCCCTGCCATCATAGGTCAGGCTGCCGGAAGTCGGTCTGTCTAGACCGGATAAGAGATGGAGCAGGGTGCTTTTGCCACTTCCTGATGGCCCCATAATGGATATAAAATCGTTTATGGCAATTTCCAAATTGACCTTATCCAGAGCTACCACCCGGTTCTCTCCAACTCCATAAATTTTGGACAGTTCCCTGGCTTCAATTTTCATAATAAAAACCTCCTTATCATTGATAAGGAGAGTTTATATGATCAATCTCAAGAAACGCTCAAGATTTGAAATCTATTTGAAAAAATGCCGTTGCCATCGCACCTTGTCCATCTACATTTTCGAGTTTTAAAAAACCGCCATGCTTTATACAGAGTATTCCGCTGCTATACAACCCCATGCCAAAATGTGCTGTATCCTCGTTTCGTTTTCCAAAAGGTTTCGGTCCGTTTTGCACTAATTCCGCAGGATAGCCGGAACCGTCATCTATGACGGAAAGGGATAAAAAATCTTTATGTTCCACAATTTGTATTTGAATTTTACTTCGTGAAAAACGAGCCGCATTGTTAATTAAATTCTCTGCAACAGTCAAAAACATTCCATGGTCTAATTTTACAGAACCCTTATCGGGAGCAGATATTGACATACATAGCTCTGGGGCAAATAGTTTTACGGTATCCGCCAGCTCTGCCCATAACACGGTGTAGGTACACTCACTAATTCGCACCGGCATTTGTTCAAGCCTCTGAATACTGCTCATTGCTTCCACATATTGCTCAATGCGCAGGGTATAACTTTCCAGCCGTTCAAGCGCCTGATCGTCTGCTATTCCCTGCTTCAGCAACTTTACGGTTCCTTTTATAACTGTGACGGGATTGCGTAAATCGTGGGAGAAAGCCGCATTTAACCGTTTCCGCTCCTCGGCCTGCCTCCATAACTCCTGATTTGTTTTCAGAAGTTCAAGCCGCATCGTTTCAAAAGCTGTGCAGATTTGACCGAGTTCATCTGCCGATACGGCCGAAATAGAAAAGTTGAGATCATTTGCCCTGATATGCGCCGTACCATCCCGCAATAGTTCAATCGGTTCTTTTAGCTTAATATGGTAAAATAAGCTGCCGGCAGTTCCCAAACCCACCAGTGGAAATACGGCACAGGAAAAAATCTCAAGCAAGGACATCAGGGATAACATGCGTTGCTGTTCTGCAGTAACAGGTTCCATTCTCGTTACTGCCCCGTCAAGTGAAAAAGAAATTCCGCTGGCAGGATAGTCTTCCCTGATTGCGCCGCAGCCTAAAAACACCAGAATTATAAGAACGAGCGAAACAAAAACACATCCCACAGACAGAAGAAAGAACGACTTCTTCAAACTCATATTTTTCAGCCATTCCATTTATAACCACACCCCCAAACGGTTTCAATGTAACTGTGGAGCGTATGTGCCGTCAACTTTGCCCGAATCTTCCTAACATGCTCCATAACAGTATCACTGTTCCCATTCCCATCTATTCCCCACACAGTTTCATAAATCCGCTCCCTATCAAATACCTGTCCGGGATTAAGGGACAATAATTCAACAATATCAAATTCCCGTTTTGACATGGAAACAGACTCACCATTTATGGCGATTGTCCGTGCCGCATAATCAATCGTTATTTCTCCAAAAAAGCGTACAGCTCTGTTGTATTGCCGACGCTGTTCCCGCCGCAGATGGGCTGCAACCCTTGCCCCCAACTCATCTAAATCAAAAGGCTTGACGATATAATCGTCCGCACCTGCCTGAAATCCAATAATCTTATCGGCAGACTCTATCCGTGCCGTCAGAAAAAGTATAGGGCAGGTAATAAATTCCCGTATCCGCTGGCAGACAGCAAGTCCGTCCATTTCTGGCATATTGATGTCAAGTAACACAATATCAGGATCACAAACTGCCTGTTTCAGTGCTTCCATGCCATTGTAAGCCGTGTAAACTTGAAAAGACTGCCTTTCAAAATGACTTTTCAGCATATCCACGATACCTTTTTCATCATCCACAATCAAAATTTTCTCACGCATACAAGGAGCTCCTCTCGTGAAAATATATTATACCATGTAAATCTCAAAAATTTCTCAAGCTTTTTAATTATAGTTTCCCAAAGTCCCATGAACGTCCTGCTGTCCGTAAAAGTTTCATCTTCCTCAAAACCATGCGGCAGTTTATAATATTTCAGCATCACGAAACCGTATCTGCCAACATCAGCCATTACAATATCTGCCATCTCATACAGTTGGGCAGCCAACTCTTCACAAACCAGTATGGCATATTACTTGTCTTTTGTTACTTTCCGCAAGTTACCGTTACCGTGGGGGAATGAAGACACGCCCCGTATTCTGGAGACGCTCAAAAAACACAATGTGAAGGTGACGTTCTTTATGACGGGCGGGTGGGTGGAATCCTACCCCGA
Organism: Lachnospiraceae bacterium; assembly: GCA_009774215.1. Lineage (GTDB taxonomy): Bacteria > Bacillota > Clostridia > Lachnospirales > Lachnospiraceae > UBA3282. Next base: position 8,798 of record VSNH01000015.1, read on the forward strand.
GGATGTGAGGGCGATCCTGGCGGACGGTCATGATCTGGGCAACCACAGCGAGAACCATAAAAACATGTCCCAGCTTTCCGACGAACAGTGTCAGGAGGAGCTGATGAAAGTACATACCAAGGTGCAGGAACTGACAGGTTATGAGATGTTCCTGTTCCGGCCGCCCTACGGAGATTATGACAATCATGTCATAACAAATGCGCAGAAGTGCGGTTACTATCCGATCCAGTGGTCGATCGATTCTCTGGACTGGAAGGACTATGGCGTGGACGATATCGTCAAGCGCGTGGTGGAGTCCGACAAGCTGAATAACGGGGCGATCATTCTCATGCACAACGGGGCGAAATACACGGCGGATGCGCTGGATGCAGTGATCACGGGTCTGCAGGATAAGGGGTATGAGCTGGTGCCCATCTCGCAGCTGATCTACAAGGATAAGTACCACATGAAAGCCGACGGGACACAGGTGTCTGGGGAGTAGGGAGCGGCTCTGCCATAAAGATGTTTCAAGAAAATCTGCATTGTTAAAATGCGGATTTTTTTGTATACTTATTTCTAGTACAGAAAAAGATGGACAGAAGAACGGAGGATGAGTATGCCACGCAGAACAGATATTCACAAGGTACTAATCATCGGATCGGGCCCGATTATCATCGGACAGGCCTGTGAGTTTGACTATTCGGGAACACAGGCGTGTAAAGCGCTCCGAAAGCTGGGATATGAGATCGTGCTGGTCAATTCCAATCCGGCAACGATTATGACGGATCCGGAGACAGCGGATGTGACTTATATTGAGCCGCTGAATGTAGAGCGGCTGGAGCAGATCATTGCTAAGGAGCGTCCCGACGCCCTGCTCCCTAATCTGGGAGGGCAGTCCGGGCTTAATCTTTGCGCAGAACTGAACAAGGCGGGTATTTTAGAAAAATATAACGTGCAGGTTATCGGCGTGCAGGTGGACGCCATTGAGCGCGGCGAGGACCGCATCGAATTTAAAAAGACCATGAATGCGCTTGGCATTGAGATGGCGCGCAGCGAGGTGGCATACTCCGTGGACGAGGCGCTTTCCATTGCGGAAAAGCTCGGCTATCCCGTGGTGCTGCGCCCTGCCTACACCATGGGCGGCGCGGGCGGCGGTCTTGTCTACAATAAGGACGAGCTGAAGGTGGTGTGCGCCAGAGGATTGCAGGCAAGCCTTGTGGGTCAGGTGCTTGTGGAGGAGTCCATTCTGGGCTGGGAAGAGCTGGAGCTTGAGGTGGTCCGGGATGCGGACAACAATATTATCACCGTCTGCTTCATTGAAAACATAGATCCTCTGGGGGTTCATACGGGAGATTCTTTCTGCTCCGCGCCCATGCTGACGATCTCTGAGGAGTGCCAGAAGCGTTTGCAGGAGCAGGCATACAAAATCGTGGAATCGGTGCAGGTGATCGGGGGCACCAACGTGCAGTTTGCCCATGATCCCGTTTCGGACCGTATTATTGTAATTGAAATCAATCCCCGTACCTCGCGCTCTTCCGCGCTGGCGAGTAAGGCGACAGGATTCCCGATCGCCCTTGTGTCTTCCATGCTGGCAGCTGGCCTTACCTTGAAGGACATTCCTTGCGGCAAGTACGGAACTTTGGATAAATATGTGCCGGACGGCGATTATGTGGTGATCAAGTTTGCCCGCTGGGCCTTTGAAAAGTTCAAGGGCGTGGAGGACAAGCTTGGCACACAGATGCGCGCCGTGGGCGAGGTTATGAGCATCGGCAAAACATATAAGGAAGCGTTCCAGAAGGCCATCCGTTCCCTTGAGACGGGGCGTTACGGGCTGGGCCACGCGAAGGATTTTGATACGCTGCCGAAAGAGGAGCTGCTGCGCAGGCTGAACACGCCTTCCAGTGAGCGTCACTTCCTCATGTACGAGGCGCTGCGCAAAGGCGCGACGGTGGAAGAGATTTTTGAGATAACCAAGGTCAAGGCTTACTTTATCGAGCAGATGAAGGAACTGGTGGAGGAAGAGGAAGCTATTTTACTGCATAAGGGAGAGATGCTCTCCGATGAAATGCTTGTCACAGCGAAGAAGGACGGCTTCTCCGATAAATATCTGAGCCAGCTTCTGGAGATTCCCGAGGCGGATATCAGAAACCGCCGTCTTGCACTCGGCGTGGAGGAGGCATGGGAGGGCGTGCATGTCAGCGGTACGGAGAACAGCGCCTACTATTATTCCACCTACAACGCGCCGGATAAGAACCCGGTGAATGAGGAAAAGCAGAAGATTATGATATTGGGCGGCGGTCCCAACCGGATCGGGCAGGGCATCGAGTTCGATTACTGCTGTGTACACGCGGCAATGGCGCTTAAAAAGCTTGGATTCGAGACGATCATCGTGAACTGTAACCCGGAGACGGTGTCCACGGATTACGACACTTCCGACAAGCTGTATTTTGAGCCGCTGACGCTGGAGGACGTGTTGAGCATTTATAACAAGGAAAAGCCACTGGGCGTGATTGCACAGTTTGGCGGACAGACGCCTCTCAATCTGGCATCCGAACTGGAAGCAAACGGGGTGCGGATTCTGGGCACGTCCCCCTCGGTCATTGATCTGGCGGAGGACCGCGACCAGTTCCGCGCCATGATGGAGAAACTGGACATTCCCATGCCGGAGTCGGGTATGGCGACCACGGTGGAGGAAGCGCTCGGCATTGCGGCGCGGATCGGCTACCCGGTGATGGTGCGCCCGTCCTATGTGCTGGGAGGCAGAGGCATGGAAGTGGTTTACGACGACGACAGTATGAAGGAGTACATGAATGCGGCGGTGGGCGTGACGCCGGATCGCCCGATTCTGATCGACCGTTTCTTAAATCACGCGCTGGAGTGCGAGGCGGACGCCATCAGCGACGGTTCCCACGCTTTTGTTCCCGCAGTGATGGAACATATCGAGCTGGCGGGCATTCACTCCGGCGATTCGGCATGTATTATTCCTTCCGTGCACATTCCGGAGGAGAGCGTGGAGACGATCAAGGAGTACACGAGGAAGATTGCGGAGGAGATGCATGTCAAAGGGCTGATGAACATGCAGTACGCCATCGAGAACGGTAAGGTGTTCGTGTTGGAGGCGAATCCGAGGGCGTCCCGCACCGTGCCGCTTGTGTCCAAGGTCTGCAATATACGCATGGTGCCTCTTGCCACGGATATCATTACCTCGGAGCTTACGGGGCGTCCGTCGCCGGTTCCGGGATTAAAAGAACAGGTGATACCGAATTACGGTGTGAAGGAGGCGGTGTTCCCCTTCAACATGTTCCCCGAGGTGGACCCGATTCTGGGACCCGAAATGCGCTCCACGGGCGAAGTGCTCGGGCTTTCCCGCTCTTACGGCGAAGCCTTCTTCAAGGCGCAGGAGGCGGTGCAGTCAAAGCTTCCTCTTGAGGGTACGGTACTGATCTCCGTGAACAAGAAGGATAAGGACGAAGTGGTGGAAGTGGCGAGGAGTCTTGCCGAGGACGGCTTCAAGATTGTTGCCACCGAGGGCACGTACAACCTGATCACGGCGGCAGGGGTTCCCGCGACGAAGGCGAAAAAGCTCTATGAGGGGCGTCCGAACGTTGGTGATATGATCACCAACGGGGATTTCGACCTGATTATCAACTCTCCCGTGGGCAAGGACAGCGTGCATGACGACAGCTATCTGCGCAAGGCGGCGATCAAGGCGAAAGCGCCTTATATCACCACGGTTGCGGCGGCGAAGGTGACGGCGGAGGGCATCCATTACCTGAAAACCCACAAGGGCAGCGATGTGAAGTCGCTGCAGGAGCTGCACGGGGAGATCCACGACAGGGAGTAACGTGAGACGGAGTTGCTTTGCAACTCCGTCTCACGCAGGAGAATGCCTGAAATACGGCATTCTCCGCACTGATTTGAGACTCCGCAGAGCGGAGTCATGGTGGTTAGTGTAAGAGAATGTCTATCATGTGGCATTTTCGTTATAGATTAAAAAATGTATGAAAGGACGGAGAGAAAATGAAATTGGATGTCGGAGAAGTAGGAAAGTGGGAAATGTCGCTGAGAGAGGCGGGATATATGAGCGAGGAAGATCATATCATCGAACATACGAAAGGCGATTTGTGGGAAATGATGACGCAGACCCGTGGACATTTCTTTTTTACGGATGAAAAGTTTATTTTCACAGGAGGGCTGTTGGGCGTAAGCAATTTTGCCGTGAAGTACAGCGATATTAAGGAGCTGAAGCTTGTCAATGTGGGAGGGCTGATTCCGATTATCCCTACAGGGATCAAGGTGACATGCCTGAACCCCGAAAACGGAAAGACCGTGAAACATAAGTGTTCTGTTATGAAGAGAAAAGAGTGGATTGAGTATCTTCGGAAAAAGGCCGGACTGTAGGTCGTTAAATGTTAAAAATGATGTTTGACAAATAGAAAAGATTGTGCTATTCTATCTGAAAATTCAACGAAGAGTCAGATTTGACGGAGGAAGAGATATGTTTAACAGGAATCTGGTCCCGTTTACGGTCATTATGGATATGATGCAGATTTTTCACATTACGGTCACAGCCTGAGGCGGCGGAAAGCCGCGGATGCATGGCCGTAGGACGAAAGGTCTTATTGGCCGTGCGGGAATCAGGGTTAAGGATAGGAGAACCGCATGGGAAGTGCACGAAGGTGTACGGAACAGGCGGTTCTCCTTTTTTGCGCGAATAAGCAGAGTCAGAAGTCGGCAGAAGCAAGCTGCATGCTTGCATGCAAGATTGATACTGCCGACTTATGGCGAGCAACGCGAACTCGAAATGCGAAGCATTTTGAGTCTGCTTATTCGGAGACGCAGAGTTAGGAGAGGAGGAGTCAGAAATGCAGGCAATCAGAGTGGAAAATTTATCGAAGACATTTCGGGTAAAGCGGAAGGAAAAAGGGATGCGCGGCAGCGTCAAGGCGATTTTTCATCCGCAGACAGAGGAAATCCGTGCGGTGAACGGCGTTTCTTTCTCGGTGGCGGAGGGGGAGATGCTTGCCTTTATCGGGCCGAACGGCGCGGGGAAGAGTACGACCATCAAGATGCTCACGGGGATTCTTTATCCCGACGGCGGGCGGGTGGAGGTGCTTGGCGTTGATCCGACGAAGAAGAGAAGGCAGCTTGCCTATCAGATTGGCACGGTGTTCGGGCAGAAAGAACAGCTCTGGACGCATCTGACGCCCTATGACAACTTCCGATTCTTCGGGGCGATCTATGACCTGACGGAGCAGGAGACAGAGGCAAGAATTGAGGAACTTTCTGAACGGTTTGCCTTGAAAGAATTTATTGACACACCTGTCAGAAATCTGTCGCTGGGGCAGCGCATCCGCTGTGAGATGGTTGCAGCGCTGATCCATAAGCCGAAGATATTGTTTCTGGATGAGCCGACGATCGGCTTGGATCCGGTGGTGAAGGAAAATGTCCGGGAGCTGATCCGGCAGATGAACAGGGAGGAGCACACCACGGTTTTTCTGACCAGTCACGACGTGGGGGATATCGAGAAGCTTTGCAGGCGCATCATCATTGTGAACGACGGGCAGATTGTGCTGGACGATTCGGTGGAGCATCTGAAAAGCCATTATTTGGAGCATTCACTGGAGGAGATTATTGTGGAGATATACAAGGCGCAGGGGGAGGACTGAAATGAGGAAATATGTGGTAATTTACAAATCCGTCCTGCTTGAAAACTTACAGTATGCGGCGAATGTGGCGATGGGTTTTTTCGGCTATTTTGTATTTATCTTTATTTTTACCATGCTCTGGGGCTACATGTACCGCACGCCGGGGGAGCTGATTGCGGGTTATACGAAGGAACAGATGATCTGGTATGTGATGATGACGGAAATGTTGTTTTTCGGTTCTGATGCGGCTTCTGTGGCAGGGGAGGTGGCGGGGGATATCCGGGGCGGCAATATTGCCTATCTGATGAATAAACCTTACCACTATACACTGTATATCTTGGCAAAATACACTGGCGAGTGGAGCATCAGACTGCCTATGTACGCAGTTTTGGCGATGGTAATCGGGATGGTGATGGTGGGACCATTGCCAGAATTTCCGCTGGCGGCGCTTCCTGCGATGGCGCTCTGCGTGGTGCTGGCGCTTACCATCAATGCGGTGTTTAAGCTGTGCATCAGCCTGTTCTCTTTCTGGATTGAGGATGCGACACCCTTCCAGTGGCTTTACAATAAACTGATTGTGGTGCTGGGAATTCTGTTCCCTGTGGAAATCTTTCCACAAGGATTACAGCCGTTATTAAAACTGACGCCAATCTACACGGTGTGCTACGGACCGGCAAAGCTGATTGTAGATTTCAGTTCAGAGAAATTTGCGGAAATTCTGGCGGCGCAGGGGGTATATTTGGCGGCAGGCTGTGGGCTGATGTTTCTGATTTATGGAAAAGGGGTGAAAAAGCTGTATGTTAACGGTGGTTAAAAATCAAATGCGGGTGTGTGTGCTTTCCGTCAAATACAATATCATGCGGGAGATGGTGAACAAGGTGACCTTTCTCACCAACGTGGGCTTTATGGTGCTGAACAACGCCACTTTTCTGGTGCAGTGGATGATTCTGCTTCGGATGCGGGGGGATGTAGGGGGCTACACCATGCGGGAAATTATGCTGCTCTGGGGGCTTATGGCGGCATCCTTCGGGCTTTCGCATATTTTGTTTGCGCGCGCCTTTTCCTTGTCGGATCTGATCATCAAGGGGAAGCTGGACTCTTTTCTGGTACAGCCGAAGAATGTGCTCGTCAGCGTGCTGACCTCGTCCACCGACTCCTCGGCAATCGGCGATTTCCTGTACGGGACGGCGCTGGTGTGTGCCTGTAAGCCCGGCGTGGGCGGATTTTTCCTGTTTCTGCTGTTTGTGGTGACGGGAACGGTGATTTTTACGGCTTTCGCTGTGCTTCTGGGGAGCCTGTCCTTCTGGTTTGTGCGGATGGATATGCTGCAGAACCAGATTGTTATGGGAATCGTAAGCTTCGGCACTTACCCCGACGGTATTTTTAAGGGCGCTTCCCGGTTTTTTCTTTATTTTATCATTCCTGTGGGGATGGCGGTCTGGCATCCGGTACACCTGATGGTCAGTTTTGACGCAGGGATGTTTTTTACCGTGGCGGGATATGCCTGTGTGCTTCTTGCGTTGGCTGTGGCAGTGTTTTACAGGGGGCTTAGGCGGTATGCTTCGGGGAATCTGATGGTGGCGAGGCTGTGAGACGAATATTGCGGGTGGCGGCAGTATAAAAATTTTCTTTCCTTTTTTCGGATTCCATGATAAAATGCTGTTGCTGACTAAAGCGGAATGGCAAAAGAGGGTGATCGTGTGCCCGAATCAAATCGCAGAAATAATTACCACAAATGCGTGGCGGTCAGCGACGCGTCTGTGGTATTTTTATAGATTATTATAGCAACACATTAATGTACCAAATTAGAGTTAAAATAGGAGAAGGAGAGAAAGTCATGAAACAAATGAAAAAGAGGTGGAGAATGCTTGTGCCGACCGTGCTTTTGCTGGCGATGACGTTCTCCACGACGGTATTTGCGGCGGAGGAGGAGCTCGAGTATGTGCCCGATCTGCACGCCACGTTCTGGGCGCTTGTTCCTGCCATCGTGGCGATCGGACTTGCGCTGATCACGAAGGAGGTTTACAGCTCCCTGTTTGTGGGGATTTTGATGGGAGCGCTTCTGTACTCGGGCTTTCAGTTTGAGCTGACGATCACCCATATTTTCTCGGACGGGATCATCGGCGTTTTGTCTGACAGTTATAATGTAGGTATTCTCGTATTTTTGGTGATTCTGGGCGCGATGGTCAGCCTGATGAACAAGGCGGGCGGCTCGGCGGCTTTCGGGCAGTTTGCGGCAAGCAAGATCAAGAACCGGGTGGGCGCGCAGCTTGCGACTATTCTCTTGGGCGTGCTTATTTTTATCGACGATTATTTCAACTGTCTGACTGTGGGGAGCGTGATGCGCCCTGTGACGGACAAGTTTAAGGTGTCAAGATCAAAACTGGCTTATCTGATCGACGCGACCGCCGCGCCGGTGTGTATCATAGCGCCGATTTCTTCCTGGGCGGCGGCTGTGACGGGTTTTGTGGAAGGCGAGGACGGCTTTTCCATCTTTATCCGCGCGATTCCCTACAATTTCTATGCGATTCTGACGGTTGTTATGATGGTTGGCATGGTGCTGATGAAGACGGAGTTCGGCAAGATGAAGGAGCATGAGAAGAACGCGGCAAGAAAGGGCGATCTTTTCACCACGGAGGGACGGCCTTACGAGAATGTGAAGGAAGAGAAAGTAAGCGCCAAGGGAGGCGTTGTGGATTTGCTGATTCCCATTGCGGCGCTGATTGTCTGCTGTGTGATCGGCATGATTTACACGGGAGGTTTCTTTGAGGGAGCAGGCTTTGTCGAGGCATTCTCCAACTCCGACGCGTCTCTGGGGCTGACGCTCGGCAGCTTTTTCGGTTTGATTATTACGATCCTTCTCTATCAGATTCGCCGGGTACTTTCCTTTAAGGAGTGTATGGACTGTATTCCGGAAGGGTTCCGTGCCATGGTGCCTGCGATTCTGATTCTGACTTTTGCGTGGACGCTGAAGGCGATGACGGACAGTCTGGGCGCCGATCTGTATGTGGCAGGGCTGGTGGAGTCCAGCGCGGGCGCGTTTATGAACTTCCTGCCTGCGATTATCTTTGTGGTGGGGTGTTTTCTGGCTTTCGCGACGGGCACTTCCTGGGGAACCTTCGGTATTCTGATTCCCATTGTGGTGGCGGTGTTCCAGAATGGCGATCCGCAGATGATGATTATGTCCATTTCCGCCTGCATGGCCGGTGCGGTGTGCGGCGACCACTGCTCGCCCATTTCCGACACGACCATCATGGCGTCCGCGGGCGCACAGTGCGAGCATGTGAACCATGTCACGACGCAGCTTCCCTACGCGGTTCTGGCGGCGGTGGTGTCCTTTGCCACTTACATTGTGGCAGGTTTCGTGAAGAGCGCATGGATCGCGCTTCCTGTGGGAATTGCGCTGATGGCGGCATTGCTGTTTGCGCTTCGCGGTATCAATGGAACAATCGAAGATTAGAGCGAAAAGAACTTCGAATGCCTGAAGAGCGGCATTCTCCGCAGCGTTCAATAAACAGCTTCTACGTTTCCCACGCCGTCCTCTGTGATGTTGAATTTCCAGACGGCGTGTCCGGGAATGCGGTGTTCAGTTAAATAATAGCTGTTATCTATTTGGGTTATGTAGTAGGGCGTGCCGCCGCCGATGAAATTATTGTAGATATCTTCGTAATTTCCGTCCGCAAGATCTTGCAGATCTTTTGCACGGATGATGGTGGCATAATCCTGGCTGCCGCCTATGTCGGTGGACACGGTGATGTAGCAGTTTCCTTTGGCAAAGGTCAGCTGCACCATGCCGGCAATCGCGTCGGGTACAGGATAAGTCTTTTGTACTGCAAAGGTGGACAGGTTCGCCTGTATGATGGCGGGTGTGCCGGGGATGCCGGAGACGAAGTAGATATCGTCGCCGTTGATGGTGAAGGAGCGCACGTAGGTCTCCTTCAAAGCGTCCACGGTGCGGATTTGTGTGAGATACATCTGCGGATCGCCGGGATCGTGGCGGCACAGGTACATTTCGCCGTTCATGGAGCTCCACACGTAGAAAGTGTCCGTGGGGGCGTCATAGACAATATAGTGAGGGCGGTTTCCGGCTTCATCCAGCGTCTGGGTGTGGTAGAAAACGCCCTCCTTTTTTTCAAATACAAGAATGCGGTTTCCCTCCGTGTCGTCTACAAGATAGACGGTTCCGTCGCTGGCGAGGGTGTGTCCCTTGTCGATTTCATCCGTTAAAATCTGCCAGTCCGTGAGAGGATCCGTGAGGTTATCGTGGTAGATCACCTGATCGTGATAGCAGTCTACAATGAAATAGGTGTCTTCCACTTTTGTGACATAGGTGGGAACGCTCAAGTCTGTAAGGGAATTGCGTGGAATGTCCTGCGCGGCGGCAGGAGTGAAATCCGCGTCCGCAAGATTTTGAATTGTCGTAAAGGCGCGAAGGTGGCTTTCGCTTGGGAGCGGGGCAGGCATCTGAGGGCCGGGATCCCGCGTCATGGCGGGAAGGTTTGTCTGATCAGAGTCCGATATGCCGCATGAGGCCAGGAATCCAGCGGTGAACGGCAGGAAAAAAAGGAAAAGGAAATAAAAGAACAGGCGTTTTTTAATCTTGTGTTTTCCGAAATTATGACTCATTGGAGGGATTCTCTTTCTTTCTTCTGTATTTCTTGGTAAGATAAATCATATAATAGGTTCAGTTTACCACAAATTTCGCGCTATGTCGTGTGGGTTTTCGGCGGACGGGCAGTGTATTTGGTAAACGGGTAAGCGGTTCTCCCTTTGCAGGATGATTCCTTTTCGGCGGACGGAGAGTGCATTTGGTTTGGGAAAGAGGACTTGTGGAACCGGGATTGGCAGGAGTATATATATGACATTTTTGTCACATTTTAAATCAGACAGCGCGTCAAAACAGCATATGGATTCCGGGGCGCCTGGAGAACGGCAGAAGCCGCCTTACAATGTCACCTTCGGCATTCTCTCCGCCCTTGCGATCCTGATGATCGTGGCCGGACACTCGGGATATGATATTTTCACGGTGGGCGGTCTGTTTCCCTACTATTCTTTTCATGTACCCCTTTTTATGTTTATTTCCGGCTATTTTTATCGGGATGAGGAGGAAGGCAATCCGCTCGCCTATCTGAAAAAGAAGGCGAAGCGGCTCCTTTTGCCCTATTTTATCTGGAATGCGGTGTACGGACTTCTGGCTGCGGCGCTGCGGGCATTTGGCGGCTTTTCGATGGGGGAGGCAGTCTCCCTGAAAACGCTGTTTTTCACGCCGTTTTTGAATGGCTATCAGTTTATTCTGAATTACGCGGCGTGGTTTGTGCCTGTGCTCTTTATCGTTGAGGTGATGAATGTGTGTATGCGGCTTCTGCTCGGGCGGCTGCACATAAATAGCGAGTGGCTGATTTTGATCGGCACTCTTGCGGTGGGGATGCTTGTGGTGCAGTTTGCCATCGAGGGCCGTGTCTGGGGACTGTACAAGACGCCGGGACGGATTCTCTTTCTCTACCCCTGTTTTCAGATGGGGCAGTTTTATAAGAAGAAGCTGGAATCGCGGGATACTCTCGGAAACGTTCCTTACTTTGCCGTGGTGCTCGGCGTGCAGGTGCTCCTGCAGCTGTGCTGCAACGGGCTGGCTTACAGCAGTGTGTGGGTCACGGGCTTTGCCAACGGACCGGTGATTCCGTATGTGACATCGGTGTCAGGTATTGCCTTCTGGCTGCGGGTGTCGAAGCTTCTTTCCCCGCTATGTGAAAGCGGACAGAGCGACAGAACAGCAACGCAGGCGGATGCGAAAGGGCAAAGCGGTTCAAAAGAGGTGCGCTCAAATGCGGAGAGGCAAAACCCTGTGGCGATGCAGAATCCGGCGGGCGGGTTTCTGCTCTATCTCGGCCGTAATACTTACGCGGTGATGATGCACCATGTCATGGCGTTTATGCTCGTAAAGATGGTTTTGGCGGGGATTGCCGCCCACACGGGATATCTGGCGGATTTTGAATTTGTGCGGTTTTATGCGGATATTGACTACTATTACCTGGTAAAAGGTTCGGAAGCCTTTCAGATGGTCTATCTGGCGGCGGGGGTGGGGCTGCCGCTGTTGCTGCAGAGGGGGTTGCTGTCCTTATTCCGGCGGTAAGACGGCGGCTTCTCGGACTGAGTCGCGCCGGGGTGAAACGGTCTGGCGTTGAAAAATGATGCAGCAGTCTGTAAATGGCGGTAAAATGAGTGGCTGCTACCGATAAACCAGTCCGGCGGGACAGGAGATCAGCAGGTTTTGTGCATTGCGGCAGAGTGTCGGCCAGGTGCACGTTTGGATGACAATAAATTTAAGGCGCATGAGGGGACTGCTTGTGACGGTGTGGTCGTCTTTGGGCGTGTTCATGGACGTTATCCTTATCCTTTCTATGACTGTTTTGTCTATGATAGTAAAGTATATCTTATGCGGGTTTGAATTGCAATCGACGGGGGAGTGTGTTACTCTATCTAGTGAGTGTGCGACTTGTAACGATGTGTGGAGAGATGTGCCTGTCGGGAACGGAGGCACAATGAGAGAAAAGGTCAAGATTTACAACTGGGATGGCAGAAGGTATCGTCTGCTCGGCAGGGAGAGACTGCGCAGAACAAATGACACCTATGTCGTAAATATGCCCGAGCGGTTCGGAGACAGGTCTTTTACCACAAGATACCTGCTTTATCCCTCGGAGCAGTTCGTGAAAAAACACCGCTATGACAATCTGCTGTTTCGCGCGGGAAAAAATGAAGTGTGGCTGCCCGTGGAGGAGAGAATGTGGGCGGAAGTGCTGTTTTCCTATCGGTGACGGGAAAACGCAGGGAGGCCGAAGGCCGGTGACAGGAGTAAAGGTAAGGAGCCGAATGCGGGGCAGATGTGCAAGCGAGGAGCCTGCCAGCAGGCGGGGCGTGCGGCGAAGAATGCCGTGCAAGGAAAGGAAACATACCCATGGTCACAATCAGCGTATGCATGATCGTGAAAAATGAAGAGCGGATTTTAGCCAGATGCCTGGACAGTCTGAAAAGGCTTGCGGATGAGATTATTATTGTAGATACGGGCTCCGTGGACGATACGAAGCGGATTGCGGAGGCGTATACGGACAAAGTATATGATTTTGCGTGGACAGGCAGTTTTTCTGATGCGAGAAATTTTGCCTTTTCCAAAGCCGAGATGGAATATATTTACTCCGCGGATGCGGATGAGATGCTGGATGAAGAAAACCGGGCAGCTTTCCTGCAGATGAAAGAGGTGCTGCTCCCGGAGATTGAGATTGTGCAGATGTATTATGTAAACCAATTGGCAAACGGCACCATCTACAATTACGACAAGGAGCTCCGGCCAAAGCTTTTCAAGAGAAATCGCACCTTTCGGTGGCAGGGGGCAATCCATGAACAAGTGGGGATTACGCCTGTTATTTATGACAGTGAAATCTGCATTCAGCATCTGCCGGAGGAAAACCACAAGGACAGGGATTTGGCGGCTTTTGCGCGGCTTGTGGAGGAGGGGGAGCCTCTGGACAAAAGACTGCACAATATTTACGCGAAGGAGCTTTTTATTTCCGGGGAGAGTAAGGATTTTCTGGCGGCCAGGGCTTTTTTTCAGGCCTCCTGTAAGGATGAGAAGCGGGGAGAAGAGGAGTTGATGGAGGCGGCCTGTGTGGCGGCGAGAGCGGCAAGACTTGCCGGGGATGTGACGGACTTCTTCAAATACGCCATGAAAGCGGTGGCATCTGAAGGGTGCGCGGAAATCTGCTGCGAGCTGGGCGCTTTTTATATGGAACGGGAAGATTACGACGAGGCGGTCGTCTGGCTGTACAACGCGGCATACGAGACGGAGAGCATTTTAGACATCCACTGCGGCGGCGATCTTCCCCTGCGGGGGCTTGCCAAGTGCTATCAGGAGCTTGGCAATGAGGAGCAGGCGGCGGTGTACGCGAGGCAGGCGGCGGAGTGGACAACGTGAGAAACGCGAAAAGTACTTCCAAAGCTCGACAGCGTTGATTCCGAGATTCCGCTGAAACAGAATCATGGCGGTTAATGTGAGAAAAGAGGAGACAGGACATGAAATGGGAAGAAAAGGTGCGCAGGGTGGTGCCTTACACACCCGGGGAGCAGCCGAAGAAGGCGGGCATTATTAAATTGAATACCAACGAAAATCCGTACCCGCCCGCGCCCGGCGTGGCGAAGGCGGCTGCCGCCCTGAATGCAGAGAAGTTCAGGCTTTATCCTGAGTTTCCGGAACAGACGGCGCTCGCGAAGGCGCTGGCGGCGCGCTATCATATCGGCACAGACCAGCTTTTTATCGGCGTCGGTTCGGACGATGTGCTGTCCATGGCGTTTTTGACGTTCTTTCATTCGGATAGGCCCGTCTTTTTCCCGGACATCACCTACTCTTTTTATGATGTGTGGGCGAATGTGTACAGAATACCGTATGAGAGGAAGGCGCTGGACGCGGACTTTCGGATTTGTCCGGCGGATTACAAGGAGCCCAACGGCGGCGTGGTTTTTCCGAATCCCAATGCCCCCACGGGGGTGCGGCTGCCTCTTGACAAGGTGGAGGAGATCGTAGCGGCGAACCGGGATGTGGTGGTGATCGTGGATGAGGCGTACATCGACTTTGGCGGGACGAGCGCACTGCCGCTTATTGACAAATACGATAATCTGCTGGTGGTGCAGACCTTTTCCAAGTCCAGATCCATGGCGGGTATACGGATCGGGTATGCCATGGGGCAGCCTGCGCTGATCCGCTATTTGAATGACGTGAAGTATTCCGTCAATTCCTACACCATGAACATGGCGGCTCTGGAGCTCGGCGCAGCGGCAGTGCAGGATGAGGCATATTTTGAAGCGTGCTGTAAAAAAATTATGGCCACGAGAGCGCGGGCGGAGGAGCGCCTTTCCGGGTTGGGGTTTGTTTTTCAGAAGTCCTCTGCCAATTTTATCTTTGTCTCCCACAAAACAATGCCTGCGGGGGAAATCTTTGAGCGGTTGAAAGAAAATGCCATATATGTCAGGTGGTGGGATAAGGAGCGGATTGACAATTACCTGCGGATCACCATCGGTACGGACGCACAGATGGAGGCGCTTTACCGGGCGCTGGACGAAATCTGCGGATAAAAGTTTGGCGGTGCAGCTATTTTTGAAGGGATTTGGCAGAATAAAGTGTTTTTCATGCGTATATGCTACATATACATATATCAATAGAAGCGAGTTTAGTAAAAGTGTAGGGAAAATGCGACAATTCTGGTTTGTTAAATTTAAATTTAATTGATAAAATGAGCGGAGGAATGGAACAGATGGAAAGTTTAGCGGTGGCTTTTGCCAATACACTGGGAAGATATGTGAGTAAGGAGATCGTGGTTTTTATCATCTCCATGATACCGATTCTGGAGCTGCGCGGCGGCCTGATTGTGTCGAAGCTTCTGCAGGTGCCGATCACCACGGCCATTCCGATCTGCATTGTCGGGAATATTATCCCGATTCCTTTTATTTTGCTGTTTATCAAACAGATTTTTAAGCTGTTGAAAAAAATAAAGCTTTTCCGAGGCATCATTGAAAAATTGGAAAACCGCGCTATGAGCAAAAGCGACAATATCAGGCGTTATGAATTCTGGGGGCTGGTGCTCTTTGTGGGGATTCCCCTTCCGGGCACGGGGGCGTGGACGGGGTCTCTGATTGCCGCGCTTCTGGATGTTGACTTTAAAAAGGCGGTTCTGGCGGAGCTTTTGGGCATTGCCATCGCCACGGTGATTATGTCCATTCTCTCCTACGGGCTTTTGGGCGCGCTGGTCGCATAAGGAAAGCAGGTGTGCCATCCGGCATTTCCGTGCAGAGGCAGGGGAATATCTGCACAGGAATTTCAGAGACAGAGCCTGGGAAAAGGCTGGATGGGAATAGGCGGAATTGTGAGAACGGAAAAGGAAAGAATGAAAGGATCGGGAAGTCGGGAAAAAAGCTGTGGAACTCTGGCGGATGGGATCGCGGATGAATAAGGAAAGGGACAGAAAAAAATATGCGCTGGTTTTTACTGCGCTTGCGGTAGTACTGGCGGCAGCCGGGCTGGTCGGGGTTCTTCTGCGGGGGCAATTCGGGGAGGATAATCCGAATCTGGCTCTGAAAAAGGGTGTGAAAGCGACCTGTGACAGTGTGGAGCAGGAGTCGCTGTCCGCGGCTATGGCGATCGACGGCAATGATCATGACCTTGCATCCCGCTGGTCAAGCGAGAATAACAGGGAGAACGCTTCCCACTATATACAACTGGAATTTCCCGAAGAAATTTCAGTTTCTTTTGTTGTGCTCAAATGGGAGAGGGCCAACGCCGTTTCCTACGCGCTGGAGGGTTCTGCGGACGGCGCGGTCTACGAAACGCTGGCCTCTTTTGATGATGCGCCGGAGACGCTCAGGCAGGAGATTGTTCTGGATGCGCCTGCAGGCGTGCGCTTTCTGCGGCTTTCCACATATGCGGTGTCAAAAGAATCTGCGGATTTTTCTGACCTGTATCAGAATGTATCTCTCTACGAGTTTGAGGTTTACGGGGACAAGCCAACGGCTTATAAATTAAAAGCACCTGTTATTGAAAGGACGGCGGAGGGCGGAAGAAGACTCGTTATGCCGGAAACGCCGGAAGGGTTTCGTGTAACGCTGATCGGTGCGGACTTGGAACAGGTGATCGGTGCGGACGGCAGAATCTACGACACCATTCAGGATAAGGAAGTGACGGCCGGGTATCGGGTGGAGGATACAAAAGGCCGGGAGGGAACGAGAGAGGTTTCCTTTGTGGTGGAGGTGCCTGCGGCGGATACGATGTCTGATACGACAGAAACAGCGGCGGGGTACGGATTGTCTGATGGGGAAGGCGCTGCGGCGGGGAGTGGATTGGCGGATGGGCGGACTGCGGCGTCGGAATCCGAAGATGATCTGCTCGGCGGGATCGGCGGCGTGCTTCCCTCGGTTGCAGAGTGGCGGGGAAGTCAGGGGTATTTTAATCTGCGGGAAGAAGCGCGGATCATCGTGGATACCGACAGCCGCCCGCCCCGGGGCGATGGATGGCAGTCGGTCGCGGCGGGAAAAGCGGACGTGCAGACGGAGATGGGAGAAACAGAAGCGGCTGCGAAACGGGGCGCAGATATGCAGGCACTCTGGGATATTGCGGCGCTGATGAACGAGGGCTTGGAAAGGAATCTGTATTTTCGCACAAAACTGACCGTCTGCAAGGGGACGGCGGACGATCTTGAACCGGGGGATATCTATCTGGGCTATGCCGAAGAGGAAAACGGTCTGGGAGAAGAAGGATACACCTGTGACATAACCGACAAGTGTGTCATAAAAGCGGAGGCGGCGACAGGTTTGCGCTGGGGCACAGTCACTTTGATGCAGCTTTTGTTTGCGGATGCAGGAGGAAATGCGCCGCAGGGACAGATCCGGGATTATCCGCTCTATGAGGTGCGGGGTTTTGGCATCGACGTGGCGAGAAAACCGATATCGCTGGACACGCTCTATCGGATCATGGAGACAATGTCGTGGTACAAGATGAACGATCTGACCATTCACCTGAACGACAATGAGATTCTTGCCACCAGCGGTCTGACCGATTCGGTGGAGCGGGCTATGACGGCTCAGAGCGCGTTCCGCTTGGAATCCGACGCTCTGGGGATGCAGGCAGGTGGGGAGAGCCCTACGCCGGAGGAGTATGTTTATACAAAGGTAGAGCTTGCGCAGTTCATTGTCACGGCGAAAACCTACGGCGTGACGGTGGTGCCGGAGATTGACACGCCTGCCCATTCGCTTTCCATCACAAAGCTTTATCCCGAGTATGCGCTGCGTACCTCAAATGAGTCTGTGGATCAGATCGATCTGGGAAATGACAAAGCTGTCACTTTTGTGGAGAAAATCTGGCGGGAGGAGCTGGATGAGGAAAACGGCGCATTTCGGGGAGCGGAGATTGTGGGTATCGGCATGGACGAGTATTACGGCGACGGAGAGCAGTATCGGCAGTATCTGAACAGAATCAACAGTTTGGTGCAGGAGACGGGGAGAACCGTGCGGCTCTGGGGGAGTCTCAGCAATATGGGCGGTGTCACCAAGCCCTCGCCTGAAAACCTGCAGATGAATTTGTGGAGCACGGTCTGGGCAGACCCGATGGAGATGTACGAGGCGGGATATTCTCTGATCAATATGCAGAACAATCACCTCTATATCATACCGGGCGGCGGCTATGACAGGCTGAGCGGCAGGGATTTGTATGAAAACTGGGCACCCAACCGCTTTTATGACTATAACAGGCGGGAGAGCGTGCCCGCTTATTCACCGCAGATGCTTGGCGCGGCATACATGATCTGGAATGATATGAGCGGCAATCTGGATGTGGGAATCTGCGAGTATGATCTGTACGAGCGGTTTATGGAGCCTCTGGGCGCACTGTCCGCGCGGCTCTGGGGCGCGGAGAGGCTGGAGACAGCGGGTGAACGGTGTGATCTGCCGGCCTATGTCTTTCTGAAGGATTGCATGAAAAACAGAGAATCGCAAAGATTTATGATGGTGGATGAAAACCGGGATGCGCCTTACCGGAGTGAAAAGGCAGTTTTTTATCCGTACCTCTATGATGAGACAGTGGCGGCGGAGCCGGATTATGAGGTGCGGATAGAGGTGTGTCTGGAGCCGGGTGCCCCGGCGGAGAGCCGGGAGAGGGCAGGGAGCGGGACTGCGCAGGCGACGGGCGGACAGCCCGCACGGCAGACACAGATCATCGCCGAGGGCGATTGTGCCTACGGAAAGTGGGCGTTCTATGCAGTGGAGCCGGAGACGGGAAAGGTTGGCTTTACCAGAGAAGGGCGAACCTACACATTTGACTATACGCTGCCGAAAGGCGAGTGGGTGAATCTGAAGCTGGAGGGGACGTCGGGAAAGACCACGCTCTATGTGGATGGAAAAGAAGTGGACAGCCTGGGGAGCGACGAGCCCTTTGAGGAGCATGCCACCTTTGTATTCCCTCTGCAGAGAGTGGGAATACAGACGGGACAGTTTGACGGCGAGCTGTCGCTGCATTTGCTTAACAGCGCGGCATTTGTGGATGGCAGGATAGAATGAGACAGAATTGGCAAATCCGTACATGTTTTACAAAAGTGTAAAACAGTGACAGGATGAGATTAAGAGCGGATCGGATAAGGACGGACTTGAAATGGAAGCATACACAGATTTTGCGGAAGTTTATGATGAGCTGATGGACGACACGCCCTATGAGGCATGGTGTGCGTTCCTGATGGGACTTTTCCGCCGATACGGCGTGGATGATGTGTCCAAAACGGAAAAGGATACGAATAATGACATGAGTGTCATAAGCAAAATACAGGAGGGGACTACGGATGCCGGCCGTATGACTGAGATGGCAGAGAACAGTGCGGAAGCAGGTTTGGGGCTTACGGAAGAAAATCTCGCACAGGAGCGCAACACCATCCTTGACCTCGGCTGTGGGACGGGCACACTGACAGAACTTTTGGCGCGTGAAGGTTATGATATGATCGGGGTGGATAGCGCGGAGGAGATGCTGCGGATTGCCATGGAGAAGCGGGAGCGGTCGGGGCTCGATATCCTGTATCTTTTGCAGGATATGCGGGAACTGGAGCTCTACGGCACGGTGGGGGCGGTCGTCAGCGTCTGTGACAGCCTGAATTATCTGCTGGAAGAGGAAGATATTAGGCAGACCTTTGCGCGGGTCAATAATTATTTGTATCCGCGGGGCATTTTTGTCTTTGATTTCAATACTGTCTATAAATATGCCGTCGTGATCGGGGACGCCACAATCGCGGAAAATCGTGAAGACTGCAGCTTTATCTGGGAAAACTATTATCATGAGGAAGAGGAGATCAACGAGTACGACCTGACGGTCTTTGTGGCGGAGGGAAGAAGCGTGTCCGGAGCAGACGGAGCGGCAGTGCGAGCGGAGGAGACGGACAGCAGAAAAACGGCGCAGGGAAACGTCGGTGAAGCGGGACGGGAAAGCGTATGTGAAGAGGCGCCGAACATGCGGTTTTGGCGGTTTCAGGAGGTGCACTACCAGCGGGGCTACCGTCTGGAACAGATGAAGGCGTTTCTTCTGCAGGCGGGGCTGGAGTTCTTGGAGGCGATGGATGCCGACACCCACGGGGATGTAACCGAGGAGAGTGAACGGATCTATGTGGTGGCGAGGAAGGGAGAGAAAACCACGGCAAATCAACAGGTAATGCCTGAAACGACAGGCGTTTCCTAAGGGCTGGGAAAGTTATGAAATGTGGCGAAAAATGAAGAGAAAGGTTGGCCGTTGTATTTTAGGGGAACGGCTGTGACATGGAGGAAAATATGAAAGAATACACAGGGGACTACATGGTGAGGGCCACCGCGGCGGACGCGCAGATACGCGCCTTTGCGGTGACTTCAAGGGAACTGGTGGAAGAGGCAAGGGCAGCCCACAACACAAGCCCCGTGGTGACGGCGGCGCTGGGCAGACTTATGACGGGCGCGCTTATGATGGGCGGTATGCTCAAAGGCGAAAAGGATGTGCTCACCCTGCAGATCAGGGGCGCGGGCCCGGTGCACGGCATTACGGCGACAGCGGACGCGGCAGGCCATGTGAAGGGCTACGCGGACAATCCTTCGGCTATGATGCCGCCGAACAGCGCGGGAAAACTGGATGTGGGCGGTGTGATCGGGGCGGGCGTTCTGCATGTGATGAAGGATATGGGATTGAAAGAGCCTTATGCCTCAACGGTGACTTTGCAGACAGGAGAGATTGCGGATGATCTGACCTATTATTTTGCGGCCTCCGAGCAGATACCCTCCGTGGTGGCGCTCGGCGTACTGATGAACCGGGACAATACCGTGCGGCAGGCGGGCGGCTTTATCGTGCAGCTTATGCCCTTTACCTCGGAGGAGGTAATTGGCCGTCTGGAAGAGAAACTGACGAAAATAACATCTGTAACGGAATTATTGGAGGCGGGAAAGACGCCGGAGGCGCTTCTGGAAACCGTTCTGGGAGAGTTTGGCTTGGAGATCACCGACAGGATGCCGGCCGACTTTCGATGTGACTGCAGCAGGGAGCGTGTGGAGAAGGTGCTCTTGAGCCTGGGGGAAAAGGAACTGCGGGAGATGATCAGCGAGGGCAAAGAGGTGGAACTGCACTGTCATTTCTGTAACAGGAACTATGCTTTCTCTGCGGAGGAAGTAGAACGTCTTATAAAAGCCGGCAGCGCTTGACAAGCAGAGTATTGCTTGAATTAAAACATGGATTAATATTCGGGAATCGGCCTAAAACAGTCCGAAAAAAAGAAAAATATGTGAGCGGATGAGCAGAGGCGGTAAGAGATAAAAATCAGCTGTAATTATATAATACATAAGGATAAAACCTATGTAAAACGGGAAAAATAGATGCGCAGGATGAAGACTGCGGCAAGAGAAAAGAGAAGCGGGATGGATAAAAAATAACGGGATATATGGAATTGCAAAATGGGAAGAGGCGGACGGGCAGGAATAAACTCTGCCGCGTCACGGAGATGGTGAGAGAGTCAAAATGTTTGCCGTGAAATAAAATTCGCATAGTAGACGACAAATTTAGGAAAAAGCAGATAGAAAGAAAATAAAACAAGCTTTAACATAGAAAAAGAGTTGCTATTTCGGATTTTTCGGAAATTTGATAACAATTGGGACGAAATGCGAAAAATACAGTGTTTGCAAGGGAAATATGAGTTGAAATAACGGGTGTTCACATTAAAATAACGGGTCATATATAACGGAAATTATGATTTTTTGGAGAGGATGTCGGGGAGGCGGCTGCGTTGAATGGATTAAAAACAGAATTAAGAAGCCGTAATTCGGGCGTTCTGTTTGATGTAAGAAATGGTCTTATTTTTTTGCAACACACCGGAAAATCAGAAAAGGAAAGGGATTACAGGCTATGAGACAGGGATTTATCAAGGCGGCGGCGGTGACACCGAAAATCAGGGTGGCGGATACGCGCTACAATGCGAAGGAAATCGGCAGGGGTATTGAGGAGGCGGTGCGCCGTGGCGCAAAGTTGATCGTTTTTCCGGAACTTTGTCTCACCGGCTATACATGCGGCGACCTGTTCCTGCAGGAAATTTTGTTGACGGAGGCGTTGGAAGCTCTGACGGAGGTGGCGGCGGCCACGGAGGACAGCGACGCTCTCATCTTTGTGGGACTGCCTCTGGTCAAGGGGCATAAGCTGTACAATGTGGCTGCGGTTCTGCAGGACGGGGAGGTACTCGCCTTTATTCCGAAGCGGAATATCCCTTCCTATGCGGAATTTTATGA
Organism: Lachnospiraceae bacterium; assembly: GCA_009774215.1. Lineage (GTDB taxonomy): Bacteria > Bacillota > Clostridia > Lachnospirales > Lachnospiraceae > UBA3282. Next base: position 30,730 of record VSNH01000015.1, read on the forward strand.
GACGAGACACTTTAAGCCGGGAAACCAGCAGCCGGAGCCTTTCTTATATGAAGGAAAAGAAATTCCTTTCGGAACCGATATTTTGTTTCGGGTAGATGCGGTGCGGGGACTGACTGTGGGATGCGAGCTCTGTGAGGATATCTGGGCGCCGGAGTCCCCGGCCACGGCCCACGCGCTGGCGGGGGCGACGGTGATCGTCAATTTGTCCGCCTCCAATGAGACGGTGGGGAAGGACGTTTATCGGGAGATGCTGGTGAAAACCGCCAGCGCAAAACAGATCGCGGCCTATATTTACAGCTCGGCGGGGGAGGGGGAGTCCACCCAGGAACTGGTCTTCGGCGGACACAACATCATTGCGGAGAACGGCACGGTGCTGGCGCAGGCGAAGCGATTTGAAACGGGTGTTATTTATGCGGATCTGGACATACACAGGCTTTCCCACGAACGGCGCAGGATGAATACTTATCAGGGGGAGAATCTGCGGGAGCACCTGATTCTGCCGGTTCATATGGAAGAGGAGGAGACACTTCTGGAAAGACGGTTTTCTGCCAGACCGTTTGTGCCGGATCAGGCGCAGGAGAGGGAGAAGCGATGTGACGAGATTTTGTCCATTCAGTCCTTTGGTCTGAAAAAACGCTATGAGCACACCGGATGTCAGTCGGCGGTGCTGGGCATTTCCGGCGGTCTGGATTCTACCCTTGCGCTTCTGGTGACGGTGCACGCTTTCGACATGCTGGGACTTTCCAGAGATAAGATAACATCCGTTACAATGCCGTGCTTCGGAACCACGGACAGAACCTACGACAATGCTTGCAGACTGGCGCGCCTGCTCGGAACAACGTTGCGTGAGGTAGATATTAAGGAAGCGGTGAACGTGCATTTCCGGGATATCGGGCAGAGCAGCGACTGCCACGATGTGACTTATGAGAACGGGCAGGCAAGGGAGAGGACGCAGGTGTTGATGGATATTGCCAATCAGACGGGCGGTCTGGTGATCGGCACGGGGGATATGTCGGAGCTTGCCCTGGGCTGGGCGACCTACAATGGGGACCACATGTCCATGTATGGCGTGAACGCGGGCGTTCCGAAGACGCTTGTGCGGCATCTGGTACGTTACTTTGCGGATACCTGTGGGGATGAGGCTCTCAAGACGCTCTTGCTGGATATTCTGGACACGCCGGTGAGTCCCGAGCTCCTGCCGCCCGTGGATGGCGTGATTTCCCAGAAGACCGAAGATCTGGTGGGACCTTACGAGCTGCATGATTTCTTCTTATATTATATGCTGCGCTGCGGTTTTGAGCCTGCGAAAGTTTACCGGGTGGCGCGGATTGCCTTTGCTGGAATTTATGACGATAATGTCATATTGAAGTGGCTAAAGATTTTCTATCAACGGTTCTTTGCCCAGCAGTTTAAGCGCTCCTGTCTGCCGGACGGCCCCAAGGTGGGAAGCGTGGCTCTCTCACCGCGGGGAGACCTGCGGATGCCTTCGGATGCAAGCGCGGCGGTGTGGCTCGCGCAGCTGGAGGAACTGTAATTTATTATTTGTACTTTAAATCCGCGCCATACACTTGCCGCATGGCGCCGGAACCAGCCGTTTTTTCATTCTGACAGTCATGTCACAGCTCTGCCGTGACTCAAACCATAACCTGCTTTCTGCCGGACGAAAAGGAGGACAAGGCTTATGGAACACAGAAAGATAGAAAGGGTTTTACGAAGACTTGTTTCCTGATTTTGGAGAGTTGGCGTGAGCTGGGTGCTATGTTCTTCGGTCAAGTATATTTTTATGCAGAGTTGTCACAATCATGTCATTTGTGCACGGATAAAGACTTAGTGTGGAACATGATTTTGCGGCTGGGGAAAGAAAAGATCCCCAGCCGTCTGCATTTTTCAGCGTATTACATAGTTTTTCGGATATTTGGCAAAGCAGGATACGGCTACTCGGTTTCCGTATCCCCCTGATTTTCCAGCGCCTTATTGAGCGAGCTTGTGATGGCGTCCAGAAGAATCATAGAGGTGTATTTGCTGTCGTCGGGATATGTAATGCCCTCCAGACTCTGGCTCTTGATGATCTGGTCTGCAAGCTCCTCGAAGGAAGGCTGGATCAGAGGGTACATGGTGGTGACGGCCTCATCCAGATTTACCAGACGGATGGCGTTGATATTCTTTTCGTCCACGGTCACCTCGATCTCCACCACATTGTCGTTTAAGATCAGAGAGGTCGTATATACGCCGGGCACGTAGGTGTCGCTTGTGGGCTGCGTCACGGTTGACATGGTCTCCTGCTTCTTTTCTTTGGGCAGAAACATGATGATGAGCAGGATGATAAAAAGAATACCGAGTGCAGCGAAAATGCCGGTATATATTAACTCTTTTACATGAAGTACGACGATTTTGGTTTTAGAACTCATACAGATAATCCCCACAGTGATTCTTTTTTTACAGTTTATGTGGGCCGGGGCGGGTTTATGCGTGGGGATTTTTGTGTTGCATCTGTAGGGCATTGCAAATGGTTCCACTATGGGGCTATAAATAATCTAAGATAGAAATATCTTTAAATTCTAATATAGAATCTATGTCATCATTTAGTTTATCATTTTAGATTTGTATCGGCAATATTTTTTGATTATCTATACCTATATTACTATTTTAGATAAAATTATTTACAAATATGAGACGTTATGATATATTTGGAGGAAAGAATAAACGACGTAGTCAAGTGTTCCTTTGTAAGAGGTGACTCGGCTTGCCGCTTATGAGAATAAATGATATAAAAAGGCCGAAGGAAGAAAGGAGGGAGACATGCGTGCGGTTCAAACTTGATTTTATCATCGATCGGTCGGAACTGAATGCCGATTACCGGCGCTGTATATTAAGTTTCATTAAGAATGCATTATCAAATTCCGTGAATGGGAATCTGTTGGAGCGTTTTTATAAAGACACTAATACCAAAGACTTTTCGTGGGCGATGATTGTCGCTAAACCGCAGTTTACAAAAGAAAAGTTTCAGTTTGCGGATAACAAATTTTCTCTGTTTTTTTCGACAGATGACAGAATGCAGAGTGGCATGTATCTGATGCTGGCGTTTCTGAATCAGAAAAACAAAAGATATCCGGCGGAAGAGGGCAATTACTTCACGCTAAAAAATATCGTTCAGCTGGATCAGAAAGAGATCAAGGGTACGAAAGTCAGATTTGCCACAATGCCGGGCTCATCGCTTGTGGTGCGGGAGCATGACCGGGAGACGAACAGAGACATCTATTACAGCTGTGAGGACGAAGGATATGCGGACAGGCTGGAGCAGGCGTTAAAAACACAGGCGGAAATGGCGGGGCTCCCGGAAACGTCAGTGGAGAGCATCAAACTGCATTCCGTGGCGGGCAGGAAAATTGTGGTGAAATATTACGGAATCTATCTGGATGCTACGATTGCGGACTTCACGGTGTCTGGGGAGAATAAAATATTGCAATATTTTTATCAGAATGGTGTTTGCTCGAGGAGAAGTTCAGGGTTCGGGATGCTTGAAATTTTGGAGGAGGGATGAGTATGGTCGGAGAATTTACAGATCGTCTGGAGGCAGATGACTGGAAAGATGCGGCGGCGGTTGTAGGGCTGATTCGTTTTTTTGACTATGCCCAGATTCCCTATAATAAAGAAGAAATTGCCAAGGCAAGAGAAACCTATGATGATGATTCCGAATACGACGAAGGACTGGATGTACTCAAATTTAACGCAGCGGATATCACGGATGAGAAATTGTATGCGTTTATTGAGGACTATTTCTCGGAAGAACTGCATCATTGTGTAGTTGAGAGGGCGTTACATAAAACGGAATGGTCAAAAGAGGAAATTGACTTTATCAATGGCAAGCTGACGGCAAATACCGTTATGAAGAAATTCTTTGCAAAGCAGAAATTTGACGGAACGAATGCGGAAGATATCCTTTTATTGATCGAGGAAAATAGGACAGTTATTGTAAGGGAAACTTTTCGAAACAAATCGAATCTATACCGAAATTTCTGCAATGAAAATATATTCCGAAAGCCAAATGGAGATACGGCACGGTTAAAGGGATATTATGTGGATTTTGCCAAGAAAGGAAAATCTGTTTCTTATCGGTATGATATGGGATTGTTTTCCTCATCGGACAGCGAATTTTATGATTTCATACCATTCGCGTTTACCATCGGGAGAGAGTCCTTTTTTATCAATGACAATTCCACGATCAGACAGTTGGTCCGCACCAATCAGATTTTGCAGGATAAGTGCCGAGAACAGAAAGAAAATCAGCCAAATGGCAGCGTGGATATCAGAAGGGTATTGTTTGAAAACATCGTATATGCATCGGATTTTCTCAACTATGATGTGGAGATTATTAAGAAGCATGTGGACAATCCCTATTTTGAGACATTTTTTTTGCGGCGCGAAAGCATTGCGATATTTCAGCAGATCAAAAATTACAGGGTGTTTTGCAGGACGGTAAAATTGGATGACGCTTATGTGTCGGTGTTGGAGCAGGTGTCGGATTCGGTCAGGAATCTCCAACTGTTGGATGATTTTATAGAGGCTCTGATCAAGGATGATACAAATAGAAAATCGGCGAGCAATGCGATTTTGATATGGAATATGATCAAGCTGAACATATTGATACGTGATAAATTGCAAATCGGAGGTGAAAACATGAATAAAGCGATGCGAAGCGCGTATGCGGGGGCAGAAAGAGCGGCGGCGGTGCTTAAAGGCAGGAATCAGGGAAATAAGATCAGCAGTTACAGAACCAAACTGTTAAATGCGCTGATTTTCCATGATTACGACAGATTCTCGGAAACGCTGCTCAGTTTATCAAATTATACAGATGTATATTTCCCGTTTGCCTATGATCTGTTTGAGGATTTCGAGGCGAACAAGGATGCGGCATACACATTTGTCAGCAATTTTAGCGAGTATTCCAGAGAAAAGACAGAGACTGAGGAAACAGACAACAAAGTTTGGGATGAAGTATAAAGGAGAGAGGGACATATGGAAAAGAAAGCCATTACATTGACGGTTGCAGCAAATATGACGTCCAATTATTCGGAAAATCTGAGCAATATCGGGAGTGTACAGAAAATATACAAAAAGGGTCACGTATACACGATTCGCAGCCGTGAAAGTCTGAAAAACGCGATTATGGTGCAGAGCGGCATGTACGATGATCTTGTGACTACGGTGGACGGAGCGACGCAGAAGGAGGCGACACCGGAGAGAAATGCCGCCAATAACCGTGCCCTGGAGGGCGGCTATATGACTACCGGAAAAGATACTTATATACGAAACAGTTCCTTTTATCTGACGGACGCGGTGGCGTGTGAACCGTTTGTCAGTGAGACACGCTTTCACAATAATCTGTATCTGGCGAATAATTATGCCAAGGCAAATAACCTGAATCTCCAGAAAGACGCCGGAACGGCAGGCTTGATGCCTTATCAGTATGAATATGAAAAGACGCTTCGCGTATATAGTATGACAATAGACTTGCAAATGATTGGCACAGATCCCAATTTTATGGAAGAGGAAGCTGATGGGGCGGAGAAGGCAGAGAGAGTCAACAGTCTTTTCGACGCAGTGGAAAATCTCAGCCTTGTCGTGAGGGGGAATCTGGACAATGCAGAGCCGGTTTTTGTTGTGGGCGGTTTTTCTGAGAGAAAGACGCACTATTTTGAAAACATGGTCAAGATCATCAATAACCGGCTTGAATTATCAGATGATTTCATCCAGAGGGTGAACAAGGGCTATTCTGCGGCGCTGCTCCGCGGACACAATCTGGATAATGAGGATGAAATTGTCGAAAAGTTAAAACCTGTCAGTGTTGCGGCTTTTTTTGAGACACTGAGAGGACAGGTGCGGGAATATTATAAGTAGGATACGGGAAGAAGGTGTACGGATGCATAATAAAGAGGCGATACGGCTTGTTCTATGCCAGTCCAGTGCCAATTACCGAAGACCGGGGACATTTGAAAACAAAATGACCTATCCGCTGCCACCTTTTTCGACAGTGATCGGCGCGGTTCATAAGGCGTGCGGCTATACGGAAACGCATGAGATGGACGTCAGCATACAGGGTAGATACGGTTCTATGAACAGGCGGGTGTACCGGGATTATAATTTTCTCAATTCTACCTTTGATGACAGAGGCATTCTTGTGAAAATGACGAACGAGAATATGCTCAGTACGGCGTTTGTCAAGGTGGCCGAGGCGAAAAAGCAGGGCAGCAGTTTTGAAAAAAATACAGATATCAAGGTGTATGATCAGGAACTTTTGGCAGAATATCAGGATCTGAAACGAAAGGGAAGAGAAGTGCAGATTCTGAAAAGTGAAAAGCTCAAGCCGGAATTGGAGAGGCTGAAGGAAGAGAAAAAGAAGCTCGCCGGTCAGAGAAAGCAGTTGGATAAATCCTCACTGGAGTTTGCAAGATGGAAAGAGGCGGAAGAAGATATTCGGGAAAAGATAGCGGAGACGGAAAAACGGTTTTCGGAGTATGAAAAAAATGTGTTCTCTATCCCGTATTCCCGTTTCCGGGTACTGACAACCTCGATCAAACAGTATGAGCTCCTGTCTGATGTTGAACTGATTATACATATTATGGCAGAAGACAGAAGAACCATGGAGGAGATTTACGAGAATGTGTACAACATCACATCCTTGGGCAGAAGCGAGGACTTTGTCGAGGTAAAGGAGGCGGTGTGGGTTACGCTCAGCAGCTGTGAAGAGGAACTCGAATCAGAATATCCGGCATATCTCGCCATGGAAAATGTGAGGAAACAAAAGGTTTTAACAAAGGATAAGGGGATGAGCAGACAGGTCATCGGTACAAAATATGCGATTCCCAAGCTATATACAATCGGTGAAAACGGGCAGAGAATTTTTGATAAGAAAAAAGTGCTGTATGCGTCCGGATATGTAATCAGCGATATTGAGGAAGAGGACGGTATTTACGTGGACTGGCTGGATGACAGGAAGTATTATATCGTAAATTTTGTGTAAAGAAATGTTGTACGGCAACGATGAGTTTTTTTATTGCCGCAATTTTTGGGCTGATGAAAAAGCGGGCACGGTTATATTAAGAACCGTGCCCTGCATTATAGGCAGTTAAGAAGTCGTTTTCATTACGTTTTGTGCCTTGGGCGAAGCGAAAGGAACGGGTATAAGTATGGAGCATACAGGAGTAACTGCAGAAGAAAGTTTGTTTGGGCAGGAATATGAAAAGATGGTGCAACAGATGGCGAAAAGCGGCGGTGTTACGATAGAAGAACACAATCGTGCGCTGCTGGAGCGCGCAAACACGCTTTTTAATCTGCGGTATATCAGTCGGGATGTTTATGAACTGTTGTGCAAAGCATGTGAATATCACGATTTGGGGAAGGCAAATCCCAAGATGCAGGAACGGCTGGAATCCAGTGAACTTAAGTTTGATGCGGATCGGGAAATCCCGCACAATGTGCTGTCCATGTATTTGATGCCAAAGAGTGCGCTGCCAGAGTATTACATATTACTGTTTGCCGTGGGATTTCATCACGATTATGGGGATGTATTCTATCTGTTGGAGGATGTTGAGAAGCGCAGACTGGCGGAGAAACTGCTGTCACAGTGGGAGTGCGCCGGGTATCCGGGCAGGAAAGCGATCAAAGGAATAAAAAACTGTATCGTGCAGCCAGAGATCAGAGAGAAAATGATTCTGGTAAAAGGCCTTTTGCATAAGTGTGATTATGCGGCAAGCGGAGATACGGAAATTGAATATAAAAATAACTTTTTGCTGCATAAGACCAAACGGTTTTTTGAGAAAAAGAGCTTTTCCTATAATGAGATGCAAAAATTCTGTCTGGAAAGGCAGGACGAGAATATCATGGTCGTGGGGCAGACCGGCATGGGCAAGACGGAGGCGGCTTTACTATGGATTGGGGATCATAAAGGTTTTATCTTTCTTCCCGTGCGGACGGCAATCAACAAAATGTATGATCGAATCAGAAGCGAAATTATTGATGACGAGAGCAGCGGCGGGATAGAAAAGCAGCTCGGTCTTTTACACTCGGATGCGGTTGCCAGACTGTTGGAGCAGCAGGAGAAGAAAACACAGAAAATGGGGAGTATGGAAGGCACACCATATCGGGAGATGGATGTAATTGCCTATCACAATCGGAGCAGACAGCTTGCCATGCCGCTTACCATATCGACGGTAGACCAGCTGTTTGATTTCATTTTCCAATATCAGACCTATGAGTTGAAGCTTGCCACATTGTCCTATTCAAAAATCGTGATTGACGAAATTCAGATGTATGGGGCGGATTTGCTGGCGGATTTGATTTTCGGACTGAAAATGATTCGGGAACTGGGCGGTAGAATCGCCATTACAACAGCCACGCTGGCGCCTTTTATCAAAGAACTGATAGAAAAGGAAGTCGGGGAATTTGCATACGGCGTATTTTGCGATCGGGAGCAGGTACGGCATAAGGTGAAAATGATACCGACAATGATGGATGCGGAAACGATTGCGAAAAAGTTTCGGCAATGTCGTTCGGAGGAGGGGGCAGCAGGAGCGGCGGGGGAAGATGGATTTGCAAAAATCAGAAAGCTTTCCGGCAAGATACTT
>VSNH01000150.1 GCA_009774215.1 Lachnospiraceae bacterium
CTGCGGTCTGAATCAGGATCCGACGGCGGAGGAGCTGGCGGCGATTGCGGACACCTCGGCCAAGAGCTTTAAGAGCCTTGTGGGCGCAAAGCCGATTATTGCCATGCTGTCCCACTCCACCAAGGGCAGCGCCAAGCATCCGCTGGTGGACAAGATGGTGGAGGCGACGCGGATCGCCCATGAACAGTATCCCCACCTTACCATTGACGGTGAGCTCCAGTCCGACGCCGCGCTTGTGCCCCAGGTGGCGAAGTCGAAAGCACCCGGCAGTGAGGTGGCGGGCAAGGCAAACGTGCTGATCTTCCCCAATTTGGACTGCGGTAATATCGGCTATAAACTGGTGCAGCGGCTCGGCAAGGCAGAAGCCTACGGCCCCATGCTGCAAGGCATCGCCAAACCCGTAAACGACCTCTCCCGCGGCTGTTCCTGGCAGGATATCGTGGGCGTGGTGGCGTTAACTGCTGTACAGGCTCAGCTTGCGTGATGGCAATGAGCAGTGCGCAGACAGACGAATAAGCGCGGCGGGGAGCTTGCTCACCGAAGTGATTATTCGTCTGTCTGCATAGGGCGAAGCCCGCGAACGAGGAAAACCGAAGGTTTTTCGAGTGGCACTGCGGGGTAAAGCGATTTAAGCAGAAAGCAGTGCACATGCGAAGCCCGCGAACGAGGAAAACCGAAGGTTTTTCGAGTGGCACTGCGGGGTAAATTATTAATACATAGAAAGAAGGTATAGCTATGAATATTTTAGTTATCAACTGTGGCAGCTCCTCCTTAAAATTCCAGCTCATCGACGCGGAGACGGAGAAGCAGATCGCGAAGGGTCTCTGCGAGCGCATCGGCATCGACGGCAGCCAGCTTGTCTATCAGCCTGCGGGCGGAGAAAAGGAAGAAACCGTAACGCTCATGCCCGACCACACCAAGGCGATCGAACTCGTATTAAACGCGCTGATGAACGAAAAGACCGGCGTGGTGAAATCTCTGGATGAGATCGGCGCGGTGGGACACCGCATTGTGCACGGCGGAGAGAAATTTGCGTCGTCCACGATCATCACCGATGAGGTGATCGAGGCGATCAGGGCATGCAACGATCTGGCGCCGTTACATAATCCGGCGAATCTGATCGGCATCGACGCCTGCAGAAAATTGATGCCGAATACGCCCATGGTTGGCGTATTTGATACGGCATTCCACCAGACCATGCCCCAGCATGCGTATCTGTACGGGCTGCCTTACGAATACTATGAGAAATACAAGGTGAGGAGATATGGTTTTCACGGCACAAGCCATTCCTATGTCTCCAAACGGGCGGCGGAGATTCTTGGCAGAAATTACGGGGACATGAAGATCATTGTCTGCCATTTGGGCAACGGCGCAAGTATTTCCGCCGTGGAGGATGGGCACTGTGTGGACACATCCATGGGTCTGACGCCCCTTGAAGGATTGATTATGGGCACCCGCTCCGGCGATATTGACCCGGCGATCATTGAATTCATTGCACATAAGGAGAATAAGTCCATCGACGAGGTGATGACGGTACTGAACAAAAAGTCCGGCGTGCTGGGTCTTTCCGATAATCTGTCCTCAGATTTCAGAGATCTGGAAAAATCCTATGTGGCGGGGGAGGAGAGAGGACTTCGCACGATTATCGCTTTTTCCTACCGGGTGGCGAAGTATATCGGCGCGTACACCGCGGCCATGAACGGCGTGGATGCGATCTGCTTTACGGCGGGCGTGGGGGAGAACAGTCCGCTGGTGAGAAAACATGCCTGCGCACAGTTAGGGTATCTCGGCATCACACTGGATCAGGAGAAAAATCAAGTGCGTGGGGAGGAGATGGAGGTCAGCACTCCGGATTCCAAGGTAAAAGTGCTTGTGGTTCCCACGAACGAGGAACTGGCAATCGCGAGGGAGACATTTGCGCTGGTGAAGTAAAATCTGTATATAGGGGCAGCCGCCATTGGTTCATCGTGGCGGCTGCCCTTTTATCTTCCCCAGCCCTATGCAGAGGAGGAATGCCGCGTGCGGCAGACTGCCCTTCGCAAATGCAGCTTACCCGCAAAAAGAAACCACTTACCGCCCCTTATATTGCCGGAAAACCGCCTGCACGTTACTATGTGTTCATACGAACAAGGAGGCGGATGAAAATGAATATTCTGGTAATTAACGGGAGCCCGAGGAGCGAAAAGAGCAATTCTTATCAGTTGACGAAGGCATTTTTAAAGGGGATAAAGCAGGAGACATCGGAGGTGGAAATCCGGGAACGGGCAGTCTGTCAGATGGAGATCAAACCGTGCCTCGGCTGTTTTTCGTGCTGGAACCGCACGCCGGGCAGGTGCTGTATTGAGGATGACATGGCGCAGGTGATTCAAGACATGCTCTGGGCGGATCTCACAATCTGGAGTTTTCCGCTGTACTATTTTACGGTGCCGGGCGCGCTGAAAAACCTGATAGACAGACAGTTACCGATGCTTCTTCCGTTTATGGAAGAGCGGGAGGGGCAGGTCGGCAGCGGCGGACATCCGTCAAGATATGATATGAGTGGGAAACGGACTGTGGTGATTTCCACCTGCGGCTTTTATACCGCGGAGGGAAATTACGACGGGGTGTACAGCCTGTTTGATCACATGTGCGGGCAGGAAAATTATACGACGATATTCTGCGGGCAGGGGGAACTGTTTCGGGTGTCGGAGCTGTCCGCAGTCACAGGCGAATACCTCTCCTGCGTGGAGCAGGCGGGACGGGAGTATATAGGCGGCGGGATTTCCGAGGAGAGCAGGGATCGACTCGCACAGCTTCTGCTGCCGAGAGAAACCTTTGAGGCATGTGCGGACGCAAGCTGGGGGATAGAAAGGGAAAGCGCAGGAACGGAAAAAAAACGTCGGCGGTACAAAAAGGAGTCGGACACGCTGACCTTTACCAGACAGATGGCAGCGCTGTATCGGAAGGGAAGTTGGAAGGGCAAAGATATCGTGCTGGAGATGTGTTATACGGATGTGGAGGAATGCTACCAGATTCTTCTCGGAAAGGACGGCAGCCATGTCTATACGGACGGGTCGCTTACTTACGATACAAGGATAGAGACGCCGGTCACTGTATGGCGTTCGATTGCGGCTGGAGAGATTCGGGGAGATGAGGCGATGATGCGGGGGCTCTACCATGTGAAGGGAGATTTTAATCTGATGCTGAAGTGGGACGATTACTTTGGCGGTTCCCGTCCCCAGCCAAAACAGGAGCCGGAAATGCCGGTGCAGAAAAATACAGATATGAATATCATGCTGATTCCCTGGATTGTGTTCTGGGTAGCTGCTTCCATCAGCAGACAGCCGGGGTGCCTGCTCAGCATTCTGACATGTGCGATTGTGCCGCTTGTCTACTACAGAAATAAGAAGACGGTGTACGATGTGTTAAGCGGGGTGTTGGTGACGGGATTTTCTGTCGTTATGCTGGCAGGGGCAGCCGAAAAAATAATGCTGCCCGTTTCTTATCTGGCGTTTGGTGTGATGTGGCTGGCGTCCTGCTTCGGCAGACTGGTACCGCTTACGGCGCATTATTCCAAAAACAGTTATGGTGGGGACAAAGCGTTACAAAATACGCTGTTTATCAAGACAAACAGGATTCTTACCATGCTTTGGGGAGTGCTGTATCTGCTTACGACAGTCAGCAGCTGGTTTTTGATGAGGTCTGCGGTAAGCAGCCTGTCCGGGCTGATCAATTCTGTGGCTCCTGTTTTTATGGGGATTTTTACGGCATGGTTTCAGAGGTGGTATCCGGCGAGAGTGGCGAGAGGAAAGTGAGATCGCTGTAGAGCATGTGCAAAGGTTCTGGAGTGGAAAGTCGGTGAATCATAGCAGGATTTGCAATATGGCAGCTGAGAAACGGAGAAAGGACGGAAAAATGAGTCCTATGACGGAATGGAAGGAAATATGAAGATAACGATACAGGATATTGCGCCCGGGGAAGAGGAAGAGATCATTGTGAGGTGCAGAGAGCTGGACGAGGCGCTTCTCCGCATGATTCACGAGTTAAAGACGAGGCGCGGAAAATTTACGGTCACGGACAACGATAAGATCAGGCAGATTGACGCGGGGGATATCTACTATTTCGAAGCGGTAGACAACAAAGTCTTTCTCTATCTGGAACAGGATGTGTACGAGGTCAGGTACAAGTTGTATGAGATCGAGGAGGCGTATGCAAACACGGATTTTTTCCGGGCATCCAAATCGGTAATTATCAATCTGGCTAAGGTGAAACAGTTTGCCCCGGACTTCGGCGGACGGTTTGAGGCGCAGATGATGAACGGGGAAAGACTTATGATTTCCAGACAGTATGTACCGGCGCTGAAAAAGCGGCTTGGCATGTGAAGGCTCGGCGGGAGAAAAGAAGTAGCAGGCATATTGCTGGCGTGAAACAGAGGGCTCTATGTCAGGGTCGGTAAAGCCAAAAAACTGGCGCGGAGAGGAGGAAATATATGACGGAAGGCGTGAAAAAGAGAATGGTGGAGCTGCTGCTGACCTTCTGCATGGTCACGACAGGAAGCGTTTTTGTCTGTGCGGCTTATAATAATATATTCTGGCCGCAGGGTACGCTTCTGGATTCGAATATCCTGTGGCAGCTTCTGGCGATGGCGTTTGTGTGCAGCCTTGGCAATTTTATTCATCCATATCGGGAGATCAGCCGCAGGCGGGCGACTTTCAATAAAGGACTGCATTATGTGTATATCAATGTGGTTGTGTTGGGCTGCGGTTATGGATTTGGCTGGATGGATATAGAAAATATATGTATGTTTGCCGCTATGGTTATGGGAATACTGATTGTCTTTGCGATTGTTTCCTTTGTGATCTGGAGATTGCATAAAAGAGACTCCGAGAATCTGAACCGAATGCTTAAGGAGTACCAGCAGGCGGCGGGGAAGGCATCACAGCAATAAGTGGGCGGCATCATGGCAACATTTGTAAAGAAGAAAGTCTGTCTTTGCATTACAGTCATAAGTAGTCGAACGTGCTCGGGCACGTTGGTAAAATTATGGGGTGAAGGAGACGGGAAATGAGAAGAGGCGGACGAATAAAAAAAATTGCTGCGATTCTGACGTGTGCAGGTATGGCTTTTGCGGCTGTCGGCTGTGGTGCGGGCAGTGATGAGCAGGGAAACGGTGCGGAGACGGTGCAGACAGCGGAATCGGAGCCGGCGGAAACGGCAGAGGAAGGAAACGTGACAGAGGAACAGGACGCGACGCAGGAGACGGAACAGGCAGTGGTGCAGAACCCGCAGGAGTGGGCGTGGGACGCGGAGGATGAGGAGACGCTGCGCTGTGCGTTCGCGAAGGGGTTCGGCGGCAGGGCTGGTGTCTGCGTGCCCATGGCAGCCCTCACGGATGCGGCGAGAATGGAGATTGTGAAAGGGCAGTTTAACAGCGTCACAATGGAAAACGAGATGAAGCCGGATACGCTTCTGGGAAATAAGCCCGATATCGGGGAGGACGGTTTCCCGGTTCTTACGTTTACAGTTCCCGATATGATGATGAAGGAGATCAAGGCTTACAACGATTCTGTGGAAAAAGATGGCAGAAAGCTTATGGTCAGGGGGCATGTGCTCGTATGGCATTCCCAGACGCCGGAGTGGTTTTTCCACGAGGAGTACAACGTGGATAAGCCCTACGTGGATCAGCAGACGATGCTGGCGCGCATGGAGAATTACATCAGACAGGTGATGGAGCACTACGAGGGGGCGGACAGCCCGTATCAGGGCATGATCTACGCGTGGGACGTGGTGAACGAGGCGGTGAACGACACCGACGGCGGTATGCGCACCGATTCTTCCTGGTTCCGGGTTTTTAACAGCTCTGACTTTGTGGAGCAGGCGTTTGTGTACGCCAACCGGTATGCTCCGGCGCACATCAAACTTTTTTATAACGACTATAACGATACCAACCCGAAAAAGGCGGACGGCATCTGCAAGCTGATCGAACAGATCAAGGCAAACCCGGAGGCGCGGATCGACGGCATGGGTATGCAGGGGCATTACGATATGGATTTTTCCGATGTCCTGTTTAAGCAGGCTGCCAAAAAGTATGCGGCGGTTGTGGACGAGATACAGATCACGGAGCTTGACCTGAAAGCGAGCAGGGGATTTGACGGCGAAAATACGGAGGAGGAGTATCAGAAGCAGGCACAGGTTTATAAATCCCTGTATGACGCGGTGAAGAGCATGAAACAGGAGGGTGTGTCGATCACGGCGATCGTGTTCTGGGGAACCGATGACCGTCACTCCTGGCTGCAGAGCGCAAACGCCGTAGGCGGTTCGGCGGACGGCACGAGAGTCCAGTGTCCGCTGCTCTTTGACAAGGACTATGAGAAAAAGCCCGCGTTCTGGGCGTTCGTGGACGATTCCAAACTGGAGCCGGCAGAGTAGAGAAAGATGTAAGGATAAGGGAAGCGGTTTTATGGCTGCTTTCCTTCTTTTTTTACAATAATCTGATTTTGAGTAGTAAAATATGTATATTACTACTTGATTTGAGGTAGTATATATGAT
>VSNH01000151.1:0-5417 GCA_009774215.1 Lachnospiraceae bacterium
CGTTGACCGAAAACAACGCAGTAGAAGGGAATGCCGGCAAGCAAAAAAGGATAGTTAATTGGTAAATGGAGCACTAGGGGGAGGGAAGATTGAAAAATTACACTGATGTGCTGATTTTTCAATCTGGAGTTTGTGCGGAAGCGTTACAAACTCCTTGATCGCAGAGGAGAATCGGCGTATTCCTTCGGAAAACTCTTAGATTCTGCTCGCGTTCCTCAGCAAAGAACGCTTCGGAATGGAGGAAACTATGACAAAGAAAAATAAGATGTCACCCGGATTGGTCGCGGTATATGTGATTTTGATTATTTGGGCGATGACAACGGTCTATCCGATACTCTGGGTGATACAGAACGCTTTCAAGGCTAAAAATAAGATTCTGGAGAACTCTTTCGCGCTTCCGCTTGGAGAGCTGTTTACGACGGCGAATTTCAGGAAAGCGTTTGAGACGACGGACATTTTCGGGGCGTACAAGAGCAGCCTGTTTATCTCCACCATGGTGGCGTTGATGGTGGTGCTGCTTGCGGGTATGGGCGCTTATGCCCTTGCCAGATACAAGTTCCGCGGTTCCAATCTGATCAATTCCCTTGTGGTCGGCGCGATGATGTTCCCGGCTTTTGCAACTGTCATTTCTGTATATCAGATGGAGTTTAAATGGGGCATTGCAAGCACGGGGAGCTGGTTCCTCAACATGCTGTCGGTAATCCTGCCGCAGATCGCCGGAAATATGGCATTTGCCATGGTGGTTCTGACCGGGTATATCAAGGGACTGCCCATCGAGCTGGAAGAGGCGGCTTATATGGAAGGCTGCAACGCGTTCCAGATATACTTTAAGGTGATAATGCCTCTGACGAAGCCTTCTTTTGCGACGGTGGCAATCTTCTCCTTCCTGTGGAGTTACAACGATCTGTTCACCCAGTCCTTCTTCCTGAGAAGGCCGGATATGTACAGTATCACCATGATGCTCAACAACATCAGCGCCAAGGAGGGAACGGACTACGGTCTGATGGCGGCTGTGGTAGCGCTGATCATTGTCCCTGTCATTATTGTGTACTGCTGTCTGCAGAAACAGATCATCAAAGGCATGACTGCGGGAGCTGTCAAAGGCTAGAGTGAAAAGAATTTCTAAAGCTCAGCAGCAGAGGCTGCTTCGCTAAGAAATTCTATGTTTTACTCAGGATATGGCCTGGGTAGTATAGGATGGAAGCATAGGTTACTTTTCACACCCGCACCATGCACTTGCTGCATGGTGTCGGAGCCAGCGTCAAAATGCAAAGTGAATGCCGAAGGAATTTACTTTTCTTTTAGGGCATTTTATGTGCATCAATTGTTGCAATTCACACCAAATGATCGTAAATGGGTGTTATCTGGCGTGGGTGTGAATTGTAACAAGCATAGGATAAAAGAACGAATAGACATTTTGTGTGGAGTTCGGTATGATGAAACCAGAAGTATAATGTGGGGGATAAAAATGTACAAAGTGGCAATTATCGATGATGAACCACTGATCGTAGAGGGATTGTCCAAGACAATGGCATGGGAGAAGTGGAACTGTCAGGTGACGGTGACGGCCGGTGACGGGAAGGAGGGGATGGCGTTGATCCGCGAGAAGCGGCCGGATATCGTGATTACGGATATATGTATGCCGAAAATGGACGGACTGCGGATGATTGCGGGTCTGAAATCGGAGTTTCCCGACATGCAGCTTATCATTCTGACAGGATACCGGGAATTTGAGTATGCGAGGCAGGCGATTGAGCTGGGTGTGTCCAGATTTCTGTTAAAGCCTTCTAAGATGAATGAGCTGGAGGAGGCGGTCGATGCCGTGACGAAGCGGCTGGATCAGGTACAGACGCCGGTACTTAACCTTTCGCCGGCGGAGCCGGAAAGCGGGGTGGAGCCCGCGGAGCAGGTGGAGACCGAGGAGAACAGTGAGGCCGGCAGCTTTATTGTCAATAACGCGCTGGAGTATATCCGAAACAATTCCACGGAGAAGCTGCGGCTCTCCGATGTGGCGGATCAGGTGTATGTCAGTCAGTGGCATTTGTCGAAGCTTTTAAATAAGCATACGGGAAAGACCTTTTCCGATATCCTGAACGGCGCGCGTATGGATCGCTCGAAGGAACTGCTAAAAGACCCTTCCCTTCGGATTTGTGACGTGGCGGAGATGGTGGGGTTTCAGGATCTGGCGCATTTTTCACGGGTTTTCAAGAAGATGGAGGGCATGTCCGCAGGGGAATATCGGAATACACATTAAAACGGGATTAGGATGGGATGGAGGTAAAACTATGAGAGTGTATTGTGCAGCAGACTATTATCATGCGAGCCGTGTGGCGGCGAATATCATATCGGCACAGGTGATTATGAAGCCTGACTGTGTGCTGGGGCTGGCGACAGGTTCTACGCCGATCGGCACTTATGAGCAGTTGATCCGCTGGTATGAGAAGGGGGATCTGGATTTTTCACAGGTACACAGCATTAATTTGGATGAATACAGGGGGCTCTCGCCGGAGAATGACCAGAGCTACCGTTATTTTATGAATACGCATCTGTTTGACAAAATCAATATTGACAAGAAAAATACGTATGTGCCGGACGGTCTGGAACCTGACAAGGAGAAGGCGTGCCGGGATTACGAGGAGATTATACATGCCCACGGCGGTGTGGATCTGCAGATTCTGGGGCTTGGACACAATGGGCATATCGGCTTTAACGAGCCGGGCAGCGTCTTTGAGAAGGAAACGCACTGTGTCGCACTTACGGAGAATACGAGACAGGCCAATGCCCGTTTCTTTGCTTCCATGGACGAGGTGCCCACAGAGGCTTACACTATGGGTATCAAATCCATCATGCAGGCCAAGAAGATCATGGTGATCGTCAGCGGGGAGAGCAAGAGAGAGATTGTGAAGAAGGCTTTCCACGGCCCGATTACGCCGGAGGTGCCGGCATCCGTACTGCAGCTTCACAGTGATGTGATTCTGGTTGGGGACGAGGCGGCGCTTGCGGGATTCTAGGGAAGCGCTGATTAAATCAGCACTTCCTTAGAGCCTCCGGCGGATGCACACGGATTTGCAAAGGAATGTGCCGCTTCGCGGCGCAAATCCGGTGCGGGAAACGCTTTAATCAGCGTTTCCCTAGGGAAAGGAGTGATAGAATGCGTGTACTCAGAGGAATGGTGTATACGGACAGGATGCGTTTTGAGCCGGGAGAGATTACTGTAGAGGGGGAACGGATTGAGAAGGTGGAGCAGGTCGAAGCGGGAGCGCTTACAGAGAAAGAGGCGCAGACCTACATTCTTCCGGGCCTGGTGGACATCCACTTCCACGGCTGCGCGGGCTATGATTTCTGCGACGGCACGATGGAGGCGGTGCGCGCCATTGCATCCTATGAGATGACTCATGGCACTACCACAATCTGTCCTGCCACCATGACGCTTTCCGAGGAACAGCTTCTGGGAATCTGTGCGGCAGGCGCAGAGGCGGCGGAGACGGAAGTTTTGGAGGAAGATATTCCCTTAAAGGATGTCCTGCGGGGCATATATCTGGAGGGCCCTTTTATCTCCGAGGAGAAAAAGGGAGCGCAGAATCCGGCATATATCAGGACACCGGACAGACAGATGCTTGAGAAGCTGCAGCAGGCGGCGAAAGGAATGATCCGCATGGTGGCGATCGCACCGGAGACGGCGGGGGCCATGGATTGTATCCGTGAGTGCAGCGGCGCGTTTCGCTTTTCCATCGCGCACACCTGCGCCGATTATGAGACGGCAAAGGAGGCGATGGAGGCGGGGGCGCATCATGTGACTCATCTCTACAATGCGATGCCGCCATTTACCCACAGGAAACCCGGCGTCATCGGCGCGGCTGCGGAGAATGAGGAGACGAGGGTAGAGCTGATCTGCGACGGCATCCACATCCATCCGTGCGTGGTGAAGAGCACGTTCAAACTTTTCGGGGCTGAGCGGATGGTTTTAATCAGCGACAGCATGATGGCGACAGGCATGGAGGACGGGGAGTACGCGCTTGGCGGGCAGCCGGTTACTGTTAAAGGCAACCGGGCGTTATTGAAAGACGGCACCATTGCGGGCAGCGCCACCAATCTGTATGACTGCATGAGAACGGCGATTCGGATGGGCGTCCCGAAAGAGGAGGCAGTCAGGGCAGCTACGCGCAATCCTGCCGAAGCGGTCGGACTGGAGGAAGAGTGCGGCGCTTTGCTGCCGGGTCGGCGGGCGGACATTCTGGTTGCGGACGGGGAATTTGTTCTTCTCGAGGTGATTAAGTCGGGACGCGCGGTGAAGGCATAAATAGCCAATTTACTTTTCGGATGCGGTATGATACAATAAAGCGATTCAGAGGATTCGCATTCGGGGAGGAAAAGGTTGGATATTATGAAGAAGAGAAACATGGCGGCGCTTGCACTTCTGGCTGTCATGCTGCTGACGGCCTGCGGCAGAACGGCTGACGCGGTTGTGACGAAAGAAGAGATTGTCGTGCCGGAGTTGTCATCAAAGGATATGCTTGTCAATTCTTTGGAATATTTATTGGAAAAAGAGCCGGAAGAGGAAACAGGGGAAGAGGCACAGGAAAAGGAGACGCAGACGGATCAGCCTGTTGAAGAGAGTGTCAGGATACAGGAGGAGAGTGAAGAGCCGGAAAAGGCCACGGTGATCTGCTACGGTAAAGATATGGATTCCGGTCTTACAGAGGAAGTGATTACAGCGGAACACATCACGCCGGATGTGCTTTTGAGTGCGCTGGCGAGACATAACATTGTACCGCTTCTTGACACGAAGGCGCTCTCCATGGAAGAGCGGGAAGAGGATGGGCGAAAGCTGATATATCTGGATCTTTCCGGGAGCTTTCGGGAATATCTGATGACCATGTCCATGGAGGCGGAGTGTATTATTATTTCTTCGATCGTTAACACATTTTTGGCGAACTATGATGCCGACGCGGTTTACATAACGGTGGAGGGGGAGACACTTGTCACCGCTCATACGTCGTATACGGAGGCGATGGCAGACTATACGCCCGGGGAAATGATGACATTTCTGACAGCGGCGGAAGATGGAGAGTAGTGTGAGAAGTACTTCTAATCACTCGCAGCAGGGGCTGCTTCGTGAAGAAGTACTAGATTTGCTTCGCAAATCACTCTCACACAGGAGAATGCCCAAAATACGGGCATTCTCTGCATTGATTTGAGATTCCGCGAAGCGAAAACATGGAGGTTAGTGTGAGAAGTACTTCTAATCACTCGCAGCAGGGGCTGCTTCGCGAAGAAGTACTAGATTTGCTTCGCAAATCACTCTCACACAGGAGAATGCCCAAAATACGGGCATTCTCCGCATTGATTTGAGATTCCGCGAAGCGAAAACATGGAGGTTAGTGTGAGAAGTACTTCTAATCACTCGCAGCAGGGGC
>VSNH01000151.1:5517-6461 GCA_009774215.1 Lachnospiraceae bacterium
TGCTTCGCGAAGAAGTACTAGATTTGCTTCGCAAATCACTCTCACACAGGAGAATGCCTGAAATACGGGCATTCTCTGCACAGCGGGAAATCGGCAGTCATACAGCGAAAGGGGTAGGATATCATGGCAGAAGTCAGCGAACGGGAACAGTTGATATTTGACATTGCGCAGATGGAGTGGGAGCTGTTTCAGCAGGTCTACAATACAGGCGGCAGGGCTTCCTGTCAGGATGATCCCGACACTTTCTTTAAAATGCGTATGAGTCAGTGGATGGTTTACTCCGACGAAGTGCTTTTGAGCTATCAGGCGGATTGTCAGGGGGCCGTGAAGGAGGGGAGAAATCCCATCTTCGAGAAGTACGGCTTTATGATGGAGAGCACCTACCCGGAGGAATACGAGGAGATTAAGGGGCATCTTCCCGACGTGTCCGAAAAGAAGGAGATCGTGGAACAGATTATAGCGGTCAATCTGGAATGGGATGCCGAAATGGCAAAGGAGTATCCGAACCTGCGAAAGCGGGGCAGGGTGGCCACCACAGCGGAAGACGGCATTATGGCAGGGTCTTCCATGGAGAGTTATCTTCGCGGCGAGCTTTATACCTATTCCATGAAGACGCTTTCGCTGATTTTAAAGGAGACGGAGGAGGCGAAAGAAAAGGGCGAGAGCCTGTTAAAGCAGACCATCGCCAATGAGACCGCGTTTTACGGGTATCAGTCCTTGGAAGATGCGGAAGCAAGATATGCGCGATAAGCAGAGACGGAAAGCTTACGAAACAGGCGCCATGCTTGCATGAGGGTATGTTTCGGGAGATTTACGGCGAGCAACGCGAACGAGAGATGCGAAGCATCTCGAGTCTGCTTATGCGCCAACTAGTGCGCCATTTTCCAATTGCATACACTTTTTGCGAAGTCCAGAATTTCCTTATACAAGGCGTTTGAGGGAGG
>VSNH01000152.1 GCA_009774215.1 Lachnospiraceae bacterium
AACAGCGAAACCGCACACCCATCCGCCTCAGCTGCCGACGACTTAACCGCAACAACCTTCGCGTTGCCGCTCTTCGCAGTCACCTTGGCGGCCCCCGGCAGCGTCAGCGTGATTTTGCTGTTGACCTGATTTGGCTGCTCTGTTTGAAAAGCGGAAAGCAGCCCCGTATATCTCTCCTCCGCCTGCCCCGCGCCGCTGACGCGGGTAAATTGTTCCACGCCTTTTATCGTCAGTGTACCGCCCGCCTCCTTGACGGTGAGCTTCACGCTGGCCTGATAGGTTTTCTTTCCCAGCTTATAGCTTGCTTTGATCGTGGCGCTGCCCGCGCTTTTGGCCGCCAGCTTCGCGCTGCCCGCATTGTCTGCCGTCAATATGCCGTCCGCCGCAGGCTCCACCGAAATCACGTTCGTGTTACTGCTGCTCCAGATGATATTTTTCCTCATATCGCGCAAGATATCATCCCGCTGCGCTTTATAACAATCGTTATTTTTATAATCCTCGTTCTCGTCAAGCTGCTTTAAAGTATCTGCCGCAGAATTGTTTACATAAATTATCGAATTCTGCCCTTTGGTAAGTACGAAGTCTTCCTGTGCCTTCCCTTCCGCCGTCCGCATTCCCAGAGAAATGTTTTCCACCGTCAGTAATCGCACGTCCAGCAGCCGCTCCGCAGGTAAAATGTGCTCCCCCGCCCCGGCCGGCTTATAGAGCGCCGCGAACTTTTTCGTCTTTCCCCCCGTTAACTGCGCAAGCGCCGTGTCCGGCTCCTTCCAGCTCCAGCCGTCAGGAAGCGTCACATCCTTCAAAGTCGTCTGCGTGTTGGTCAGCGCAACAGGCCGCGGAAGCTCACGATCCGCAAGGTAAGCCTCCTCCTGCACCGTCACCGCGCACGACGCCTCCGCAATGGTCTCCCCATCGCTGTCCGTCACCGGAGTTCCTTCCTCATTCACAATCACGGCGGAAATCGTCGTCTCGCCCGCGCCGACAGCAGTCACCGCGACCGTGTTCCCGCTGATCGTCAATGCCGCCGTGCCTGACTCTGTTTCCGTATCCGATCCTTCTCCCGTGTCCGTTCCCTCTTCTGCGCCCGGCCCTTCTTCCGTGTCCGTTCCCTCTTCTGCGCCCGGCCCTTCTTCCGTGTCCGTCACATCTTTTACACCCGGTGCGACATCCGTCTCAAATGCCGCAACCGTCGGGTCAGCGGATGTCCATTTCACATAATTCTGTCCCCCGTTCACCCATTTGCTGTCTGACGGCGAAAAATATAAGCGAAGCCGCCTGCTTTCCCTCTGCGTATTCCCGTCGGCGTCCTTCCTTATGGTCAGTGTATATGCCGTCTCCTGCATCTCTATCTGCGGCAGCTTAGAATCCTCCACCGTCACTACGCACTGCAGCATCTCCAAACCGTTATCCACATCAGCCCAGACCAGCGTCTCCCCCACGGACAGCGGTGTGACGGTGCCATCCGTATCTACCGCAGCTACCGTCTCATTTTCGCTGATCCACCTGATCGCGTCTGTGGCTTCTCCTCCCTTGTCCGCCGGGTCACCGTCCATAACGACAAGCCGCCCCTGCTCCGCATTCATCGTCAGATCAAACGACAGACGATAAGTTTTCGTCTCCTTATCCGCAAAAAATCCGTTTGCATCCGACTGCAGGGAATAATCCGACACCTTTACGGTGCATACATCCTGCACGCCGTTTTTCGCCGTGGCGGAAATTTCCGTGGTTCCCACTCCCACAGCCGTAACTTTGCCGTTTCCGTCCACCGTGGCAACCGATTCGTCCTTGCTCGCCCAGGTCAGCTCCTTGTCTCTGGCATTGCCGGGCTGTACCGCAGCCAGCAAAGTCTCTTCCTGCTTTCCCTCCACACCCTTCAGCAGATGAAGCGTATCTCTATCCAAGGCGACACTCGCCACCTCCGCCGGCTCCTCCTTCAGTGAAAAGAAATCCACATTATAGCTGAGCGTCGTGTCCTTTCCATTCTCTGTGCCATCC
This sequence comes from Lachnospiraceae bacterium, assembly GCA_009774215.1. GTDB lineage: Bacteria > Bacillota > Clostridia > Lachnospirales > Lachnospiraceae > UBA3282. The sequence continues at coordinate 1,996 of VSNH01000152.1, forward strand.
TCCAGCTTAATACCGCTGACCGTGACCTGAAACTGGGAGTCTTTGTTATACCTTACGTTGCTGGGGCGGAAAATAATGCAGTTCGGCATCCCATAATATTCTACATTCACCTTAAAAACGCCAGTTGCATTGGAACCTGAGAAAGACCAGCTTTTATTGTTGGTGATATCCTTAAGCGTCACGGTTACACTCTGAAAACTCGCTTTCTTATAATCGCTGCCAAGACTCAGCGTCCACGGCGTCCCAGAGCCGTTCATCAGCTCGATGGGCATGTTCTGCGCGGGCCATGCCACATAATCCGTAATCCCGCTGCCCTTGCTGTCACGGACATACATCACCGAGTAGGAACCCACCGCCCCGAATCCGGTCTGTGACATGGAGGGATTTAAAATCCATCTCCTATGCCCCATTGTGTTGACATTGGCGGCATCCCCGTCATACATCCAGCCGTTTAACAGGGTTTTGGCGATATTGCCATAACCCGCCGCAATATTGCCGTTGGAGCATCCCGCATATCCGGTCTGATAAAGATCGTCCGGGAATCCGTCAGGTTGTCCCGGCTTATGATCCAGCTTGCCGCCTACGCGGTTTAACAGCGCGCCCGCCTGGGCTTTCTCCGTATAGTCCTCGCTCAGCGTCACGTCCGTCGGCACCCCCGCCACATAGCGGATAAAGTTCAACAGATTCATAGCGTTTTCCAGACTGTTGTCCTTCAGATGACCCGCCGCGTAAGGGGCGCTGACCGAAGGAGTCACGCTATAACCGTTTGCGACATCCAGACTCCACGGATATGCCTTGTAGCGGTCGATGATCTCCCCCACCCCCGGCGTCCGGTGGCCGGAACCCGCCGCCATGGGAGATATCTCTTGATCGGAATAAGCCGCATACCTGCCTGTCCCCCCCGTCATAAGGGGCGGTTCTCCGAGCGTCGGCTCTCCAGTCCAATCCTCCGGAACCAGATTTTCCTCTTCCTCTGTCGTATTTTCGGAAACCGTATTCTCCGATACGGTCGGCTGCTCTTCTGTCGCCGATGCATCCGTTTCTTCTCCGTCAGGCTGCTCCCCCTCTGCGGGCAGCATTTCTCCTCCCTCGTCCGGCGCGTCCGCCTCTCCGGGCACGGGGTTTTCTCCCTCACCAGGCGTCTCCGTCTCTCCGGGCGCGGGATTTACTCCCTCGTCGGGCTGCTCCCCCTCTCCGGGTGTCTCCGTGCCGCTCTGCTCCGGCTGTTTTTCCCCGTCGGGATACTCCTCCTCTCCGGGTGTCTCCTGTTCCGCGAGTGCAGACTTGTCCCCTTCTTCCGCCTTTTCCGTTTCCGCAGTAGTCTCCTCACAGATGTCGGCATTTTCCCCGGACATTGTCTCTTTGCCTTCCGCAGACAGCCCCTGTATGACAGACTCCGACGCACAAACCGTTCCCAGCGTCCCCTCAGCCCACAACAGCGCCGCCAGCAGAACCGGCAGCGTTCTTTTCCACTTCTTTTTATTTCCCATTCTTTGCATCCTCAACACGCGTTCCTCTTCTTTTTCCTCTTTTTCCTCCCGTTACCAGATCATAACTCTCCGCAATCATGCGTTTGATGTCCTCATCTGGTATCGTACCGTCCAAAATTACCGTGTTCCAGTGCTCCTTGTTCTGGTGGTAGCCCGGAATCACAGACTCATAGGTCTGCCGCCAGAAGTCCCGCCACGCCGGATCCACCTTGATATTGATCCGCATGGAACCCTGATATTCATATGTCCATAGAAATGCTTTTCTGTTTCCGCCGCATCTCACCAACACCCAGTTGGTGTCGTGAAAAGGCATGTCCTGATACACGTCGGGAAACGTCATGCCATAGCGCAGCGCCTCTTCTCTCGTCGTCACGGTTACCTCCATGTCAGAGCCTTAGACCTACTTATTCAAATTTCTCAGTCTGCGTACTTTGCAGACCCAGAAATTCTCTTCACACTTTTCTCCCACCTGATGCATGATTTTCAGTCTATCGCCCCAGTGTTTCCAGTATACCACTTTCGCAGGCGCATTTTCAACGACTTTTCCCATCATACACACCTCCGCAAAGTATCACTTTTTACCAATGTAAAGCGATCTGCTTCACAATTCCGGCAATTTTGACATTTCGCCTTTACCGTCGCACTTCTTCTATAGTATAGTATTATTATACATACAATTCAGCGTCTGCCATCTTGCACCGGCATAACGCTGAACAACCAGACAGGGGGATATAGTTATGGACAAAAGTGCAGAAATCAGAAAACTGTGTCAAGAGAAAGAGATCCGCATGATCGACTTCAAAATGACCGACATCGACGGACGCTGGCGTCACATCACCATACCGGTGGAGCGGTTTGATGAGAACGTCTTCGTCTACGGGATCGGCTTCGACGGTTCTAACTACGGGTACGCGCCCGTTGAAAAGAGCGACATGGTCTTTTTGCCGGATCCGGACACCGCCTACGTGGATCCGTTTGCGGATGTACCCACACTGACCATGTGCGGCAACGTCTGCGTCATCGGCAAAGGGGAGAACACTCCTTTCGACCAGTACCCGAAAAATGTCAGCCTGCGCGCCATGGATTACATGAAAAAGACCGGCGTTGCGGACGAGATGGTGATCGGACCCGAATTTGAATTTTATCTGTTCGACTCCGCACGCTACGAAGTGTCGAAAAGACAGTGCGCTTATCAAATAGACACAAGACAGGCGGACTGGAACTGCAGGCTGGATACGCCCGGCAACAACGGCTACGAAGTGACCCACGGCGGCTACCACATCGCCGCGCCGCAGGATGTAGGCTACGATCTGAGAAGCCGCATGTGTGTGGAAATGGAAAACTGGGGCATCAAAGTGAAATATCACCATCACGAGGTGGGCGGTCCCGGTCAGATGGAGATCGAGGTGGAGCTTGCCGATATGCCCACCATGGCGGACAACACCATGATCATCAAATATATCATCAAAAACATGGCGGCGCGGGACGGCAAGACCGCTACCTTCCTGCCCAAGCCCATCTACAAGGAAGCGGGAAACGGGCTCCATGTGCATATGCTTCTTAAGAAGGACGGCAATCCCGTCTTCTACGACGAGAACGGCTACTCCGGCTTAAGCCAGACCGCCCACTATTTTATCGGCGGACTGCTCTCCCATATCGCGTCCCTGTGCGCCTTCACCAACCCTTCCACCAACTCTTTCAAGCGGCTGGTGCCCGGTTATGAGGCTCCCGTGACTGTCGGTTACGCCACGTCCAACCGCAGCGCGGTCATCCGCATTCCCGCCTACGCAAAATCCCCGGAGACAAAGCGTTTCGAGCTGCGAAACCCTGACGCCACCGCCAATCCCTACTACGCTTACGCAGCGATCCTGATGGCAGGCTTAGACGGCATTGAAAAAAAGATTGATCCCGCGGCAAACGGCTGGGGTCCTTACGATTTTAACCTCTACACCCTCTCCCCTGAGGAGCAGAAGAAAATCAAGGGTCTGCCCAAGTCGTTGGACGAGGCGCTGGACGCGCTGGAAAAGGATCACGACTATCTGACGAAGGACGGGGTTTTCCCGGAGCGGCTGATCGACGTGTGGATCGCGAGGAAGCGCGCGGAGTCGAAGGAGGCGGGACAGATTCCTACGCCGGCGGAGTTTATGATGTATTATGACCTATAAAACTATTGCTATAAGGAAATTATATCACAGCCCTTAAGCGAGACAGTTATAAGAGAGTGTTTCGCCACTCTAAGCGCGAGCGTAACAGCGGGGCGGAGATTCCGCCCCATTTTCTATGTACAGAAAACTTAAAGAGAAATGCAGACTGTATCAATAGTTTATTGTCACCAAAACTGACGGCGTCTGGCTCCTATTTGGCAAAGCGGGCGGACCGAAAACCCTGAAAGCCGGGGAGGCTCTGGAAGAGGCCCTCTGTTTCGGCTGGATTGACGGACAGATGCAGCGCATCGACAAGAAAAGTTATCAGAAATATTTTTCGAAACGCCACGAAAATAGCAAGTGGTCGGAGAAGAACAAGGCACTGGTCAAAGAACTGGAAGAACGGGGCATTATGACCGACTTCGGCAGGAAAAAAATCGAGGAAGCGAAGCAGAAAGGTCAGTGGGACAAGCCAAAACCCGCGGCAGTTACGGAGGAGCAGATTAAAATGCTCTCCGCCCTGTTGAAAGAATACGAGCCTGCCTTCACAAACTTTCAGGCAATGTCCTCTTCCGTGAAGAAAACATACACGAAAGCGTATCTCGACGCCAAGACAGATGCCGGACGGGAAAAGCGAATCGCGTGGATGGTGGACAGGCTGAATCGGAATCTGAAGCCGATGTAGTTCATTCTGATCTGAAAATATTGCTACATGAACACCCGCGGAGTGAGACAAAATTATGTCAAACGTTTTATTCCTGGACATCG
>VSNH01000153.1 GCA_009774215.1 Lachnospiraceae bacterium
GAATACGTCCTCGACAGGCATAAGGAAAGGCTTATCTGTATCACGCTGAGGATCCGGAATATAATCGTCAACAGTGCTCATGAGCTCCATGATCTTGTCGCCCCACTCGCCTGCAGGATCTTCCAGAGCCTTCAAAGCGGAACCCTTAACGATCGGGCAGTCTGTGAACTCATACTCCTCAAGCTGCTCGGTGATCTCCATCTCAACCAGCTCTAACAGCTCGGGATCGTCTACCATATCACACTTGTTCATGAACACTACGATATAAGGTACACCTACCTGACGGGACAGAAGGATATGCTCCTTAGTCTGTGCCATAACACCGTCAGTAGCAGCAACAACAAGGATAGCACCATCCATCTGTGCAGCACCGGTGATCATGTTCTTAACGTAGTCAGCATGGCCAGGACAGTCAACGTGTGCATAGTGTCTCTTGTCTGTCTCATACTCAACGTGAGCGGTGGAGATGGTGATACCTCTCTCTCTCTCCTCGGGAGCCTTATCAATGTTCTCGAAATCTGTAGCCGTGTTACCTGCAACTCTCTCGGAAAGCACCTTTGTGATCGCCGCTGTCAGAGTTGTTTTACCATGGTCAACGTGACCAATGGTACCAATATTACAATGGGGTTTGTTTCTCTCAAATTTAGCTTTAGCCATTTCTAAAGTCCTCCTTAAAATAATTTACTTTCTTAGTTACACAAACAATCTACATGATTAATCAGCTATCTTTGATTATATTAAAGATTGCCAAGTTTTTCAAGCATTTTCTTTGTATTACTTGGTCTTTGCAGCCAATACTTTCTCCTGCACGCTCTTCGGCACCTGCTCGTACTTCTCAAAGAACATGGAATAGTTTCCGCGTCCCTGTGTCTTGGAACGTAAGTCAGTGGAATAACCGAACATCTCGGCAAGCGGCACATAACCCTTCACCATCTTACCTCCGCCGATATCCTCCATGCCTTCGATACGTCCGCGGCGGGAATTGATATCGCCGATGACATCACCCATATACTCCTCGGGCATGGTAACTTCCACCTTCATGATAGGCTCAAGCAATACAGGGTTCGCCTTCTTCATAGCTTCCTTGAAGCACATGGAACCTGCGATGTGGAATGCCATCTCGGAAGAGTCAACCTCGTGGTAGGAACCGTCATATACATTGGCATGAACGCCAAGTACGGGGAACCCGCCGAGGATACCTGCCTTGGAAGCTTCCTCGATACCTTCTCCGACTGCCGGAATATATTCCTTCGGAATCGCGCCGCCGACAACGGAGCTCTCGAACTTGAATGTCTCCTCCCCGTTCGGATCCATGGGCTCAAATTTAACTTTACAGTGACCGTACTGACCACGACCGCCGGACTGCTTCGCATATTTGTATTCCTGGTCGATCGGCTTGGTAAAGGTCTCTTTGTACGCAACCTGAGGCGCGCCCACGTTAGCCTCCACCTTGAACTCACGCAGCAGTCTGTCTACGATAATCTCCAGGTGCAGCTCACCCATACCTGCGATGATGGTCTGACCTGTCTCCTGATCCGTGTGCGCACGGAAAGTCGGGTCTTCCTCTGCAAGTTTCGCGAGTGCTTCGCCCATCTTGCCCTGACCGGCTTTGGTCTTAGGCTCGATCGCCAGCTCGATAACCGGCTCCGGGAACTCCATGGACTCCAGGATAACGGGATGCTGCTCGTCACAAATAGTATCGCCGGTTGCGGTAAACTTAAACCCTACGGCCGCCGCAATATCACCGGAATACACTTTGTCAAGCTCTGCTCTCTTGTTTGCGTGCATCTGCAGGATACGTCCGATACGCTCCTTCTTATCCTTCGTCGCATTGTACACGTAGGAACCCGAATTGCAGGTACCGGAGTACACGCGGAAGAACGCCAGCTTACCCACGAAGGGATCTGCCATAATCTTGAATGCAAGTGCGGCGAAAGGCTCGTCATCGGAGGAATGTCTCACGATCTCATTGCCTTCCATATCCGTACCCTTGATCGCCTCGATATCAGTCGGCGCCGGCATATACTCAAGGACTGCATCCAAAAGCTTCTGCACGCCCTTATTTCTGTAAGCGGAACCGCAGCATACGGGAACCGCCGTACACTCGCAGGTACCCTTGCGCAGCGCTTTCTTCATATCTTCTACGGAAGGCTCCTCGCCCTCCAAGTACATCATGGTTAAATCATCATCCAGCTCGCAGACTTTTTCCACCAGCTCATCATGGTAGAGAGCGGCGTCATCCGCCATATCGGCAGGAATCTCCGTGATGGTGATATCCTCGCCCTTATCATCGTTGTAGATGTAAGCCTTCATCTCGAACAGGTCGATGATTCCCTTGAAGTCATCCTCCTTACCGATGGGTAACTGGAGAATGATTGCGTTTTTACCTAATCTGTTTCTGATCTGATCTACAGCGCCGTAGAAGTTAGCGCCCAAGATATCCATCTTGTTGATAAACGCCATTCTCGGTACGTTGTAGGTATCAGCCTGTCTCCACACGTTCTCTGACTGCGGCTCCACACCGCCCTTTGCACAAAATACGCCTACGGCACCATCAAGTACGCGGAGTGAACGCTCGACCTCTACCGTGAAGTCTACGTGACCGGGAGTATCAATGATATTGATACGATGCTCCAATGCACCGGGCTTGGGTTTGCAGTTCTCTTCCAGAGTCCAGTGGCATGTGGTAGCGGCTGATGTGATCGTGATACCTCTCTCCTGCTCCTGCTCCATCCAGTCCATGGTAGCCGTGCCTTCGTGAGTATCACCGATCTTATAGTTTACGCCAGTATAATAAAGGATACGCTCTGTCAGTGTGGTTTTACCCGCATCGATATGAGCCATAATACCAATATTTCTGGTTCTCTCTAGTGGATATTCTCTTCCAGCCAAGATTTTGTCCTCCTTAAAATTTGCCAAAACGCGGAAGAAATCTTTTGATTTCTTCCAAGCGAGACATAGATGTTCTTAGGCGGCGTTTTTAGACGCCTTAGAATATCTTCTCGCTTTAGAATCGATAGTGCGCAAAAGCCTTGTTCGCCTCTGCCATCTTGTGCATATCTTCTTTTCTCTTAACCGCTGCGCCCGTGTTGTTCGCCGCGTCTAAGATCTCATTTGCAAGTCTCTGCTCCATGGTCTTCTCGCCTCTCTTGCGGGAAAACATAACAAGCCAGCGGAGTGCAAGCGCCTGACGTCTGTCAGGACGAACCTCGATGGGCACCTGATAGGTGGCGCCGCCGATACGTCTCGCCTTAACCTCCAGAAGCGGCATGATGTTGTTCATAGCCTCCTCAAATACGTCGAGCGCCGGTTTCCCAGCCTTCTCCTCAACCTTTGCAAACGCCCCATATACAATCTTCTGCGCTACGCCCTTCTTACCATCCAGCATGATGTTGTTGATAAGCTTGGTCACAACCTTATTATTGTATAAGGGATCTGCTAATACATCTCTCTTCGGAATATGTCCTTTACGTGGCACGATTCTTCCCTCCTTATTCATAAATAGTAAGTGAAATACCTCGCAGCAAGCAGCGGTTATTTCACCCTCGCGGTATTCGTCAAATGTCTGCTTCGCAAGCCGACGATTGGGCAAAGCTCAATCAACTCATTACTCGCGGGAATAAATCTCAGGTACTCACATGTGTCCTCTAATTCAATGTGTCCGTGCGGTATTTCTTTCTATAACGATAAGAATCCCAACACTAAATTAGTTCTGTTTGTGGTACTGATACACCGAAACCCAAGACCTTTCACGCGCAGGTTTACATTTTAAACCTACAGAAGTTAAATTGCTCCGCAATTTTACTTCGGTTATTTTGCGCAGCAAATTACTACGTTTACTTCGCGGCCTTCGGTCTCTTAGCGCCGTACTTGGAACGAGCCTGTCTTCTGTTAGCGACTCCCGCGGTATCTAACGTACCTCTGATAATGTGGTATCTTGTACCGGGCAAGTCCTTGACTCTTCCGCCACGGATCAGGACTACGCTATGCTCCTGCAGATTATGACCCTCGCCGGGAATGTAGCTTGTCACCTCAATTCCGTTGGAAAGACGCACTCTGGCAATCTTTCTGAGCGCTGAGTTAGGCTTCTTAGGGGTTGCTGTCTTAACAGCGGTGCAGACACCTCTCTTCTGCGGAGAAGCGGTATCGGTAGCAGCTTTGTGAAGGGAGTTATAACCCTTTAACAAAGCAGGCGCCGTAGACTTCTTCACGGATGTCTGACGTCCCTTTCTGACTAACTGGTTAAATGTTGGCATTCTTTTCACCTCCTGTGGGAATATAAAGTAATGGTATTTTGGCGCACAAAAGCGCGCAAAAAAAACGCATTCATGTGCACACTATCCTAGTATACTTGCCCATGAATGCGTTGTCAATACACTTTTATTTAATTTTTGTGAGTGAACGCGGGCTGAACACTTTTGTATAGCCCTATTCTACCGGCTCAAGCTCTTCCTCGGCTTCCACAAAATCCTCCGCATCGTCGATATCGCCGTCCAGTTCTTCCATCTCCTCGATCTCTTCCACATCATCTGCATTCTCGAACTCTTCGTCCTCGTAGGAGCCGTCCTCAAATTCCAGTTCGTCCTCCATCTGCAGACGGCTGAGAAGATTCTCGTCCGTGCTCAGTCTCGTGTCGCGGTAGCGTCTCATACCCGTACCTGCAGGAATCAGCTTACCGATAATCACGTTCTCCTTCAGACCGATCAGGGAGTCTACCTTACCCTTGATTGCCGCCTCTGTCAGCACTTTGGTCGTCTCCTGGAAGGATGCCGCGGACAGGAAGGAATCGGTGGCAAGCGCCGCCTTGGTGATACCGAGCAGAATCTGTTTGCCTTCCGCCGGCTCCTTGCCCTCCTTAAACAGCTCCTCGTTCATGTCCTCATAGTCCAGAACATCCACAAGCGTGCCCGGCAGGAAATCGGTATCGCCGCTGTTCTCAATGCGGACTTTTTTAAGCATCTGCCGCACGATCACCTCAATGTGCTTATCGGAGATATCCACACCCTGCAGACGGTACACTCTCTGTACCTCGCGAAGCATGTAATCCTGTACCGCGCGGATCCCCTTGATCTTTAACAGATCATGCGGGTTGACGCTGCCCTCTGTCAGCTCGTCGCCCGCCTCCAGCGTGGCGCCGTCCAGCACCTTGATTCTGGAACCGTAAGGAATCAGATAGGTCTTGGACTCGCCGGTTTCATCGTTGGTGATCACGATTTCTCTCTTCTTCTTTGTATCTTTAATGGTCGCCACACCACCGAACTCTGCAATAATCGCCAGTCCTTTCGGCTTACGCGCCTCAAAAAGCTCCTCTACACGGGGAAGACCCTGTGTGATATCGTCGCCTGCCACACCGCCGGTATGGAAGGTACGCATGGTAAGCTGTGTACCGGGCTCACCGATGGATTGCGCCGCAATAATGCCGACAGCCTCACCGACCTGAACCGCCTCGCCGGTCGCCATATTCGCGCCGTAGCACTTCGCGCAGATACCTACATGGGAACGGCAGGTTAAGATCGTGCGGATCTTGACTTCCTCCACGGGCTCACCCTTCTCGTTCACGCCTACGCTTAAAATCTTCTCCGCGCGGGCGGGAGTGATCATGTGGTTTCTCTTCACGATCATCTTGCCGTCTTTATCCTTGATATCCTCACAGGAGAAACGTCCTGTAATTCTGTCCTTCAATCCCTCGATGGTCTCCTTGCCGTCCATGAACGCCTTGACCACCATGCCGGGAAGCTCATCTTTGCCCTCGCAGCAGTCCGTCTCGCGGATGATCAGCTCCTGCGAAACGTCCACCATACGTCTGGTCAGATAACCGGAGTCAGCGGTACGAAGCGCGGTATCGGAAAGACCTTTACGTGCGCCGTGCGCCGACATGAAATACTCCAGTACGTCCAGACCTTCACGGAAATTGGACTTGATCGGCAGCTCGATGGTCCGTCCCGTCGTATCCGCCATCAGTCCGCGCATACCAGCAAGCTGTTTGATCTGCTGGTTGGATCCACGGGCTCCGGAATCCGCCATCATATAAATAGTATTGGATTTATCAAGACCGGAAAG